>NZ_LRDR01000006.1:0-382902 GCF_001541635.1 Acinetobacter sp. LMB-5 | reverse complement strand
TGAGCAAGAATACCGTACCCGTGGTGTTGCCTACTGCCCACACTGTGATGGTCCATTATTCAAAGGTAAACGTGTTGCCGTGATTGGTGGCGGTAACTCTGGTGTTGAAGCTGCGATTGACCTTGCAGGGATTGTTGAGCATGTCACTCTGGTTGAGTTCGATACCAAACTTCGTGCAGACCAAGTTTTGCAAAATAAATTGCATAGCCTGCCAAACACAACGGTGATTATGAATGCGTTAAGTACCGAAGTATTAGGCGATGGTTCACAAGTGACCGGTTTGAAATATAAAGACCGTGCGACCGATGAAGAGCATGTGGTCGAGCTTGCAGGGATCTTTGTACAGATTGGTTTACTGCCAAACACTGACTTCTTGAAAGACAGTGAAGTTGAGTTAACCAATCGTGGCGAGATCATTGTGAATGACCGCAACGAAACCAATGTGCAAGGTGTATTTGCTGCGGGTGACTGTACGACTGTACCTTACAAGCAAATCATTATTGCTACAGGTGAAGGCGCTAAAGCATCACTCTCTGCGTTTGATTACATCATCCGTTCTGGACAGTAAAATTTAAGTCCAAAACGAAAGAGCCAAAGGATAACCTTTGGCTCTTTTTCTTTTTATGGTTTATATAAACCGTGTTCGACTAAATGCTCTCGTAAAATACGACGTAACTCTAATACAGCTTGTGGTGTCAGTTGGATTGAATGACCACCTGGAAGAACTTTCTCAGATTTTGCACCTTCTAAGTGAGCACTCTTATAAGGGACAATACCATCGGTAATCACATTTGGATCATCACTCTTGGTGATGTTACCCATAATAGAGTGGAAAACTAATCCTTGGTGTGGATTAATATCTTTTGTGAGTTCCATAAATTTAGATTGATGACTTAGATCGCTCGGTCCATTTTGAATCAAACCATTATCAATATTACTCAAGAAATCTTTAACATCTAAATTTTCAGTTGTCAGTGAAGTCGCTACAGCCGACAAAAATGCACCCGGTAAACGAATAATTTTACGTGCTGCCAAGGTAAACCAACGATCCGCATAATCTGTACCGCGATGAGGAGAAGCCAAGAAAATTGCACGATCAAAATTATTGATTGAATGCATTTGCAATCGTTCAGTAACCATTGGATGTTTTTTAAAGCGGTTTTGCTGACGAATCGTCATCAACTCTAAGGCAGGTTTAGTAATATCTCCATCACTGACCAGTAAACGGCTGATAATACCTCCCATACTATGTCCAACAAGGACCGCATCATGCGCGGCAGGGTCACTTGGGTTTAATGAATCAAAAGCTTGTTTCAAGAGTGCATAAATCTGAAAACGACTTTCCAAAATTGGCATGTTGGTCGAATAGAAAACCTGCCAAACTTGGTAATTGTCTCTTAAAACCGTATCGCCCATAACATCATTGGTCAGTGCAATCCATGCCTCGGGGCTACTTGCTAAACCATGTACCAACACGATAATTTTTTTGTTCGGATTATACGGTTCAAGCATATAGAGATGCGGCATAGTTAAATGCTGATCGCGATCAATCAGACTCAAATAGGCTGCAACTCCTAAATTGTTTTCGGCTAACCATAGGCCATAAGGTGCTGAAAAGTTAGCTGCTAGCGGATATTGCTTGCCTGCTACATTAATATTATCTGTTCGATATGGGTCATAAACTCGAATCACGAATTCTGGATTATTAATAATTTCTTCGACAGTGGTCGCGTGCTTGGGTTCAGCTACAATAGTCGCAGCTAAGTAGCGTGCATTATGAATATTTGGATTAACGCCATTTTTATAATTATATTTAAGTGGGTCTAGGATATATTCATTAATATCTTCATTTCCTGAACTCGGAAAAACAGCTACAAATTCGGAGCCAAAACCATCGCGGCGGTTAATGGTTCTTAAGCCAGAAAAATTCAGGTTATAACTTGAAATTAATTTTTCTAGTTTTTGGCCAGTTAATTGTTTATGAAATTCAAAATCGATTGAATAAATACTTTTACCAATATGAATTTGTGGTTCAACAACATTTTTCTTGGGATGTCTTAAGTCATAAACACCGACCATTTTGGCGATTGCTTGATTATAGAAATCGCGAATTTGAACTTGTCTATTATCAAAAATACGGTCATTAGGCTTACGTTTTGTTGAAAATAGATAGGCATAGCTATAGCGAATACTTTTATCTAATAGACTCAATTGCTGGTCTAAGCAATCATCATATCTATTCAGAATATTCTTTTGTTCTTCTTGAGATTTATGTTTAGTAAATCTACTTACTTTACAGTCAGATGTATCTGATAAAGCCATTGCTTTTGCGAGATACATCTCGCTTGCTGCTGATAAGAACTGTTCATCTAAAATTTGAGGAAGGTTTTTGAGTTGATTTACACAGGTTTCAGGGGTATCTGTACAAACTTTAGCTTCTTGACCAGACATTGATAAAACATTCAGACTCGCTTCGCTGAGTTTATCTTGGGTAAGAATACTATTACGTTCATTTGCAATCGTTACATTCAAAGCTTGCTGTTTAACATTTACGACCTGACAACCACTCAGAATTGAACCGAGTAGTATGACCGTCAACAGTGTTTTGCTTCTTTTTATTGAAAACATTATGGTCAAAATATAGTGGCTCAATGGTAGGTAGATCATACAAATTTTAAAATATTTTTCAAATGATCAAATATAAAAAAGGGCTGTCAAAACAGCCCTTTTTTATAAAATTAAGCTTATTTTTTAGGTGCAGCAGGAGTAGTTGCTGACATTGCTGGGTTAGTTAAAACTTGCCATACGTTCCAACGACCTTGTTTTTCAATTTCTTGAATTAAACGGTCAGCAATTTCCGCTTCATCTGGATATTTAACTTTATAGTTCTTTAGCGTCTGGATCGCGTTTTTCTTTTGCTCCATTGCAATATAGTTATTTGCAGCAGCTAAATATGCTTCTTGAACATTACCTTTAATGGCTTTGTCTAAGTATGGAATCGCTTCACGTTGACCGCCACCTTCAGATAAACCAAAACCGAACCAGAAATTTGTCTCCGCATCATCTGGATTAATTTTTAAAAGTCTTTGAGCATATTCTAAAGATTTAGTGGTATGAACAGTACCTAAATCAAGGTTACGTGCAAGAACACTTGCTTTAAAAGCACGAATTAAAATATCAAATGATGCATTTGGATTTGCAGCAAGTGTATCAAGTTGTTGTGTTACTTCTTTAAGTTTACTTTCAAAGCCTTTACGTTCTTGACGGTCAGTAAAGCGAGGTGGGTAGTGACGTGCTTTACCTTCCACTAACTGTAAGAAGTCATCAATAGTAGTCACGTCAATTTCATTTTCACCGGCTAAAACTGCGTATTTCATTGAACGTTGTGAATTATTGACAGTCGGAACGATCAGTTTATTGACGTCGAGAGTAAGCTGTTTGGTTGGATCATCTTGACGATTAACGACCATTTTGGTTACAGGCTGTGCAGCAGCGTCTTTTAATGCAACTTCAAATGCTGGTGGCTGATCATAGTTAAAAGGGTTTAGCGCATAAAAAGGAGGAGTAAGCTCTGGTTCCTTGAAAACAAAAGGCTCAATTTTTTGTTCTTTTACGGGTGCCATTGTACAAGCGGTTAAACTTGAGGTCGCAAGGATTATATATGCCAAAGGCTTAAAATTCATAGGATCTTCCGTTCATTTTAGTAAAGTCAGATTTGGTACAGGTAAGTCTAGGAAAAGCTAAACAGACATGCAAGGGTAAGCGTGTTACATTATGAATCAAGAATATTACGTTTTTGATGTCTTATCTTGCGCACCGCATTCACGACGAACTTCTTCAATAATTTTCAGTTCTTCATCACTAAAAGGCTGTTCATCCTGACTTTCTTTTTTGAAGCTCGGGTCTAGCTCTGATAAACGCTGGCATAAATTATTCATACGCGTTTCATTATGCTGAATACGATCAAGTAAAACGCGCATACCTTCTAAAATAGGGTCTGACTGATCAGCAGTTGTCGCATATGGGGCAAAGCCAATACTTTGCGCATAATCACGGCGACGTTCTTCATCTTTATTCTTGTCGGATGCATCTTTATAAATATAGCGAGCAGGGTTTCCTACAGCGGTCACACCAGCAGGGACTGCTTTGGTCACTACAGCATTTGAACCGACTTTAGCGCCTTTACCAACCGTAAATGGACCTAAAATTTTTGCACCAGCGCCAACAACCACACCATCTTCTAAAGTTGGGTGACGTTTGCCAGTCTTCCATGTTGTACCACCTAAGGTCACACCATGATAAAGCGTAACATCATCACCAATTTCAGCAGTTTCACCAATCACAACACCCATGCCATGATCAATAAAAAAACGTTTACCGATTTTGGCACCTGGGTGAATTTCAATGCCTGTTGCAAAACGACTAAATGAAGAAAGAAGGCGAGCAGCACCTTTACAATCTTTTTGCCATAATTCATGAGCAACACGATGCATCATAATCGCATGAATGCCAGGATAGGTCGTGAGAACTTCGAGTGTATTGCGGGCAGCAGGATCTCGCGCAAATACAGCCTTTATATCTTCTTTCAGCTGTTTAAGCATTGGGTTGATCCTCCTTGTCAGATAATGCTTTTTTCCATTTACCACTGGTTAGGGCTTGTACACGACTAAAAATACCGCGAAGTAAATGATATTCCATACGATCTAATTGTATACGACCAAATAAACGACGCAAGCGTAAAGGTAACAAACGTGGATTATCTGGATCTAAAAATTCAATTTCGGTTAGCATTTTCTCTAGATGAGGATAAAACTCTTCCATTTGTTTTTGAGTCACCAATGGTTCATCCCATTGCATGCTTTGACCTTGGACTAATGGCATTTCATCTGCATCTTGATCCACGTTTTCTTGTTCCAGAGCTGACATGCGAAGCTCGTAACATACCACTTGAATTGCTTGCGCAACATTTAATACACCATAGTCAGGATTGACAGGAATTGTTAAATGATAATTTGCTAGGGCTAATTCTTCGTTAGTTAAACCACGATCTTCGCGGCCAAAAACAATCGCAATTTGCTGTCCCTGAGAGGTGGCTTTAATGGCTTCTTTGGCAGCAGGTCTTACGTCAAGTAAAGGCCAAGGAATGGTGCGGCTACGTGCACTTGTTCCAAACACTAAATGGCAATCTTTAATAGCATCTTCTAAAGTATCGACAATCTCAAGATGTTCAAATAAATCCTGAGCACCAGCAGCAAGCGCTTGTATGTCTGGATGAGGATATGTTTTAGGTGCAACAAGAACTAATTTAATTAGCCCCATTGTTTTCATGGCACGTAAAGCACTGCCAATATTGGCAGGCAAGGTAGTGTTTACCATGACAATACGCACTTGTGCTAATTGTTTTGACACAGTGTTGTGATCAAACGAACTCATAAGATTTCCAGAAATTACGAATATTGAGAAACTTCGCTTTGGTATAAATCCAATGCATCGTCCATAGTCATGTCCGCGGGAGGGGAAGCAACGGTTTGCGGACGAGCAGGTTCTGCTGCTTTAGCTGCTTTCGACTTTACTTGATATTCAATATAAATATTATCTTTACCAAAATAATCTCTGAGTTTAGCAAGTAATTCATCGAGAGGAGCAACTTTCCATTGCGGACCAAGTTGAAGCTCGGCTTGAGCATAAGGTTGATCAATCTGTAGCTGTAGAGTGATATGTTGATGCATATCTACATTGCAAAATGGCAAGATGATATTTTGTAAATCTTTTGCCAAAGTGGCTTGCATAAACTCTTCTGTTAATTTGATCTGAATGCTATTAGCACGTTTTTGTCGTATTTCATTTAAAGTAAAAGCCTTGGTTAAACGGCCCATTGGACGTTCAAAGCCTTCTCTTTCATAAATTTCGCCTTCAAAGACGACAACACGCTCAACTTGGATAATATCTTTAAAACGTTGGAAACGTTCATGGTTGCAACTTACTTCAATACGAGCTGTACCATCATCTAGTACAATAACTACGCGATTTGGAAAGTTTGCGACGTCAATGACTAAACCCGCATAGACTGTTGTAACACCACGACGTGTAGCCGTAATTTCATTAAGTTTTACCGGAATAAAAGCCTTAAGCTCTTGGCGGTAAACATCAATTGGGTGGCCCGTTAAATATAACCCAAGCGTGTCTTTTTCGCCTTTTAGACGAACCTCGTCACTCCACGGTTTAACAGGTTTAGCTGGCTTACGCTGAACTTCTTCAACCTCACCAAATAAATCCATAATACCGCTTTCACGGTTACTGCGCGCTTGTTCAGCAGCTTGAACAGCTTCAGGCAATTGTGCCATTAAGCTTGCACGTTCAATTCCCAAGCAATCGAGTGCACCCGCACGAATTAAAGCTTCAAGAGTACGCTTATTGATTTTCTTCAAATCAATACGATGGCAAAAATCGAATAAATCTGTATAAGGACCAAATTGTCGACGAGAGTCAATAACTGACTGCATCGCTTGTTCGCCGACACCTTTAATTGCACCTAAACCATATACAATAGTTTTATCATCGCTCGCATGGAAATGATAAGTCGACATATTGACTGATGGTGGTAAAACTTCTAGGCCATTATTTCGGCAGTCATCAATTAAAAATACAACACTGTCAGTGTTCTGCATTTCCGATGACATTACTGCTGCCATAAACTCAGCAGGATAATGTGCTTTTAACCATGCAGTATGGTAGGCAACGAGGGCATAAGCTGCGGCGTGAGATTTGTTGAAACCATAGCCTGCGAACTTCTCCATATAGTCAAAGATATGGTTGGCTGTACTTTCATCAATCCCTTTTTCTGCAGCACCTGTCAAGAAAATTTGGCGTTGCTTAACCATCTCCTCAGGTTTCTTTTTACCCATTGCACGACGTAGTAAATCCGCGCCACCGAGCGTATAACCCGCACAGATCTGTGCTGTCTGCATCACCTGTTCTTGGTAAACCATAATCCCGTAAGTTGGCTCTAATACACCTTCAAGAAGTGGGTGAAGATATTCAAAATCTCCACCATGCATACGGTGAATAAAGTCAGGAATAAGATCCATTGGACCAGGACGATACAATGATACGAATGCAATAATCTCTTCAAATTTACTTGGACGTGCTTCTTTGAGCATTCGTTTCATGCCGACGGATTCAAACTGGAATACCGCTGTTGTATTTGCATCGGCAAAGACAGAGTATGCTTTAGCATCATCAAGTGGAACATGCGAAATAATGAGCGGATCATTACTATCGCGATTTTTATTAATATTTTGAATTGCGTCTTCAATAACGGTTAAGTTACGTAAACCCAAGAAGTCGAATTTGACGAGACCAGCTGCTTCTACATCGTCTTTATCATATTGAGCAACACGGCTAGTTCCATCTTCATCACAAAGTACAGCCGAGAAATCGGTAATCTTACCGGGTGCAATAACAACACCACCGGCATGTTTACCAGTATTTCGGGTGATACCTTCTAGTTTTAATGCCATTTCCCAGATTTCACTCGCATCATCATTATCTGGGTTAGATGGGTTGGTAACGATATCTTTAAGCTGAGGTTCCATCTCGATAGCAGTGGCTAAGTCCACACCGAGTGGTTTCGTAGGCACCATTTTTGAGATACGGTCAGCTAAACCGTAAGACTTACCCAATACACGGGCAACGTCACGAATTGCACCTTTTGCCGCCATCGTACCGAAAGTTGCAATTTGCGACACGGCTTCACGGCCATAAGTACGGGAAACATAATCAATAACGCGGTCACGTCCGGCAATACAGAAGTCGACGTCAAAGTCGGGCATCGAAACACGTTCTGGGTTTAAGAAACGTTCGAAAAGTAGATCGTAACGAAGTGGATCAAGGTCAGTAATTTTTAAGCTATATGCAACGAGTGAACCCGCACCTGAACCACGACCAGGTCCTACAGGAACGCCATTATTTTTTGCCCACTGGATGAAGTCCATGACGATAAGGAAGTAACCAGGGAAACCCATTTTTAGGATAATGCCGACTTCGTAATCAATTCGTTCATCGTAAGGTTTACGAATCTCTGGCCAGTCTTCGCCACGTTTTTCGACTGGGTAGAGATAATCTAAACGTTCTTCTAGACCTACTTTTGACAAATGCTCAAAGTAGGTGTCGATGGTAAAGCCATCTGGAATTGGATAGTCAGGTAAAAAGTAGGTGCCTAGTTGTAAGCTAACATTACAGCGTTTTGCAATGTTATAGGTGTTTTCGATAGCACTTGGGATATCTGAAAACAACTCAATCATTTCATCGGAGGTTTTAAAATGTTGCTCAGGACTATATAAGCGTGGACGACGGTCATCTGCTAATACATAGCCATCAGCAATACAAACACGTGCTTCGTGGGCCTCAAAATCTTCTTTTTCTACAAAGTGCACATCATTATGCGCAACTACACCGACATTATATTGGGCAGCAAGTTTAGCGGCTTCTTGAATAAAGTCTTCTTCACCGGGACGATCGGTGCGTGTTAAAGCCAGATAAACACGGTTACCAAATTTTTCGATCCATGCTTCTAAAAGCGGAGCTGCTTTTTGAGGGTTAGATGAGCAAAGCATCTGACCCACATCACTATGTTGGCCGAGTAAAACAATAATATCTTGATGCTGTTCAAGTACCCATTCTTTTTTTACACATGGAATACTGAGTTGTTGACCTTCAATAAAACCGCGTGAAACGATTTCGGTAAGACTTTTCCAGCCTACATTACTCATTGCAAGTAAAGTCGCACGATGTTGAGCATCGTCAAGGCGAATTGTGCTACCTAAAAGCGGTTTAATTCCTTTTTTTAAACAAGAATTATAAAATTTTACTGCTGCATGAAGGTTTGATAGATCGGTTAATGCCAGCGCGGGCATTTGGTCCTTAACCGCAGCGTTGACCAAGTCAGGTATGCGAACTATCGACTCTGTAATCGAAAATTCTGTATAAATACCGAGATGAACAAACTGCATAAACCAATCCTTAATACGACTGCAGCATAGTTTAGCACGCAAAGTTAAAACGAAATGCTTAATATTTTGGCAAACTGTTAAGGATTTTATTATTTAAGAAGAATGATTTGAATATCTATTGTACAGATTTAATATAAAAGAGCTTATTTTTAAGAAATAGGACCAACCCAAACTTTGTGTTTGGGCTGGTTGAAAAACTTAGTACTGCCAGAACATGCGCTGAATTTCTTTCGTGTCATTCGTCTTAGTAAGAGCTAAAGCTGCAAGAAGACGCGCTTTTTGAGGGTTTAAATCATGTGCTGCTACCCAACCATATTTAGAGTCAGGTTGTTCTGCATCACGTAATACGAAACCTTGTGCGACACGTGATGAACGGATAATTTGAATACCGTTTTTGTCGTGAAGATTTTGTAAGGTTGGTACGATATATTTTGGTACAGAACCGTTACCAGTACCCGCATTAATGATCGCTTTAGCACCAGCTTTTGCATACGCTTCATATGCATCTGGAAGCATAGAGTCCGAACCATAAACGATCTGTACAGTTGGAAGTGCATCGCCTTTAATATTTTCAATATTAAATTCTGAAGCATTTGTATGGCGTTTTACAGATTGTCTGAACCAGTAAGGCTTGCCTTCAACCAATGTACCTAAAGCGCCCCATTGGCTAACAAAAGCATTGGTATGAATGTTAATGCCTTTAGTTACATCACGTGCAGCAAAAATAGAGTCGTTCATAAGAACCATAACGCCTTTATTTTTCGCATCATCAGAAGCTGCTAAAGCAACTGCACTATAAAGGTTAAGTGGACCATCAGCTGAAAGAGCAGTTGAAGGACGCATTGAACCAACAAGTACAATCGGTTTATCAGTATGAACAACCAAATTTAAGAAAAATGCTGTTTCTTCTAAAGTATCTGTACCGTGTGTAATTACGACACCATTAACAGAAGGCTTTTTAACAAGCTCATTCACTTGACGAGCAATTTCTAATAATTCCTTGTCAGTAATACTCTCAGAAGCGATTTGTAATGCTTGAATACCAGTTACATTTGCCAAATCTTTGATTTGTGGAACTGCGTTAATTAGCGTATCAACAGGAACTTTTGCAGCAGTATAAGTTGCACTATTTGCCGAGCTTGCGCCAGCACCAGCGATAGTACCGCCAGTCGCAACTACAACAACATTATTTTTTGCATAAAGTGGGAGAGAGCAGGCTAATAAGCCCATCGCTAAACCTAAAGATTTAACAGTTTTAGTCAACATCGAAAATATCCTTATGAAGTGACGAAGTAAAAGTTTGTTGAATATGACTGCTTTTCCTAAGCAAAATACATACCATGTAAAACATATTCATAACTTGTTTGAATAAGAAGCATCCTTGAATAGCATTTTGTTTTATCAACAATTGCTTAGTCATTGCTTTTATTTAGCGCTAATAAATAACATGAATAAAATAAAAAATCTATTAAGTTTTTCTAATTTATCTTGATTTGTTTACTTTTTAATATAAATAAAACAAATGATTTTTTTATCAGTATAAAATTAAAAAATAATAGACATTTTTAACTAGTTTTTGCCATTTGATATTTTTATATTATTGATTTTTATTGTTATAATTTAATATTAATATATTTTTAAATTTTTCAGTGTAAGTTAAAAAATAATTCTATTAATTTAATATAATTTAATTGTTGTAAATTGAATTAAAATTTAATCACTTGGTATTTATTTTCAAAAATATAAAATTTGTTTGAGTGATTTTTATTCTATTTTTAAGGTTTGATTTAAGAAAATTTAATAGCAGTTTAAAGTCATTATTTAATATAAAAATATAGGTGACTTTCTGCCATCAATTTTAAAATAAAAAAAGAGCAATTTTATAAGGTCATATAAAATTGCTCTTAAGTTGGGAGAGTGGGAGAAAAGAGAAACTTACGCGGTCGTTTGTTCTTGAGTTGATTTAATTAATACTGGCTCTGGTAGTTCTTCAGTATCTGCCACTTTATCGCCTTCAAGCTTGGCAACAACTGCGGTTGCAATACTGTTACCTACTACGTTTGTTGCAGTACGGCCCATATCAAGGAACTGATCGATACCGAGTAATAAAAGGATGCCAGCTTCAGGCAAATGGAACATGGTGAGTGTTGCTGAAATAACGACAATAGAAGCTCGAGAAACACCTGCAATACCTTTACTTGTTACCATTAGAGTTAACAAAATTAAGATTTGTTGAGTGAAACTAAGATCAATATTGTAGGCCTGAGCAATAAAGAGCACTGCAAACGTGGTGTACATCATTGAACCATCAAGATTGAATGAATAACCTAAAGGTAATACAAAGCTCGTTACTTTTTTAGGCACGCCAAATTTATTTAGTGCATCCATAACTTTAGGATACGCTGATTCACTTGAAGCTGTAGCAAAAGCAAGCGTTACAGGTTCACGAATTAATTTACCTAAGCGGAAAATATCTTTTTTAAGTACGATTGCACCTACAGAGAATAAGATGATCCACAGTAATAAAAGACCGAAGTAGAACTCTGCGATTAAGATGCCATAATCAACAATCAAGCCTAAACCTTGTACTGTAATTGCTGAAGCGATTGCTGCAAATACTGCAACAGGTGCAAACATCATGACGTAATCAGTAATACGGAACATGATTTTGCTGAGTTCATCAGTCAAACGAATGATAACTGAATCTTTTTCTTTGCCTTGATTTACAAAAGCAAGGGCTGAGCCAAAGAAAATAGAGAAAACAAGGACTTGCAAAATATCGTTATTTGCCATTGCTTCGGCAATACTGCGTGGGAAAACATGGCTTAAAAATGATTGTAGAGTGAAGCCTGTAGTCGCTGGAGCAGAAGAGCTACTCAATTGTTGCGCAGTTGGTAATACTAAATCTAAAGCTGCACCTGGTTGGAAAAAGTTTGCCAGACCCATACCGATAGCAAGCGATACGAATGAAGCAGTAATAAACCAAGTCATTGATTTAAGGGTGATACTGCCGATTGATGTCGATTTCCCCATTGATACAATGCCTGAAACAATAGTGGCAAATACCAATGGAGCAATAATCATTTTGATAAGGCGTAAAAAGATATCTGTAGGTATGTTGAGATAAGAAGCGATTTGCTTCAATTGTTCACCCTCATTAAAGAAGTGGTGACAAATCCAACCTGTCAGTATGCCAAGTAAAATAGCAACAACAATATACTTGAGCAATTTCTTTTGCTTCATATGAACCTCTATCCATTTGATTCAATCATCCTTTGATGGGATTTGAATGATTGAAAGCTTTCCTTGTTAGTTCAGTTCGGTCGTTCTAACGATGTTATCTTCCTAGATCTGTATCTGTTTTAACCGAATCGAATATGGCGATGTTGTTATGGAGATGGATTGTTGCTCGATTTTGAAGCAGTGTGAAATGCAAAAAAATATTGATCCATGCATTTTTTGCATAATAAAGGTTAAGTAGATTGAAGGAAATCAAGTAATTTAAAACGTATGGTAAAAAATATATAAATCAAAAAATTAACTAATTCTTGAAGTCGAAAGAATCATAAAATTTATAAAAATAATTTAAATACAATAATTTATTTTATGTTGGTAAAGTTGTTATGTGGTTAGGAGATTCTTCTTTTATAAAAATGAAAAAATAGAATTATAAAAAAGGCACCTATTTAGAGATGCCTTTTTTTGTTATGCATTTTTTTAACGACGATTGGCTAAGAAACGACCTAGACGGGTAATTGCTTCACGTAATTCATTTTCAGCAGGTAAGAAAACCACGCGGAAATGATCAGGTGTTGGCCAGTTAAAGCCTGTACCTTGCACCAATAACACTTTTTCTGCACGTAGCAAATCAAGCATTAACTTTTCATCATCTTCAATTGGGTAGATGTTCGGGTCAAGGCGTGGGAAACAGTACATTGCTCCATCTGGTTTTACACAACTTACACCTGGAATTTCATTAAGCATTTCCCAAGCAATATTACGCTGTTCATATAAACGGCCACCAGGACGGATCAAGTCATTAATTGATTGATAACCGCCTAGGGCAGTTTGAATCGCATATTGAGCTTGAACGTTAGCACATAGGCGCATTGATGCTAACATATCTAATCCTTCGATATAGTCGGCAGCACGGCTTTTATCACCCGTAATTGCCATCCAACCTGAACGGAAGCCTGCAATACGATAAGCTTTTGATAAACCATTAAAAGATACACAAAGCTGGTCGCCCGCTAATGATGCTACTGAAACATGTTCAATACCGTCATAAATAATTTTGTCGTAAATTTCATCAGCAAATAAAATTAGATCATATTTTTTTGCAATCGCTACAATTTGTTCAAGAATATGGCGTGGATATACCGAACCCGTAGGGTTGTTCGGGTTAATGATGACAATACCGCGTGTATTCGGAGTAATCTTACTTTCGATATCAGCAATATCTGGATACCAGCTATTTTCTTCATCACATTTATAATGAATTGCTGTGCCGCCTGAAAGATTAACTGCTGCTGTCCAAAGCGGATAGTCCGGCATTGGAATCAGCATTTCGTCTCCGTCATCTAATAGGCCTTGCATAGCCATTACGATGAGTTCAGATACGCCATTACCAATATACACGTCATTGACATGCATATTGAGAATTCCTTTTTGCTGGTAATACTGACAAATTGCTTTGCGAGCAGGGAAGATACCTTTTGAGTCAACATAACCAATTGCATTTGGTAAGTTTAAAGCAACATCATTAATAATTTCTTGTGGTGCTTCAAATCCAAAAGGAGCTGGGTTACCAATATTCAACTTGATAATCTTATGTCCTTGCTCTTCCATTTCATTGGCGGCTCGTAAAACTGGCCCACGGATGTCATAACAAACATGCTCAAGCTTCGATGATTTTTTGATTTCTCGAGTAGATGGCATGGAATGGATGGTAGCAGTATTTTTAGACATAACGGGATTCACTTTTGCATATCGGTATAAATAACTTTTAAATGTTTTAACTGTTACCAAATTTAGATCATGTTGATCTTTCAATAGTTCAACAATTTTTTCATGGGTAAAACCCGATTGTTGATATTGTTTGATAATTGGTAGTAGTTGTTGGAAAACCACACTTTTTTTCTGAGACATGTTCTGTCCTATACAACCGTGCGCACTTAGAATAGCACTATGTTTGCTTGCTTTAAAGAAGATTAGTAATAAATTTGCTTACTTTTGATTTTGTATTTTGCTTACTTTTTGCTTTTTGTTCTTTATATGTTTAAATTCCAACAAATTTTACGTTCAGAGACTAGTGTTTTTGTGATGAATGGCGTAAATATAAAACTCGATCATCAGAAATGTTTACTTCAGAATAAAAGGTGTATGTCATGGGAAAAGTCAATAAAACAGACCGGGAATGGCAAAGAGAGTTATCACCAGAAGAGTATCGGATTACGCGACAAAAGGGCACTGAACCTGCATTTACGGGGCAATACTGGAATACTAAGCAACATGGCACCTATGTTTGCCGTTGTTGCGGCGCAGAGTTGTTCTCATCGGATACCAAATATGATAGCGGTTGCGGTTGGCCAAGTTTCTTCCGTCCGATCAATGGTGCTGTCATTGATGAACATGAAGATTTAACGCATGGTATGGTCAGAACTGAAATAGTTTGTCATGATTGCGAAGCTCATTTAGGGCATGTATTTGAAGATGGACCACAGCCGACTGGTTTGCGCTACTGTGTAAACTCGGCATCATTACAACTGAAAACAGAAGAAAAAAATGATGAGGAAACCTATCCATGAGTAATATTTATCAGTTTGAAGCTGAGCTGTTAGAGGGTGAAGTTAAGCAATTAGCTGATTATAAAGGTAAAGTTTTACTAATTGTAAACACTGCCAGTAAATGTGGTTTTACACCACAATTTGCTGGCCTCGAAAAACTTTATGAAAAATATAAAGATCAAGGATTAGAAGTTTTAGGTTTTCCCTGCAACCAGTTTGGTGGGCAAGATCCAGGAAGCAATAAAGAAATTGGTAGCTTCTGTCAGCGTAACTATGGGGTGAAATTTCCCATGTTTGCTAAAGTTGATGTAAAAGGCCCAGAAGCCCATGTGATTTTTAGATATTTAACACGTGAAGCTAAAGGTATTTTAGGTAGTAGTAGCATTAAATGGAACTTTACCAAATTCTTGGTAGGTAAAGATGGTGCTGTTTTAAATCGCTATGCACCTACGACTAAGCCAGAAGCTTTAGAAGCTGATATTGAAAAAGCATTAGCGAGTTAATCGTTTAAATGAACGCTATTCCTCAGGCTTTTGAGTTTTGGCAAGATGGGCGAATGCCGTATGTTGAAACCAGAAGATCCTGTTTTAGCCGAACCTGTTATAAGTCTCATAGTCATCCAACGTTTTCTATCGGGGCTATAGACGAGGGGAATAGCGTTTTTCAAAGTTCATTTGGTACGCCCCAAAAGATTGATGCTGGTACTTTGGTTGTCGTACCCGCACATATTGAGCATTCATGTAACCCTTTGCTGGATCAGGCTTGGAGCTACCAAATGCTACATTTGGATATAAGGTGGTTAAATCAGCTTTATTCAGAATTTCGAGAGCAAGGCCTGAATTTGCATTTGCCACAGCATAGGCCTCTGATAATAAAAGAAGAAACTTTATATCAGGCTTTTTCTGATATGAATGAAACTTTATTTGATCCTGAAAAATTAATTATTGAAAAAGAACAGTCGCTGATCTATTGCCTTACCCAGCTGTTACTCCCTCATTTCGTATTAGAAGAAATACAAAAAACTGAATATTTGTATGAAGATTTTTTGGACTTAATTCATATTATTAAATCGTCAGAACGATTTATTTCTCTTGAAGAGCTTGCAGAGCAGGTTGGTCTTAGTCGATATGCAATCATTCGTTTATTCAAGGCCAATGTTGGTTTAACTCCACATGCATTTCAAATTAATTTAAAGATTAATCAAGCCAGAGCTCAATTAAAGCAAGGGATTTCACTCGCAGAGCTAGCTGTCAATTTAGGCTTTAGTGATCAAAGCCATTTTCATAAAGCTTTTAAAGCACATACGGGAATTACTCCTCGACAGTTTCAACTTGCAGCCGCGCAATAATTTACAAGAAATTATTTTTCTCTATTTTTAAGCTACTCCATACAATTTTAAAGATGAAATCGTTATGGAAGTTTTTTTGGTTATCGCCTTTACTCACTTTTTAGCACTACTATCTCCAGGTCCAGATTTTTTTCTTATTTTGACCAGTCTTTTGCAAAAAGGAGCGCGTTATACCTATGGCGTTATTCTGGGAATTACTTTGGGTAATGCTGTTATCTTAATGGTGTGTATATTTGGATTTATGGTGCTTGGCAATTTAAGCACAACGATTCTTTTAGTACTTAAATGGCTGGGGGCTGGATATTTAGTTTATTTGAGTTTTCTTTGTTTTAGAGCCACTCAAGGAACAAACTTAAATATTACTGTTGCTGAAAATAGTTTGGTTGAACAAGAGTCTAGTTATAATAGTAAAGTTAAAAGCTTAGCTCTGGGTTTGCAATCCAGTCTTCTTAATCCTAAAAATATTATGTTTTATAGTAGCTTAATGCTACTTATTCAACAGGAATTTAGCTTATTTCAAAAATTACTAATGAGTATATGGATGACAGGAGTGGTTTTCGGGTGGAATTTATTATTAGTTCGTTTATTGCGTCAAGAGCGTGTATTAGCACAGATTAAACGCTCTGCTAGAGGAATATATTATTGCTCCAGTCTGGCTTTCATTTTTTTCGCAGTGTTATTGGTTGCCTATAGTTAAAGCAGATCGCATAGCCTTCTAAACAAAATGAAGGCTATGCAATTTTGCTGGGTTTAAAGAATCGCTTTTAAACGTTTAACAACTTCTTCACATTGTGCCAAATCTGCTACTAAAGCCATACGCACATGATTGGCACCAGGGTTACCTTGTTCGGTATCACGAGATAGATAACGACCCGGTAAAACTTTAATGTGTGCTTTTTCCATCAGCATCTTGGCAAAAGTTTCATCATTATCGACTTTTAACCAGTAATAAAAACCGGCATCAGGTTTTTGTAATGGCAGTAAATGACCTAGCTCAGATTGGAATAAGTCAAACTTTGCACGATATTGCTTACGGTTTTCTTCAACATGGTTTTCATCGTTCCACGCTGCGATTGAAGCAAGCTGGTGTTGTACTGGCATTGCAGCGCCGTGATAGGTGCGGTATTGCAAATATGGCTTTAACAGATCGGCATCACCCGCTACAAAACCTGAGCGCAAACCCGGTAAGTTTGAACGCTTTGAAAGTGAATGAAATACGATACAGTTTTTGTAGTCATCACGTCCAAGCTCAGCACAAACTTCTAATAGACCAGTAGGTGCTTGGTCAAACCAAAGCTCTGAATAGCATTCATCAGAAGCAATAACGAAATTATATTGATCAGATAAGGCAATTAGCTTTTTAAATTGTTCTTTGGAAAGCACAGTACCTGTTGGGTTACCCGGTGTACATACAAAAAGTAGGGCTGTCTTTTCCCAAACTTCTGCTGGTACTGCATCAAAATCACCTAAATAGCCATTTTCTTCCGTGCAATTAATGAAGTATGGCTTTGCACCTGCAAGTAAAGCCGCACCTTCATAAATTTGATAAAACGGGTTCGGCATCACCACATAAGGTGCATCTTCACGATTAATTAATGCCTGTACAAAAGAGAAAATGCCTTCACGTGTACCAGAGACAGGCAAGATGTGGTTTTCAGCACTAATGCTGTTAAGTTTAAAGCGCTTAGTTAACCAATCTGCAATGCTTTGGCGAAGCTCTGGTAAGCCTTTACTGTTTGGATAAGTTGATAAATGGTTAAAGTTATCAATAATAGCCTGTTTAACAAACTCTGGTGCTGGATGCTTAGGTTCGCCAATTGATAGAGGAATCAAGGGAAGGTTAGCAGGAGTAGTATCCTTAAAAAGTTGGTTTAACTTTTCAAATGGATACGGGTGTAATAACGACAAGCTAGAGTTCATTAAACAGTTACCAAGTAGTTGAGTTTCAGTGCTGACAAATTTGATTAGATGCTTCATCTAATGCAGCTTTCAGTTTTTCCGAGAAGAGTTTGACCTCTTCGTTATTCAGCGGTTTTCCATCTTTTTTGGTGACAAAGAAAATATCTTCGGCACGTTCACCTAAAGTTGCGATTCGCGCTGAATGGATGTCTAAACCTTGCATCATAAATAAACCACCCACACGTGCAAGTAGGCCGGGGTGATCGAGTGTTGAAATTTCGACCATATTTTGCTGTAAGGCTTCATTTAATGTTACATCGACTGTATTTTCAATATCGAAGTGACGTAATTGACGTGGAATACGACGTTGCATGAGTCCCGGATATTGGTCTGGTTGACTAAGGGCTTTCACTAATGCATTTTTAACAGTTTCTTCACGTTCTGGGTCGGTAAGCAATGTCCCGAAACGATCCAGTACCACATAAGTGTCTAAGCTAAATGCTGTACTTGCCGTGATAATTTTTGCGTCCTGAACGTCTAAGTTCATTCGGTCTAAAACGGCAACGGTGGTGGCAAATAGGTTAGGTTGATCGCGCGTATAAATAAAGATTTGCACCGCATCTTGAGCTGCTTTACGGTGAGCACGCAAGAGGACTAATGGCTCTGGATTATCACCATGTTTTAAAATTGCTTGTGTATGCCACGCAATTTCATCCGCCGATTCTTTAATGAAGTATTCATCACCTAGTTCTTGCCATACTTTTTCGACATCTGCCAATGCGAAGTTATTTACCAGCAATTCACTTGCTGCAAACTTGGTGTCTTCAATCAGCATTTGGTAGTCAACAGGACGGCCTAAACCTGTACGGATTACATCACGAGCATGCGTATAAAGCTGACGCATGAGAGAAGCGCGCCATGTGTTCCATAGTTTTGGATTTGTCGCGTTAATATCGGCAACCGTTAAGGTATATAGATAATCAAGATGCTCCATATCGCCCAGTTTTTCTGCAAAATCTTTCACGACATCAGGATCAGAAATATCTTTTTTCTGAGCGGTCAAGGACATGAGCAAATGGTTTTGAATAAGCCATGCAATTAATTTACATTCACGCTCTGTAAAGCCATGTGCACGGCCAAACTCAATTGCGTCTTCTGCGCCAAGTTCGCTATGATCGCCACCGCGTCCTTTTGCGATGTCATGGAATAAAGCAGCAATAAAGACAATATCTTGACGGGCAAGACGTTGGAAAACTGAACTTACTACAGGGAATTCTTTGGCAAATTCTGGTTCTCTAAAACGATTTAAATTACGCAGCAATAATAATGTGTGAGCATCGACCGTATAGATATGGAACAAGTCATATTGCATAAGGCCCATAATTTGGCCAAAAGCAGGAATATAGTTTCCTAAAACACCATATCGTTTCATCGCAACCAAGGTATCGTATAAACGATATGGTGAGCGAATAATCGACATAAACAGTGCTTGATGCTCTGGATTATCGCGATAACTTTGGTTGATTCGTTTCGCCGCAAGAATAAGTAAGCGTAAAGTACGAGCGCGAATGCCTTCAATATCTGGTCGATTGGCTAAAATATAGAACAGCTCTAAAATTGCGCTTGGATGTTCTGCGAATATTTTATGATGCTGTACGGCAAGTTTATTATCAACAATTTTAAAGTGATCGTTAACAACTTCAATTTTGCGTTCATAGTTGGGCAGTCGAGGAGTAATCACTGACTCGCTAAAATACGCAAGCAACATTTCATTGAGTGTTGAAACTTGCTGCGCCGTACGGTAGTAGCGTTTCATGAATTGCTCAACACCATAATTTACAGGTTGGCCTTCTTGACGAACATAACCAAATTTAGCGGCAATTTCCCTTTGATGGTCAAAGAGTAAACGGTTTTCATCACGTTTAGCTAAACGGTGTAAATGATGTCGAATTTCCCAAAGAAAACTTTCAGCTTCTTCTAAAACTGCTAATTCAAACTCTGAAATGAAACCTAAATGCACTAAGTCGTAAATACGGTTTACGCGGAAGTGGCGTTTGGCAATCCAGCCAATTTGGTTAATGTCACGGATACCGCCCGGTGCATTTTTAATGTCGGGTTCTAAATTACTTTCAGTATTGTTGTGTTGGTGATAACGCTTGGCTTGCTCTGCCATTTTTGCGTCATAAAATGTTTTATCTGTCCATGTCTGTGAAACAATACGGCGAGGCCATTTCGCAAGCTGACTATTACCCGTAATTAATCGCGCTTCAATTAAAGTTGTTGCAACGGTTAAATCTGTAGCAGCCTGTTCAACACAGCTTTGAATCGTGCGAACACTAATGCCGGGTTTGAAATTCCCCACGTCCCATAAAGAAGAAATAAATGTAGAGATACGTTTTTCGTTTTCTTCGTTAATTTCATGCTCCGATAGGATCATGATATCGACATCGGAATAGGGCAACATTTCACGGCGCCCATAACCGCCTACAGCAAAAAGGCCCAGTTCTGTCTGATCGAGTTCAGCATGTTTCCATAAAAAGATCAGTGCTTCATCTACTAAATCTGAACGGGCTTTAATGATTTCACGAATAGATTGCCCATTTTCATATGAATCTTGCAACTGCTTTTCTACATCCGTTCGCCACTGATTAATGGCTTTAATATCATGATGACTTGAGACATAGTTCAACAATGGCGATATATTGATCATGAAAATGGGTCTACCAATAAGTAAAAATTAAGAGTTTGTTTGAACGCTTACTTGATCAGCGGTTTCTTTCGCTAAAGTACGAGCAAGATCAGTATTTTCAGCACGAGCGGTTGCTACACCCATACGACGACGTTTGAAACCTTCTGGTTTGCCAAACAGGCGTAAATCGGTGTCTGGGTGTGTTAAAGCTACATTGAGATTACTATAACTTAAATTGCTGGCATCAACTCCAGCATAAATTACTGCACTTGCTGCAACACTGTGGCGTGCTGTGTTTACAGGTAAACCTAAAATTGCACGTGCATGCAGTTCAAATTCACTTTGAAACTGAGATGCTAAAGTTACGAGTCCTGTATCGTGTGGGCGAGGTGAGACTTCACTAAACCAAACCTTGTCGCCTTTAATAAACAGTTCTACACCAAAAATACCACAGCCACCAAGTGCAGTTGTCACTTTATTTGCAATACGTTTTGCTTCTTCGAGTGCCGCCGCCGTCATTGGTTGAGGTTGCCAGCTTTCTACATAATCCCCGGCATCTTGGCGGTGACCAATTGGGTCACAGTAATGAGTTTCGATTTCACCAGTTTCAGGGTTTTTAGCGCGAACGGTAAGTAATGTAATTTCAAAATCAAAATCAATTTGAGATTCAATAATAACCGTGCCTTGGTTAACACGGCCACCTTGCATCGCATATTCCCAAGCTGCATCGACTTCATCGAAACTTTTTACACGAGACTGACCTTTACCTGAAGATGACATGACTGGTTTTACAAAGTTTGGATAACCAATGTCATCGCAAGCGGCGCGGAAGCTTTCGAGCGTATCAGCAAAACGATAAGCAGAAGTAGGTAGGCCAAGTTCTTCAGCCGCAAGACGGCGGATGCCTTCACGGTTCATAGTCAGGTTTACAGCTTTAGCAGAAGGGATGACAGTTGCTACTTTGCTCGCTTCAATCTCAAGTAAAACTTCTGTCGCAATTGCTTCAATTTCTGGAACAATTAAATTTGGTTTAATTTTCTCGATGAGTTGTTTTAATTGGGCAGGATCTGCCATGTTTAATACATAAGAAAAATGTGCAACTTGCATTGCTGGTGCGTGATCATAACGGTCGGCTGCATGTACTTCTACACCAAGGCGTTGTAAGGAAATTACAACTTCTTTGCCAAGCTCTCCTGAACCTAACAATAAAACTTTAAATGCAGAAGATTGAAGTGGGGTACCGAGTGTCACGCTCATGCGAATCATCCTGACAAAATTATTTTTTTAAGCATAGCAGAACTTATGGTGGAGTTAAGCCTTATCATGCATAAAAAAAGTAATTTTGTCGGACAATTAAAAAAGTGGTTTTTAGATGTTAACCTGATAGTTTAAAAGCAATTCATCCGCATTTTTACCACGGATGCCCCAATTTTCTTTAGGTGTTTCAAAAATAGTAATTTCAATGTCTTGTGGAGAAATTCTACATTGTTCTTGAATATTACGAAATAAGGTTTGAATAAGCTGCTTTTTAGTGGCTGGGCTGCGGCCTGCAAACATTGAAAGTTCAATAATAATGTAATGCTGGCTCCTGTCAGAAGGATAAATGAAATTTCCTGGTTTAAGGCTAATAAAACGTTGAAACTTCTTCTCAACAGGATATTTCAATTCTTCAATAAGCGCTTGATGGATTGCATGAGAAAGTAATTCTCGGTATTGCATAATGGTTTGTTCATTTGCATAAATTTTAACTTGTGACATTTTTATCTCTATATAAGTAGCTAAGGTTATCTTTTTAATCAATTCAAAAATTAAATTTTCCAAGCCAGGAGTTTCAATCTTAAACGCCTCTGGCCAGATTTTATTTTATATAAGGAAGATCAGTTTATCTATTTATAAAGGTAAATAAGTATAGATCAGACCATAAACAATTGCGGCAGTTAAAGTTGCCGGTACGATTTTCTTAAATTTAAAATAAAGACCTGCTAAAACTAAAAAACCGATAAGCATTGCGAAACTCTTATTGGGAGTTTCAAGGAGAGGTGGAAGGGTAGCAACTACAAGCATGGCACTAATTGCAGATATTCCAATACTTCCTAAGGCAATTTTGATCCAGATTGAGCCGCGTCTTTGTTGGTTGCCCTGTAGTTTTTGTATTACAAAAAAAGGTCCAAAGCGTGAAGCAAAATTGGCTATGCCTACAATAATGCCGACCAAAATAATTTCTAGGTTCATATTAAGCCTCAACCTCATCATGCTGTTTCAGCACATAATGTTTAAATAGACCAGCTAAAATGCCTGAAAAAATACCAATAAAGATAGCCGCTGATAAGTTAATCCAATAACATGCCAAAGCTGAAACTACTAAAGATACAGCAACAACAAGGCTGTGCTTTCGTTCAAATGCGGCTAATAAAAAACTTAAAAATAAAGCAGGTAATAAGAAGTCTAAAGCTGCTTGTAAAAACTTTGGTAAATGAGCAACTTGATCGGCAAATAATCCACCTAACAAAGAGCCACTTGCCCAAGCCATCCAACTAAATAGACTTAGGCCAAGCATCCAAGACTCGGACCATTGTTGTTTGCGCTGTGAAAGTTGGATCATTCCACTGGCAAAAACTTCATCCGTTAAGCCCCAAGCCCATACTGCAGTTTTCTTAAGATTTAATTTGTTTGGAATCAGGTTGTATAGAGCAGGTCCATAAAGGACATGGCGAATATCTAGTGCTATAACTGTTAATGCTGTTAGCCAGATGGATGAACCGCTAGCCAAAAGAGCGACAACCAAAAATTGGCTAGCGCCAGCATACATTGAACAAGATAGAAAAAAAGCTTCCCATGGTGTAAAACCAAACTGCGATGCAGAAACGCCAAAGGCAAAAGAAACGGGTAAATAGGTGAGTACGATAGCTTGGCTATCTTTGGCGCCTTGCCAAAAAGTTGCTGTTTGGGCAGGCATCAATTGTTGTTCGGACACAATACACCTTGGCAATAAACCAAATGATAAAAATACTTGAAAGATTGAGTATTGTAGCCGAATTTAATAGCATAGTGCCGAAATGTTTAATCGGCAGTTTGATATGTTCAAGGCAAAGATTCGTTTAGTTTATATCGCCATGATGAGTGCAGGTATTTTTACATTGCAGGGCTGTGATAATGGTAATCAAGGTGCAGAAAAAAAAGTAGAAATTAAGCCAGCACCGAAACTAACCAATGATGCAACTGTTTATGCTCAAAAAGCATGGGCATTAATTAACACGGTTGAGCATTTAGTTTATGAAAAACAACTCAGCCAAATTGATGACAAAGTTCGTAAACCTTTACGTCAATTGAGTACAGACTGGCGCATTAATGTAAAAATGACGGATTCAGTGACAGAAGGGAAATATGCACTCTGCCGTAAGGCTCTGACAAGTTTAGATATATGGGCACGCGAAACACTAGAAAACAATAGTTCAGTTGCCCAAAAACAAGCGGACTATGAGCGAGATAAGGCTCAATGTAAGGATGCGATCGATACACCAAATCTTGGAAATACGTCGCCAAAATAAAACTAATGAATCTAAAAAAAGCGAGATGATCAATCTCGCTTTTTTTGCTTTTAAACGATAATGAGTGAATGTGAATTACGGTTTTGTGGCAGCTTTAGCGGTGTTTGCAGTCTTCACAGCATCTTGTTTCATTTGATGAGTCATTTGCTGTGATTCATGTTGAGCATGAGTCGCGCTGGTCATTGCATCATGTTTTTGAGTGCTTAAGTCTTTTTTAACATCCTGTTTAGTTTTAGTTACCTCTTTCTTGGCTTTTTGAGCGGTAGCTTTTCCATGTACCGCTACACATTTTCCACCTTTGTGATTTGGTCCTGTACCGCCTTGTAGTTGAGTCCCTTTTGGACATGCAAATGCCGAAACACTTAACATAGCCAATACGCCTGCTGTAAGAATTGTTGATAATTTTTTCATGTTAATCAGCGCCTTGTTGAGTATTATTGCTCAGCTTGAGTGTAGGGTGAAAATATCTGCTTTAACACATTTATTTTGTGGAAATAGAGTTTGAACAATGTTTTGATTTGCAGTGTTATCTAATTTTTTAATTTAATTTTAAGTTTTTATTATTTAGCCGCTTTTAAAAAATTAGGATTGTGCTTTAGCAACTACTTTCAATTTTTCAATATCTAAAATCTCAATTTTTCTAAAAGCAATTTTAATGATTTTCTGTTTTTCGAGCAGGCTCAGTTCATGATTGATCGTCTGTCTAGATGTGGTCAGCATATTTGCCAACTGTTCTTGAGAAATATGGATGTGATGATCTTGAATAAGAATATGATTCCCATATCCTTCTAAAATGAATAGAAGACGCTGAGCCAGCCTTTGAGAAATACTACGTGTTTGGATAGCAATCTGTTCTAAGAAAACGTATCTAAGTTTTTGGCTCGTTAAACGTGCAAAATAGTACCAATAATATGGATTTTCCTTGAGTAGATCATTTAATGGTTTTGCAGGAATATGTAGAACTGTGCTTTTTTTCAATGCAATCGCATCGTGTGAGCGCGGTTCATGATCAATCAATGATATTTCACCAAACCACATGATTGGCTCAGCAATAGCAGAAAGAGCTTCATTACCATTTACATCGACATAACCCAAGCTAATCGAGCCTTCAAGTACGGTATAGATGCCATCAAATAGATCTTGAGCATGGAAAACATAGCTATTTTTCTCAAAGGTGATTTGTTTGCCATGTTCTAGAATAAAATTTTGGAATGTTTCCGGAAGCACACTAAACCATGTGTTTTCTTTTAGTCGATTAATATAAATTAGGTCCAATATTCGGTCATCCATGAAAAAATTCATTACATTTGTCAAATAGCTGACAACTTTACGTTTTCCTTATATGTACAGTATGACTATATGTAAGTGAATAGGGAATAACTCATGTCAAATCTGGAGCAAGAGCTTAGCAAATATGCGGCTTACCACTTAAATCATAAAAATATTTTGACGCATTTTATCGGTATTCCGCTCATCGTGTTTTCAATTTTGTGTTTAACCGCAAGAGCAGGCATCGATATCGGTAATTTTAAACTGACTTTAGCCATAGTCCTGATTACAGCTAGTACGATCTATTATTTATTGCTAGATAAAGTATTTGGCTTACTCATGCTCGTTCTTTTAGCTGCTTTGTATCCACTGGCGAGCCAAATTGCACAGTTATCTTTTGGAGAATGGTTGGCAGCAAGTATTGGTTTCTTTGTGGTGGGTTGGGTCTTTCAGTTTGTGGGACATTATTTTGAAAAGAAAAAACCTGCTTTTGTTGATGATGTGATAGGACTTGCGATAGGACCATTATTTGTATTGGCAGAATTTATTTTTATGCTAGGTTTTAGAAAGTCACTGCATGAGCGTATTTTACAAGAGGCGCGTAGTAAACGAGAGACGATGGATTTAAGTCATTAAATATAAAAAAAGCCCCAACATATTGGGGCTTTTTTAGCTTTAACTTAAACGTTAAAACGGAAGTGCATTACATCGCCGTCTTGAACAACGTAAGTTTTACCTTCTAAACGCCATTTACCAGCTTCTTTAGCGCCGTTTTCACCGTTGTATTGTACGAAGTCATCATATGCAACAACTTCAGCACGGATGAAGCCTTTTTCGAAGTCGGTATGAATCACACCAGCTGCTTGAGGAGCGGTTGCGCCAACTTTTACTGTCCATGCACGAACTTCTTGTACACCAGCAGTGAAATAAGTCTGTAAACCTAAAAGCGCATAACCTGCACGAATAACCACATTTAAACCTGGTTCTTCCATGCCCATCGCTTCTAAAAACTCAGCACGATCTTCATCTTCTAATAATGAAATTTCAGCTTCGATTTGGTTGCAAAGAGGAACAACAATTGCGTTTTCTTCGCTTGCAAGTTTTTTAACTGCTTCTAAGTGTGGGTTGTTTTCAAAACCGTCTTCTGCAACGTTTGCAATATACATCGTTGGTTTTAAAGTCATTAAACCAAAACCACGAACTAATTTACGTTCGTCATCAGACAAATCAGCTGCACGAGCTGGTTTACCTTCGTCAAGTAACGGTTGGATTTTTTCTAAAACTACTTTAGTTGCTACAGCTTCTTTGTCACCGCCTTTAGCAACTTTAGTTAAACGTAAAATTGCTTTAGCAACAGTTTCAAGATCGGCAAGCGCAAGTTCAGTATTAATAGTTGCGATGTCGTCTAATGGATCAATTTTACCATTTACGTGAATTACGTTTTCGTCTTCGAAACAACGTACAACATGAGCGATTGCATCCGTTTCACGGATGTTAGCAAGGAATTGGTTACCTAAGCCTTCACCTTTTGATGCACCAGCAACAAGACCTGCAATGTCCACAAATTCCATTGTGGTAGGCAAAATACGCTGTGGTTTAACAATCGCAGCAAGTTTGTCTAAACGTGGATCTGGTACAGGAACAATACCTGTGTTTGGTTCAATGGTACAGAAAGGGAAGTTTTCCGCTGCAATCGCTGCTTTCGTTAATGCATTGAAAAGGGTAGATTTCCCTACGTTTGGCAGACCAACAATACCGCAATTAAAACCCATGAAAACCACTCACAAATGTGTAAATTAAAAATTGTCGCTGATTTTACATGAAAGCCATGACAAAGTCATGGCTAGAGCGGGGTTGTATTGCTTTTAAACTTTACGTTTATCAAGTTGCTGGGCTAATGCATCGCCAGTCGCTTGTACTAACATGACTAAAACAATGAGCACAAAAATTACAGCCAACATAATTTGCATATCAAAACGTTGATAGCCATAACGATAAGCAATGTCTCCTAGACCACCTGCACCAATAGCACCAGCAATCGCAGAGGAGTTAATCATAGTCACAATAGTCACGGTAAAGCCTGCCACAATACCCGGCAAAGCCTCTGGTAAAAGCACATGCCAAATAATTTGTTTACGGTTGCAACCCATGGCTTGTGCAGCTTCAATTAAGCCTTGATCGACTTCGCGTAAGCTGACTTCCGCAATACGAGCAAAGAAGGGAATTGCCGCAATCGTCAATGGAACAACGGCTGCCCAAACCCCATAACTTGTACCCACAATCCAGCGAGTAAGCGGAATAAGCGCAACCATTAAAATAAGAAAGGGTACAGAGCGAGTAATGTTGATGACCCAACCTAAAGCTTGATTAATCTTTTGTGACGGATGAATGCCGTGCTCAGAAGTACTGACTAAAACAACAGCAATGGGTAAGCCAATTAAAAAAGCAATAAACGCAGATGCACCTACCATGAGTAAGGTATCTACAGTTCCAGTAATTAATAAATCAATGAGCTGGTCGTGCATAGCCAAGTACCTCAAATTGTGCAATTGCAGTTAATGCATCTTGTCGTATAGATGAAATATCAATTTCTACGTTAGGAATACCGACTAAAAGTGAACCAATAATATGCCCTTGAATGGTATCGACCTGACTTTGATATAAATTGACAGGTGCTTTAAATTTGGCAAGTAATTCTTGAATATCGGGAACCTGATGTGCTTCAGCCTCATATTTCAGTTTTACAATAATATGAGTCGAATCTTCATCGGGTAGAGGACTGATTTTAAAAGGCAGGGTAATTTGCTCAAGGTTTAACAATTCTTGAGTAATTTGTTGTTCTGGTCGTGAAAATACAGACCAAACTTGTCCAGCCTCTACTATCTCACCTTGATCAATCACCACCACTTGATCACAAATTTCTCGAATAACCTGCATTTCGTGAGTAATTAATACAATAGTAAGACCCAGCTCCTGATTAATCTTTTTAAGTAAAGCCAAAATAGTGGCGGTACTTTCAGGGTCAAGTGCCGAGGTGGCTTCATCACACAGTAAAATTTCAGGATGGTGAACAAGTGCGCGTGCAATACCGACACGTTGCTTTTGTCCGCCTGAAAGTTGTGATGGATAATAGTTAGATTTATCTGCAAGGCCTACGAGTGCCAGAACTTCATTTACACGCTCATCGATATCTGCTTTATTGTAATTGGAAACTTTTAAGGGCAATGCCACATTTTCCCAAACCGTTTTTGCGGACATTAAATTGAAATGTTGAAAAATCATTCCAATTCTTTGACGGGTTTGAATAAGCTCGGAATGGCTCAATTCAGCAATGTTTTGTTGATGGATATGAATGCTGCCAGTATTTACTTGTTCTAAGCCATTTAAAGTGCGGAGTAAGGAAGATTTTCCAGCACCACTTTTACCAATAATGCCTAAAATCTTACCTTGAGGAATATCAAGGTTAATCTCTTTTAAAGCATGCAGTTTTTGACCCTGCGATTGGTAAAACTTATTTAAACCACGAATTTTGATATGGGGTAGAGAAAAATCAACTTGTGATCCAAAACTCACCATCGTCATTCTCCTTATTTCCAGCCTTGAAACCACATACCTTGGCCAAAGTCTTTATCCAGAATATCTTGTGCTTGTTTTGAGTTCTGGAATGCTTTAACAAAGGTTGCAAGTTTTTGGTTTTTATCTTGGTAATCGCGACGGGTCACAAACAAAATTGCATATTTTTTATCGATTGGATCTAAAAATAATGCGCTATGTGGATCGGTTACCTTTGCCATTTTTAAGTAGTGAGGGAAGCCGAAAATTAAATCGACATCATTATATGCATGTGCTGTCTGTGGTCCTTCAATCTCAACGAAACTCAGCTGTTTCGGATTAGCAATAATGTCTTGAGTGGTTGAAAGCTCATTATTAATGTCTTTAAGCTGAATTAAGCCTGCACGATGCAATAAAATTAAAGCACGAGCTAAATTGACCGGATCGTTTGGAATAGCCACCCGGGCATTTGAAGGTAAGTCTTCAAGTGATTTATATTTTTTCGAATATAAACCGACATGGCTTCCTGAGCCCACACCAAATGCGTGTAAGTCATAACCCGTTTCTTTAACAGCATTACGTAGAAATACGCTTTGCTGGAAAAAGTTTGCATCAATATCACCGTTTTGTACGGCAACATTGGGTGCTCGCCAATCAGAAAATTCAACGAGTTTGACATGAACACCTTGCTTTTCTACTTCATTGGCAACGCTTTGTAATAGCTCAGCATAAGGCGGGCTAATCCCGATCGTTAAAACATCATCGGCTTGTTTATTTTTAATATAACGGTAACCTACGAGGCCCAGAACTACAATTAAAATCGTAATTCCGAGTAACCAAGGTTTATGCTGTTTGAACTGAATCGCCATAATCTTTCCGTTATTACTTCCAGCCAGGGAACCAAAGTGTTGGCCCAATCTCAGCATCTAACACAGCTTTAACTTTTGGCGAATTTTGATAGATCTCAACAAATTTCTTTAATTTGTCGCCCTTATCTTGGTAGTCATCACGCACTACAAACAAAATTGCATAACGTTTATTGGTATTGTCATCAAGTAAAAGCGCACTTTCAGGGTCAGCAGTTTTTGCTAAGCGTAGGTAATGTGGATAGCCAAAAGCCAAGTCAACATCATCAATTGCACGAGCAGTTTGTGGTCCTTCAACCTCTATGAATTGCAAATTTTTAGGGTTTGAAACTACATCTTTAAGTGCAGATAAATGATTGTTTGAATCTTTAAGCGTAATTAATTTAGCTTGCTGTAAAAGTAGCAGGGCACGACCTTGGTTTACTGGATCATTTGGAATGACTACGCGTGCGTTTTGTGGCAATTCATCTAAGCTTTTGTACTTCTTTGAATAAAGTCCCACATGTGATGCTGCACCCACTGCAAATGCCTTTAATTTAAAGCCTGTTTCTTTAATTGCATTGTCTAAGAAAGGTTGGTGCTGGAAAAAGTTCGCATCAATATCCCCATGATTTAAAGTAATGTTTGGTGTATTCCAGTCAGAAAATTCGACTAGTTTTACATTTAAACCCTGTTTCTTTGCTTCATCGGCAGCAGCTTGTAAAGTTTTTGCAAATGGAGGACTAATCCCAATCACAAGTTCATTTGAGCCACTTTGACGATGTTTATTCCAAAAGAATAAAGCAATAATAAGGACTACAACGACTAAGCCTATGCCTAGCCATTTTTTTGAGGCTGTTTGAGCCATGTCTATCTCCAAATTTAGGCGGTTATTTCTTCAATTGTTGTTAAGTTTTTGCTGTTGTTATAGGGATTACATCGGAACGCTTGAACAGGGTGTTGTTCTGGTAATTGGTCACCCCGATTAAAAATTTTGTTCCGTAATGAACCCGCTTTATATGCAGTTTTATAGCGACCACGTTGTTGTAGCTCAGGAATGACCAAGCGAATAAAGTCGTGGTGAGACTCAGGTGCAACAGTACGTGTCAAATTAAAGCCATCAATATCTGTTTCATCTAAAAGATGAATTAGGTATTCAGAAACTTCTTCGCCACTACCGACAATGAGTGGATAACGACCACCCAAAACATGCTGAGCTTTTAAGTCATTTTTCGTGATTTGTTGCTCTTTAAATTTTTCGGTAATCGAAACAATACTGTTACTTTTTTGGTAAGGAATTGCTTCATCGTCGGCAAATTTACTTAAGTCGATGCCAGTTGAACTCGCATAATGCGCTAAGCCAGCTTCAGGACTTGCATATTGACGATATTCATTAAGTTTTTGTACAGCCAAATCATGTGTTTCGGCAACAACAACCGTTATACCAACAAAGACTTTAATGTCATCCGCTGAACGGCCTTGCTGTTCTGCAAGCGCACGAATCTTTTTCACTTGTTCGCGTATTTTTTCGGGTTTGTCGCCGCCAATAAATACACACTCAGCATGACGCGTCGCAAACTGCATACCTTTGGGTGAAGCACCTGCTTGGAACAGTGTTGGAGTGCGTTGTACAGAAGGAGACACCTGAAACACACCTTCGCTTTGGTAATATTTGCCGTGATGATAAATGGTGTGAACTTTAGACGGGTCTGTAAAAACACGTCGTGCTTTATCTTTTTTAACGGCGTCGTTTTCCCATGAACCTTCCCAATATTTGTAGCAGAGTTCTAAAAACTCTTCGGCTTGTTCATAGCGGGCATCGTGGTCTTTTAAACCTTTTTGACCAATCAAGCGTTCGGCACTATCTAAATAACCCGTCACGATATTCCAGCCAATACGACCTTGAGTTAAATGGTCGAGACTCGCAAAGCGGCGTGCAAATTGATATGGATGCTCATAGCTTAAGTTCACAGTGACCCCAAAACTCAGGTTTTCAGTGACTGCCGCCATTGCTGAAACGAGTGTAGATGGATCATGGCTTGGAAGTTGAATGGACTCTTTTAAAGTCAGATCAATACCATTTTGATAGACGTCATACACACCTGTAATATCGGCTATAAACAAGCCGTCAAATAAACCACTTTCTAAGGTTTTAGCTTGTTCTGTCCAATAGCTCAGTTCATTAAAGCGGTGTGATTCATCACGTGGATGTGTCCATAAGCCATGATTGATATGTCCAACACAGTTCATGTCAAAGGCGTTTAATAAAATCTCTTTTGCTTTGAAATCTGCCATTACAATGTCCCCCGTCGAGGTGGTAGAACACCGTTAAGAACATAGTTCCCAATAAAGTAATATTTCCATCGTGCAGCATCATGTAAGGTATGCACACGCGCATTGCGCCAGAAACGGTCTAGACCATCTTGTGATTGACTACCACGGCTACCAGCAAGTTCAATCAGCTTAGACGAAGCTTTTAGGGCGATATCGCTACTATGAGCACGTACTTTGGCAACATCGATGGATGCTTTCGCAATATTTTCTGGTGTGGTCTCAATTTTTGCGGCATCGATTGATTGCGCAGCTTGTTTTAATAAAACTTCACTTGCTCGTACATCGACAGCAATGCGTCCTAGCTCATAAATCGTTAAAGGATCTTGATTGGCTGTTTCTACTTGTGAGTCAATCCATGGACGAGCTTGATGTACTCTTTGCAAGCTTTCTTCAAAGGCTGCACGTGCAATACCTACCTCAATCGATGCATGCATAATTTGCGCAAAAGGACCCACTAAGGTTGGCTGTAAAAATGCAGTATCAAAAGGAATAACATCATCTGCATCGACAAAAACCTGATCAAACTTGACCGTGCCGCTGCCTGTCGTTTTCTGTCCAAAGCCAGACCAGTCATCAACAAGTTTTAATCCTTGTGAACCACTTTTTACAAAGGCTAGATACTCTCGACCCGCATTGTCTAAAACTAAGGTTGGAATACGGTGAGCAAATAAACTTCCTGTGCAGTAAAACTTTTCACCTTGAATCAAATACCCATTTTCATGCGGACGAATATTGGTTTGTTTATGAGTTGAAGTTTTGGTTTTAAACTCAGCAAGTGCATTACCAAAGCGAGTGCCATTTAAAACTTCGCTATATAAACGTTGTTTTTGAGCTTCTGTGCCTGTATTGCGCAATACTTCTAAAGCATAAAAATGGTTTTGTGGAATTTGTCCGATTGAACCATCGGCACCGCTTAAAAGTGCAATCACTTTAGCAACTGTATGGCTTGAAACTTCGGCACCGCCATATTGCTTTGGCACTGTAATTGCCCAGAGACCAGATTGGCTCAAAGCATCGATTTCGGTATACGGTAAAATTCGTTTAGCGTCTCGCTCAACTGCAGTTTTTTTAAATTGCTTAGCAAATTGTTTGGCAACTTCTAATGCTTCAACATCATTTTGAATAATGTGCGCTTGGCCCGATGCCGATGTTTGTTTAGTTTGAACCGATTGATATGAAGTCATGACAATTTCTCCTTAAATCCAAGCATGGCGGGCAGGGAAATGACCATTAAGGTAATAATTGCCAATGGCATGTAATTTCCAGCGAACAGGGTCGTGTAAGGTATGTACACGGGCATTTCGCCAATGTTGATCTAAATTATGTTGGCTTAAGCTTGAACGACTACCACCCAGCTCCAGCAATTTTTCTGAAATTTGTAGAGCCGCATCATTGGCGTAGACTTTCGCTTCAGCAACCAAAATTGAAGCTTTAGCTACTTGTTCATCAGTCACCGTTTGAAGTTGATCAAGTTCATCTAAATACTCAGCAGCTTCATCAAGCAGTAAAATTGCAGCATCGAGCAAAATATTTAACTTACCTACCTCTTGCAGGGTGTAATGTTCAAAGCTGGCTTTTTCAACCTTTGCATCAATAATTGGGCGTGCTTTATGAATAGTCGATAAAGTATCGTCAAATGCAGCTTCTGCAATCCCCACATCAATGGCAACTTGTAATAACTGAGAATAAGCACCGCGATAGGTAGGGGCTTTAGTTAATAAACGTTCATCAAAAATGAGTTCTGGATTAACTTCAACTTGATTTAATTTAACTGTACCACTCGCTGTAGTTCGTTGACCAAATCCATTCCAGTCATTAATGACTTCAATACCTTGAGCGTCTCGGTTAATAATCACTAAAACCACATGACCTTCAGGATGAATTGCTTTAATTGCAAGCCAATGCGCAAAGCTCGTACCTGTAGAATAAAACTTTTCGCCGTTTAAAATATATTTGCCGTTCTCAACAGTAAGATTGCTTTTTAATGTTTTTGAATCATGGCTATTACGTTCTGGTCCACCGTTAGCAAGACGCTTTCCTGCCAATATTTCTGAAAAAATAAATTGTTTTTGTTGTTCTGTGCCCATGATTTCGATCAGGTTTAACAGGCTAATCTGATTTTGTGGAATCTGACCAACATTTGCATCACCTTTACTCAAAATACGGAAAACTTGAGCCAAAGTTTTATTGGAAATAAAAGCGCCGCCATATTTTTTCGCAATTCGAATTCCGCCTAAGCCTTTTTGGCTAAAGCTTTCGATTTGCTCATGCGGTAGTAAGCGTTGTTGATCACGTGTATTACGACCCTCTAAAGCATAATCCGCCACTTGATAAGCAGCATTAATCGCTTGTTGATCATTTTGAATGATTTGGACGTATGCAGTCGTTTTTGATAGAGAATTAGACATAATGACACCTTGTATTGCTGTCATTACCTTACAAAAGAAATATTTTTCCACTAAACGAGGACTTATGCTCAGCTTATGAATAAAAATGCAAAGCACTTTTTTTGCTTTTTAATGAAAAAATAGAGATATTGAAAAATTATAAAAAACAATGGTTTAATGTTGTTTTTCGGAAAAATAATAATAGAATTGGTTTTAATATGAAAAAGAGCAATAAGTACGGTAAAAAAAGATATAAAAAAATAGACTTAAGTGTCAGTGAAAAATGAGCACAATATCCATTGTTTTAACTAAAAATAGCTTCTAAAGTATCTACTTACCGACGACCATTTTTGTACAAATAGTCAAATAAAAATAAACGTGGAGATTTTATGCGGGTTTTGTATCAGTTTCCTTTGTCCCATTATTGTGAAAAAGCTCGCTGGTTGTTAGACCATAAAGAACTTGATTATGTGGCTCATAACTTAATTCCAGGCTTTCATCGTGCTTTTGCACAACTCAAAACAGGCCAAAATTTACTGCCTATTTTGAAAGATGATCATCAATGGATCGCTCAATCGACTAAAATTGCACTTTATCTGGATGATACTTATCCGGAGCATTCACTGTTACGTCGTGATGAACAATTAAGACAGCAAACATTAAAAATAGATAGCTTGGCTGATGAGCTGGGTATTCATGTCCGTCGTTGGGCTCTAGCTCATACGTTGGCGCATGGAGACCATGCTTTAGAAATTATGATGGGTGAACAAGGCTATTTACGTCAGTTTGAAAAAATATCGAAGCCATTCCTCAAAACACTGGTAAAGAAGAACTATAAACTTGAAGAAGAGCTAGTCAACCAGTCAAAAGAACGTATGGATGAACTCATAAATGAACTAAATAACTGCTTAATCGAAAATCAGGCACGTTATATGGTAGGCGATCGCTTAAGTCTTGCTGATATTTCTGTATGTTCTATGCTTGCTCCTTTATTAGAAATAAAGGGTACGCCATGGGAGCGGGAAGAGGCTGAAGGTGTTTCGGAAGAATGGAATAACTATCAACAAAATTTACTCGATTTACCTCTAGGTCAGTATGTTTTAAGAATATATCAAACTGAGCGTAATGCGCGAGTAGATTGGCGCGGAATTTAAAATTATAAAATGCCCTGAGAAAATCGGGGCTTATTTTTATCTTTGCTAGTTATTTTATTAAGGTAGATATTACTATCAATTTTCTAAATGATTTTTATTAAGCCATTTGTTTATATTATTTTGATGCCAAAATTACTTTTTACAATATAAATTCCATTTTATCTAAATGATTAATAATTTTAATTTTTATGATTTTTTGGAAAATACAATTTTTCTAAATACTATTTTTAGCCAAAGTTAAGCCACTTTATTGCGCATGTGTTTACAATGTAATCAATAATTGCCACATTTAAGTGTAAATAGATGAGCTTAATAATAGACAGAAGATTAAAACATAGATTAAAGTAGAAACATGTGAGCAGTTTTAAAGGTATTAATTCTGCAAAACAGATTGAATAGAATAAGTGAAGCAAATGGATGGGTCCGACTTGGAAAAGTTGGCTCGATAATTGCAATTTAATAAAAAATCACTCTATTGCTCTATATGAATGATTCTATAGATAAATAGAGAGAATGATCATCAAGGAGTTCTTATGAAACGTTCTGCAACCTCTCTCATTATTTCAACAGTTATGCTTTGTACGGTTGGCGCTACTTCTCAAATTCAAGCAGCAGATACATTAGCTAAAATTAAAAGTACCGGAAAAATCGTAATTGGTCATCGAGAATCCTCAGATCCAATTTCATATGTTGTTGCAGGTAAACCAGTAGGTTATGCAGTCGATATCTGTAACCAGTTTGCAAATGACATTAAAAAAGAATTGAAAATGCCTGGCTTAAAAGTTGAGTATAAGGCAGTAACTTCATCAACACGTATTCCTGAGCTTTTGGCAGGCAATATCGATATGGAATGTGGTACCACTACAAACTCTAAACAACGTCAGCAACAAGTTGGTTTCTCAACTAACTACTATGCAACAGAAGTGCGCATGGCTGTTAAAGCAAACTCTGGCATTAAGAGTTTGGCGGACTTAAATGGTAAAGCAGTTGTTACTACTCAAGGCACTACATCTGACAAATACATTAAGATGAATGAAAAAGGTCAGGCAGTTAATGTTCAAAATATTTATGGTAAAGATCATGCTGACTCTTTTGCCATGATGGCATCTGGCCGTGCTGCTGCATTTGTAATGGATGATAATATTTTAGCAGGCTTGATTGCGAAGTCTTCTACACCTAAAGCTTTCGCAATTGTAGGTCCGGTACTTTCATCTGAACCTTATGGAATTATGCTTGCTAAAGATGATCCAAAATTTAAAGCGGTTGCAGACCGTACCGTAAATAACTTGTGGAAAACTGGTAAAATGGACGCTTTATATAAGAAGTGGTTCTTATCTCCAATTCCACCAAAAAACACGAATTTGAACATGCAACAAAGTTCATCTTATAAGAAATTAAAAGCTAACCCAACAGATGCAGGAATCTAACTGGATCTTTTTGTCCTAAATTTACTTGTGTAAGTGTAAAGATTCATTTGCACAAGTGGTCTATTTTCTAAAGATATTAATTTAAGGGGCAAACATGTCAGTCGGCTCGCTAAACTGGACTATATTCTGTGCGGAGTCTAATGAATATGGTGTCGATAAAGCCGCATGGGCAGAATCAGTTTGTAAAGCTATTGGTAGCTCAAGCTACAATGCTTATGCTGAGGCACCCACATGGTTACAAATGTTAGGTTCAGGCGTGTTCACTATGGTTTGGACAGCTATTATAGCCTTTCTTATCGCATTTTTATTAGGTTCTCTCCTAGGGGTAATTCGTACATTACCCAACAAACCTCTCGCATTTATCGGCAATTGTTACGTTGAAATTTTCCGTAATATTCCACTTATTGTGCAACTATTCTTCTGGGCTTTTGTTTTTCCCGAGTTTTTACCGGACAGCTTAAGTGCAGGTAGTGGGGATGTAGTTGCTGGTGGTTGGTGGAAAAATATTTTAAATCAGCAACCTGCGGTTATTGGTGTTTTTGCATTAGGTCTCTACACGGCTGCCCGTGTATCTGAGCACATACGTGCCGGAATTAATACCGTGTCTCGTGGACAGAAGTTCGCAGCTTCCGCTATGGGTTTTACTACTGCACAAAGCTATCGTTATGTCATTTTACCGGTTGCATATCGTACCGTATGGCCAACGATTACATCTGAAGCAATGAACGTTTTTAAAAATTCAGCTGTTTTATATGCGTTGAGTGTGTTGAATTTCTTTGCTTACACGAAAACCATGCGTGAAGAAACTTCTCAGGACATTATCATTCTTATTCTCTCTACACCTGTTTATTTGATTATCACTTATAGCATTAAGTTTGTGATGGCATGGATTGAGAAACGAATGGCTGTACCTGGCTTAGGTTCAGGAGGGAAGTAATCATGGATTTTTCTTTATTACAAAACCCTGATGTGATCGCGGCACTCAAAGAAGGTTTCATTTTTACGCTTACTGTAACGGTATTAGCAATGATGGGCGGTATCCTAATTGGAACCCCATTGGCAATGATGCGATTATCTAGTAATGCCATCGCAAGTAATTTTGCAAAATTTTATGTTGATCTGTTTCGTGGTATTCCACTGATTCAGGTGATCTTTATCTTCTACTTTTTATTGCCGAAAATATTTGAGTTTCAATCTGATACCTATTGGGGACCATTATTTTCGAGTGTCGTGACCTTTGCTATTTTTGAAGCAGCTTTTTTCTCGGAAATTGTACGTTCTGGAATTCAGTCTATTTCAAAAGGTCAGGTACATGCAGGCTATGCGCTAGGTTTTACCTATGGTCAATCAATGCGCTACGTGGTATTACCTCAAGCCTTTCGTAACATGCTCCCAGTATTGTTAACTCAAACAATCATTCTATTTCAGGACATCTCTTTAGTTTATGTGATTAGTGCACCTGACTTTTTAGGTCGTGCAGATACATTGGCTAATACTTATGGACCTGAAACAAAAGCAACATTCTATTTAATCGTCGCTGTAGTGTATTTCTGTAGCTCGTTTGTGCTGTCGCATTTAGTCAAACGCTTACAGCAAAAAATTGCCATCATTCGCTAATTGGAGATTTTAAATGCCAATGATAGACATCCAACATATCTCTAAATGGTATGGTGATTTTCAGGTTTTAACAGATTGCACGACGAGTATTGAAAAAGGTGATGTCGTTGTTGTTTGCGGACCATCTGGTTCGGGAAAATCAACACTCATCAAAACAGTAAATGCTTTGGAACCATTTCAACAAGGTGACATTATTGTTGATGGAATTTCGCTTAAAGATCCAAAAACAGATCTCGCTAAATTTCGTTCACGAGTGGGAATGGTCTTTCAGCACTTTGAGCTTTTTCCGCACATGACTGTTTTGGAAAATTTAACCATTGCTCAAGTTAAAGTGTTAAAGCGTTCAGTTGCAGATGCTCGTGCAAAAGGTCTGAAATATTTAGAGCGTGTAGGCTTACTTGCTCATAAAGATAAATTTCCGGGGCAGTTGTCGGGTGGTCAGCAGCAACGTGTAGCGATTGCACGTGGCTTGTCTATGGACCCAATCTGTATGTTGTTTGATGAACCAACTTCTGCACTTGATCCTGAAATGGTCGGTGAAGTTCTTGAAGTTATGGTGCAGCTCGCACATGAAGGCATGACCATGATGTGTGTTACTCATGAAATGGGCTTTGCTAAAAGAGTATCTAACCGTTTAATTTTTATGGATGAAGGTAAAATTTTAGAAGATTGCCCAACCCATGAGTTCTTTGATAATTTAGAAGCTCGTCATGAGCGTGCTAAACTTTTCTTAGAAAAAATTCAGGCGATGCACTAATAACCCTAATAAAAAAAGAGCCATTAAAGGCTCTTTTTTATATCTAATTTTTAGAAACTATATTTTGCTAGCAGGTTGATACGTGAATAATCACCCTTGTCACCTGCAAAAGTTTCACGTTGACCGTAAGTATATTCTGCTCCTAAATCAATATTTTTAACTGGGTTCCAGATTAAATTGACTAAAGCGTTATAAATTTCTTTGTTATAGCTGGTATTGGTTAAATTGCTATTAGCATAGACATTATCATCTTTGTATTGAATACCACCTACAGCAAAAGTAGAACGCAGAATAGGGCTCCATTTACGTTGATATCCAATTACTGCGCTATCGAATTCTCCTAAATTAATATCTTGTGTTGTTGTGTCATAGTTATAAGCCGAATTGCTATAAAGTAAATAACGGCCATCGCCTTTAACATGATAGTAGTTAGCAACTACGCTATCTTGAGGCGTTAAATCATATTTACCACCAACGCCTACACCCCAGCCAAATTTCTCTTCAGAAGCACTATCTTTTGGAGCTACACGGTTTTCATGGGCAAGACCATGTAACTGTAATAGGCCTTTGTTATCCGTAGTTTTGAAATCATATCGTGCTGTTAAAGCAGGAAAACGACTTCCACCGGCAGCATTACCAGCTTTTTCAACATCGCCACCCTCTAAGGCAACTAATATTTTTTGTTGTGCATTAATTGGCTGGGTGTAACGAACCTGTACTGTACGTGTAGTACCTGTACCAATAGCGCCATTAAAATCTACTGTTTCTGGTGATGTATCTGTGTTTACAAAGGGTGAGGTTGTTTGACCAGCTAACCATTTTCCTAAAGACATATAGGCATGACGAACACGGAAAGTACCATTGCCATTATCTCCATTGCCACCCATGAAATCGGCTTCAATTTTACCTGTTAAATCTCCATATTGAGTTGGACGAGTAATATCTAAGCCAATTCGTGAAGTTGCTGCAGATATATTGAGTGAGTCTTGTTTTGGATCATCTTTATTCAGTGGATAATTGGCACCATTTGAAATACTGCCATTTGAACCTTTAAAGTCATAGGTTGCATCTGCCCGAACACTACCATAAAGCTTGACTTGAGTTTGCCCATCAGCCATAGCCATCCAACCTGGTTTTGATGCAGGAGGTGTAGGGGTAGAAGGTGCTGCGGGAGTTGTTGCTGGAGCAGTGACAGTTAAAGCTGTTTTTTGTTGATCAGATAGTTTCTGGACGAGTTGTTTTAACTCCTTTACTTCATCACGTAAGGCGTTAACTTCAGCATCTGTAGCGGCATGCACAGGCATCGTCACGCTCATTGCACCTAAAGAACTCATTGCTAACACTAGTGTTTTGATCTTATTCACAGGAACTCCCCCGACATGGATAAAAATTTTCCTGCAAATACATAACAAAAATGATGCCAACTTTAAGAAACTTGAAAAATAGTCAAATTTTGATGATTAATTCCTTTTTAGCCTCAAATGGTAGTGAGAATAAGGATTTTGCATCGATAAATCAGATTTAAGTATAAACCGACTCTCTAAAATGAATCGCCCCTGACACTACTTGCACGTTTAAAAGGCATAAAAGAATTAGGCTCTATAAAGGAAAAAGAGTTTTACTGTCTATAACCTTTGTATTTTCAATGCAGAGGTAGTGGTATAGGGGTATACTATCTTTAATGTGAAATTCTGGCTGGAGATAAGAGTGGAGTTAGATCGTTTTGATAAACAAATTCTAGAAATTTTGTCTCATGAAGACTTAAATTTGAATGAACTTTCAGAACGGATCAATCTGTCAGTCAGTTCTGTGCACCGCCGTATTAAGCACCTGATTGAAGCCAACATCATGGGACAGCTCAAAAGGGAAATTAATTTTAGTAAGCTTGGTTTTACTTTACATATTTTATTGCAAGTTTCATTGAGTAAACATGATAGTGAAACATTTGATAAGTTTCTGTCTGAAATAGAAGCAATTCCAGAAGTAACTAATGCATTCTTGGTAACGGGTCAGAGTGCTGATTTTATTTTAGAGCTTGTAGCACGCAACATGGATGACTACAGTGAAATTTTATTAAGACGTATTGGAAAAATCGACAATGTAGTTGCTTTGCATTCTAGCTTTGTCATTAAAGAATATAATGTGTTTAATTGCTATAACTTGCTCAATAAACTATAAAAAAACGCACCATTTGGTGCGTTTTCTTTGATTCAAATGTTTGATTTAAGCATCAAGTTGAGCCAAAACCTCATCCGAGAATTCAACGTTAGTATAAACGTTTTGTACATCGTCAAGATCTTCAAACATATCAATCATTTTAAGAATTTGTTTTGCTTGGTCAACATCTGTAATTTCAGCTTTTGTAGATGGACTCATCACAACTTCTGCGTTATCTGATTTTAAACCAGCAGCAGTAAGGGCATCTTGTACTTCACCGAAAGTTTCTGGTGAAGTGATTACCAAAATTTCATCTTCTGAAACTTCAATATCTTCAGCGCCAGCTTCTAAAGCAACTTCCATGATTTTATCTTCTAAAGAAACATCTTCAAAAGTAATCTCACCACGTTTAGTAAATAGATAAGATACAGAACCCGCAGTTCCTAAGTTACCATTTGTTTTACTAAAACAGTGACGTACGTCTGGTACTGTACGGTTTAAGTTATCTGTCATTGTTTCAACAAGAACAGCAACCCCACCAACACCATAACCTTCATAAGTTACTTCTTTTAGATCATCATTATCTTCACCACCAGCACCACGTTGGATAGCACGGTTAATGGTATCACGTGTCATATTAACTGAGAGAGCTTTTTCAACTACTGCACGCAGACGAGGGTTGCTAGCAGGATCTCCACCACCAAGTTTGGCAGCAGTCACAATTTCACGAATATATTTAGTAAAAACCTTACCGCGACTTGCATCTTGTTTAGCTTTACGATGCTTAATATTGGCCCATTTAGAATGACCCGCCATGGACGTGAACTCCAAAAAAAGAAAATGCAAAAGTGCTGGAATATTAGCATAGGCTTGGTTTTGTTGAAAACTGTTGCCCTGCGTTTTGTTAGCCAATTGAATAAGAACAATAAGCTTAAGACCTAATGATTGAGATTAGGTCAAATCAAGTCCAATTTGATTTAGTTAATTTTTACATCTATACCAAATTGAGCGTACAGCTCTTTAATGGTTTCCAAGTCTTTTTGTAAATCAGTCGGGTAAATTTTACCTAAAATCCCACCTTGTTTACTTCGAGCATTGGCATACATTAAAACAATAGGAACATTGGCTGCTTTTGCAATATGCCAAAAACCTGTACGGATAGGCTTACGTTCAGAGCCATCTTTAGCACGTGTAGCTTCTGGAGCAATCACTAAGTTAAAAGTTTCATGGGTTTGAAATTGTTCAACCATTTGCGAAACGATATCTTTACTTGCTTTACGATCAACAGGAATGCCACCCAATTTTTCTAAAATTGGCTTAAGTGGGCCTTTGAAAAGTTCTTTCTTTATTAAAGTATGAATTTTTATGTCTAACATTTGGAAGAGGGCAATCGAGAGCACTGCATCTAGATTTGAGGTATGTTCAAAGCCAATAATAACTTGTTTTTTCTCAAGAATTTTTGGGTCTACATTGTAGGTCCAACCAACGGCTTTAAAGATAGAGTTACCTAGAAATTTTTTCATACATCAGTGCAAATTGATAAATTTTCAGGATTCTAATATGAGTTTGTAAAAAAGCCTAGAAAAATTATGAAAGCTAAAGTAGAGCACAAAAGTTAAGGATTATCTAAGTTCTAAAATACTTTAAAAGTTCTTTTTTTATTTTTCTCAAACTTCGTCTGAAAGTAATAAACCTAGATAATTTTAAAATTAAGATACTGGCTGTGGTATCTCCTCATTAATTAAATATTCAATATATTTCCAAATTTTTTCAGGGTTAATAAGGTTTTTATCGGTCGTTCCATCAATAATCATCCCATCAATAATAGAAATAATGATATGAACAAGGGGAGTTGGGTTTTCTATACCTAACTGAGTAAGTTTTTCATGTAACAGATTAGTCAACCATTTTGTATATTCATAAAATGGTTCACGAATTGAAGTATATTGTTTAGATACTTCAATAAATGCCTTTTTAAATAAACAGCCATTAAATGTTTCGCTATTAATCCATTCAATATACCAATTAAAAATAATATGAATTTGCTCAAGAGGACTAGCATCTTGATGTAAACTCAATTGTTCATTGATTGAGTTTTGAATATTTATATTTCGATGTTGCAAGCATTCCATAATTAAATTTTCCTTTGACGGAAAATATTTATAAAAAGTCATTTTTGCAACATTTGATTCAGCAATAATACGGTCAACACCAGTAGCATTGTACCCAATCTGATTAAATAAATTTAAAGCAGTATTTATAATATCTTCTTTTTTTGACATTACTATTCCATATAGTTAAAACTAATTATAACTTAATCTAAAATATTAAATTTTTAATACAAATTATGATAATAAAAAACTGATTTTGATTCAAGTTGAGATTGTGATAATGATTATCATTAATTAAAGTTTTTTTTAATTTTTCATTTGATTTCGTACGATTTTAATTCTAATATTAATCAATGAAGGAACATATTTAAATATTAATTTAAGTCATTGTTTTTATAATAAAATATGTAAAAATCGATCATGCTTTAATGAGAGCGGATATGCCTAAGAAATTTGAGAATTTTAATAATCCTAGAAAGAAAGCACTCGCAGGGATGAAACAAAGCATTTCAGCTGAACTATGGGAAAAAAATTCAAACTTTTTGACCCGATTAAGAGCAAAGATTGCGAAACATCCTGTATCTCATCATCCTGCAATCGATATTTTAAATAATGGCGAAATTGATAAAGAAGATTTAAAAAAAATTCATTTAGAGTATCGCCATGCAATTGTGCAAACTTTTACTGATGCATTGCTCATGGCTCAATTTCAAACTAAACAATTAGAGCCGAGATTGCATGCTGGTGCAAAAATGTTCCCGCGTTTTCTTTTAAGTTTAAATATTTTTGATGAATTTGGATTTCGGCCAGGATTAGATAAAGACGGCTACTATCAGGGAAATCCTGAATATGCTCATTATCCCTTATTTGAAGATATATTGAATGATTTTGGTATTACAGAACAAGATCGTCTAACTTATCATCCGACTGAAATTGCAGATCAGGTTAGAGTATTTTTAGAAAATGCTTATGATGACTATAAAGCTGTTTCAGCCTTATTAGCGGTCGCAGAGGAAGAAGTCATTCTATATAGTCCACCTTTACGTAGAGCAACTAAAGCAGTTGGTCTAGATGTGGAGGGTGGTGGTTATTATCATGTACATGGTATCTCTGAGGATGAAAGTGCTGAAGCAGCAGATGATGATCATGAAGAAGATTTATGGTATGTCTTGATGCAAGCTTGTACAGAAGAAGACTATAACTATATTGAAAAATTGTGCTTAGAGTATTGTGATTTATGGGAAAAGTTCTGGGATACACAATTAGATAATTCTGAGCCCATGCGAAAGCAAATCTTAGCTTAATAGATGAAAGATGAATATTTAGTACGGAACGTAAGTGTATTTTAAAACATCTAAAATTTAGGGATAAAATAAATTTAAATTTTGAGTATTTTTATAAGAGTAAAGCATATTCTATTTGGATATATATTAAAAAACCCCATAAACTTTTTGTTTATGAGGTTTGGTATTTGGTGGGCCCACACAGACTTGAACTGTGGACCAACGGATTATGAGTCCGCTGCTCTAACCAACTGAGCTATAGGCCCTATAAGTCAGAAAAGCTTTTAATCTCAATGCTTTTCAGTGCGTGCAATACTAATCAATTTTTTAATTAAACACAAGTCATTTTCTGAAGTAGACGCAAACTAAACCCAAAAATATTGTGTCATATTGGTTAATATTTCAAGCGATAGTGATTCTAGCTTATGTGTACTTCAAGAGTAAAGTGTGAGAAGTTATTTATCGATCAATTAGAATTTATTCCAACAATCTACTGTGACGATGACTTAATTGTATTTTTAGTTTGAGACATCAATTTATATAAAATAAATTTTGTTTAAAATATAAGCAGGAGGTATGGGTGTGCTGTTTGAGTATTGTGAAAATATAGAATTAGAAAAACTTATTTAAGATAATATAAATGGAGATTAAAAATACTATATAAAAGTTTCTATATTTTCATACTGTCATTAAGCTTTAGATATATAATAAATCGTCTTTTAATTATATCTTTCGAAAAATAATAGTTGTAATAATTCTCTAAATAAGCTCTAGCCTATATAGTAAAGAACATAGACTATTACGTCTAAATGACTTAAGAAAATAGCATCATTAATTTTTAGATTAGCTTGAAATTTAAACTCAACTTAAAAAAGTAAACATTAAGATATAAAGTTAGCAACTTTAATAATGAAACATAAAACTAACGAATAAACGGATTCAATATTTTTTGATGCAAATAAATTTAATTAAAATATAATACTTTTTCTTAAGGTGTTGTTGTGTTTTTCTAAAAAAAAGCTGTTAAGGCCGGTAATAGAAATTTTTATCATTAAAATATCCCTTTTCTAAAGTATTTTCTATATAAAACCTAAATTGTGATTGTCTTCACAAGAATACAAATATTTGTATCTTATAAACTTTATTCTTGACTAAAACACTTGGTTTTAATAAAGTATAAGTGTATTTTTTACAAAACAAAATATTATTGCTTAATCCTGAAATACAACAAGAGGCCTACTTTCTAAGTAGGCTTTTTGTTTTTAGTAGTATTTAGAGAGATGGTACAGAGTAATAAGCTTAAGCTTTAAATAAACTAGATTTAACAAGAATAAAATTTATAAAAAATCTTTAGACTTTCAGAACTATCCTATAAAGTTTTATAAATTTTCTTGAATAATTTGAATTAACTCTCTAGCTGCTTTAGGTAAAGGGCGGTCTTGGAGCCAAATTAAATAAATAGATAAGGGTAGATGATTTTTCGTATTTTTAAAATCTAAAAGGACTAAGTGACCTTGATCAATTTTATCTTGTACTAGTGATAACGGAAAATTTCCCCAACCAAGTCCAGCTTCAACCATATTAATTGCTGTTTGTAGACTATTGGTTTTCCAGTACATTGCACCAATAATTGAGCGGGGATCTTTCATCTCATGTTCACTACTCGCCACAACAATTTGTCTAATATTGATTAATTCTTCAATAGAAAACTGCTTTGTTCTATCTTGTAGAAGAGCGTGGCTAGAAGAAATCGTAGCCGCTATTGTTTCAGTCATTACCAATTGTAGATTTTCACGCATTTTTATATTGAGGTCTGAACCCGCTAAGCAAAGACTGATTTGCTCCGTATAAAGTAAATTAACGATATCATCTTGAGGAGCAGTAATCACTTCTATGTTCAGTAAAGGGAATTTATCGGCTAATTTTTTTATTGAATGGAATAATAATTTTGTATTTACATCGGAAACAACGCCAATACGCAATTTACTTTCAAGTCCTAAAGAAAGTTCATGTGCATGAGTGCTAAATAGCCTAAGCTGTTCAGAAATAATTCGTGCTTGAGGTTCTAAGGCTAATGCTGTATCGGTAGGAATGACCTTTCGAGGAGTCCGTTCAAATAATATATAACCCAATTCTGCTTCTAAATTAGCAACGGCCATACTTACTGCTGAGGGGACTCGATTTAGTTTACGAGCAGCCGCAGAGAAAGAACCCGTATCGAGTACGGTTATGAAAAGTTCAATATTTTCACTGTTAAAATTCATTTTGATATCAGCTGAACTGAAAGCTATTAACTTTATATATGATTTTGACTGAAATTAAAATATAAGGAATGAAGCAGAGTTTATTGATTATGCAAGGTATAAAGCGTCGAATTGTATATATTTCTACCTATGAGATAATCGGCATGATTATTTCATCAATAGGGTTAGCGATTTTGGCAGGTGATAGTGTTGAACATACTGGACCATTATCCGTCATGATTACGACCATCGCTGTAACTTGGAATTTTATCTACAATATTTTATACGAGAAATGGGAAGCTAGACAAAGCAGTCATATCCGTACAGTTAAGCGTAGAGTTGGACATGCCATCGGTTTTCAGCTTACTTTGGTTCTGTTTTTAATTCCTCTTATTTCATGGTGGATGGATATTTCCCTGATTGCTGCTTTTTGGTTAGATGTGGCCTTTATTATCATTATTCCTATCTATACTTTTATATTTAATTGGAGTTTTGATAAGTTATTTGGATTGCCTATTTCGGCACAGGCTAAAGCGCTAGCAGAATAACCGTAAAATTATTTTATAAGCTATCAAGTTGATCGACTTTGATAGCTTATCTAGTTTCATTATTTGATTTGATCAATGACTAACTGTTTTGAAAACTTTAATTGAGCTTTCTTGGCGAAAATATAATAAATCAAGGCAGTAGAGATAAGACCTACGAGCCACGATAAATCGATTCCTCCTAGCATTGCCGCAATTTGACCCGTATAAAATTTACTATCAATAAATGGTAGTTGAATCAAAATACCTAGAAAGTAGCAGGTAATTCCAATCCGATTCCAACGGCCATACTTACCATTTGGATCATACAGTGCATCTACATCACATTCTTCTTTAGAGATAAAGTAGTAATCAACAAGATTAATGGCACTCCACGGAATAAAAAAGGTAAGCAAAAACAAAATAAATGCTTTAAAGGCGCTTAAAAAAGTATGTTCACCTATAATTGCAATAAAGGTTGAGACTACAACCATAGCAAGGACAATCAGTAATCTTGTTATTTTTGAGATTTGATTTGTCGATTTGAAACTATTCCAAATCGTAGCAATACACATAAAACTGCCATAGGCATTTAAGGTCGTTAGAGTAACTTTCCCAAAAGCGATACTAAAATATAGAAAGATCACGACGAGGGCAATTGGGTTCATACCAACAACATATTGAACTTCATTTCCGACAAAATTGCCGTTTGCAACCTGAGCGATTAAAACGCCTAGGCTCATAGAAATTTGTGAGCCAATTAAAGAACCTAAGCCGACAGCCCAAAAAACACGAGATGAAGATGTTTTAGTTGGAAGATATCGAGAATAATCTGCAACATAGGGACCAAAAGAGATTTGCCAAGAAGCAGAAAGGGAAACTGCTAACAAGAATGAAGACCAGCTGAAATGACGTACTGCTAAGAGTTCAGAAAAATCAGAAAGTGCGAAGATCTGAGTCAAAATAATCACAAAAGCAATCAAACCAATAATACTGGCTACTTTGCCTACCAAATGGATTAAACGGTATCCAATCGTTGCGAATAAAATGATTAAACTTGCATAAATTAAGATACCAGTTGTATTGCTGACATGTGCCAAATGTGCAATTGCTTTACCCGCTAATACCTCTCCAGTTGCGGTAAAACCAATATACATAAGGCAAACGAGTATGATTGGAATGCACGCGCCATAAACCCCAAATTGCACACGGCTTGAAATCATTTGAGGGAGGCCAAGTTTAGGACCTTGGGCAGCATGTAGTGCCATGACGCCAGCACCAAAACATTGTCCTACTAATAAGCCAATAATAGACCAAAAAACATCCCCACCTAACACAACGGCTAGCGCGCCTGTCACAATAGCTGTGATTTGTAAGTTAGCACCAAACCATAGGGTGAATTGGGCAAATACTCCGCCATGTCTTTCATTTTCAGGAATAAAGTCGATGCTTCGGTTTTCTATAAAACTACTATTAGGTTTCCCAGCCGATGAGTCCATTTCACTCTCCTTATCCTTTAAGAGCCATCCTATTCTTATTCATTTATATTTGTATAATCAAATATAAACATGTATATACAAGTAATTTTAAGAAGAATCAAATATTTTTGAAGTATTGGACGTTAAAATTGAGTTAAATAATTCATAGATAAGTAGAAAAAGTATTTGACTGATTTTATTTTTTAAAAGTTAAATGATAAAAAAATAATATATAAAAAAGCCCTCTGAAGAGGGCTCGATTTTATACGTTTGCGTCTAAAACAAGTTGGAAATAAGTGGGAAGTTCAGAAAATTGTACCAGTTGGGTCTTATCTTCTTGCTTAAAATAATACTGATAATTTGGAGTGTCTAAATGGTTATCTAGATATTGGGTTGCATCTGTAAACTGTGCTTTTGCAATCGGCTTATCTTTCTTGCATTTAATAATAACAGGGTTTACGGAGTTTAATTTTACAGGAACGCCATTTTCAAATTTAGCAGTTTCAATCAATAAGGAAATTTTGAAATCACCGAAGGTTACACAGAAGTGGCCTCCATTTTCAGTCTTAATTTCTCTGTCAGAGAAAAGATCTTTAAATAAATTCTTAAGGGATTCTCTATGTTTATCTAAGGCAACTTGAAATTCATGATCTCGTTGCTCGATCTTTTCTTGCTCTTCTTGTAGCAATTTGGCTTGCTTTTCAATTGTTGTAAAATCCAGCTTCATTTTAATATCTCCTTTGGTTGTTTTAAAACTATATATGGCAATCTTTTATTAAGTTTTAAAGAAACATACAGTATTTGTTACAACGGAATAATTAAGATGAGCTTTTGTATAAACTATCACAAATGTAAAAAAAAATTGAAAATATAAGAATTTAAAGAAATTATTGAGGAATAATTTTTATATTTGAAAATGCTGCTACATATTAAGGATAAATTTTTAATGTAGCAGCACATTTCTTATTTTGTACAAGGTTTTGCTATAAGTGGAGTGCTTTTAATTTTAAAAAATCCTCCGCTACTCATTACACCAAGCATCACTAAAACTGTTCCTACTAACTGCCAGATATTGAGGGCTTGTCCAGTAAGTAGAGCAATTATCATACTGAACACTGGCACAAAGTTAAAAAAGACAGAAGCACGACCAGCACCTAACTTTTGTATACCATTAAACCAGAATAGATAAGCAATCATGGTAGAGCAGATAACCACATATCCCATGGCTAAGTGCGCATTAATAGGGGCAGATGCAATTGCTGTAAAAGGATCTTCAAATATCACACTCAACAAACCAAGTGTTATTGCCCCGAACATCATAGAGAAAGTTGTTGTTTCTAAGGGAGTAGCATTTTTTACATAACGGCGAGACAGTACATTTGCTAGGCAAAATCCAAATGCGCCCAATAATATAAATAGATCTCCAATGTCTATTTTGAGGTGCAGCAAAGTCGTTATATGTCCCTGACTAATCACCAGTAACACGCCACTTAAGCCAAATAAAACGCCTAAGAATTTATTAGTAGTAAGTTTTTCACCATCTAAAAGGATTGTCATTAATAGAGTCATTAATGGCGTGGTTGCCATAATTAAAGCACCGTTAACAGCTGATGTGGTTTGAAGTCCATAAAAACAGCCAATGTTAAATCCCGCAATTCCGATAATACCAATAATCAGATAGATAGCTAGATTCTGTCTTAAGGCTGTCCATCTAAGCTGGCCTGTTATTGAAAAGATTAAGAGTAAGCCTAGACTTGCAATAAAAAAACGTTCAGACGCAGCAGATAACGGGGGCATATGTTGAATAATATAAGACATTGCATTAAATGCTGATCCCCAAAAAAACATCGTTAAAACAACACCAGCATAGGCATAAGCCACCGTTCTGTTCATGGACAGGCTCCCATTAAGAAAGGTTTTATTCTCGGCAAATCTATAAAGGTGTACAATTCCATATTAATACACTTCTAATGTGAAAATTTGCACAATGATTGATTGGGAAAATTTGCATTATTTTTCAGTTTTTACCGAAGAAAAGTCACTTTCTGCTGCTGCCAGGAAATTGGGAGTAGATCATGCAACTGTATCTAGAAGAATTGCCCAGCTAGAACAAAATTTAAAACTTAAATTAGTTGATCGTAGGCCACGGACATACATTCTGACTCCTGACGGAGAACGTCTTGCACAAGTAGTTGCTCGTATGATGGAAGAAACTTTTTCTATTGAACGTTTAACTCAAGCAGGTCAGCAAGAAGTAATGGGAAGTGTCTCTATTAGTATGCCTCCTTTAACTGCTGCACATCTCATCATGCCTCATTTGGGTAAATTTTATCGCCATTATCCGCAATTAAAATTACGGGTGCTCGGTGATGTTCATTATGTTTCTTTACAGCATAGTGAGGCTGATATTGCGGTACGATTTGGACGTCCCAAAGATGAAAATTTAGTTGCTCGAAAAGTAGGTGAAATACCTTTTGGAATATATGCAAGTCCAAATTATTTAGCTTCAACAGATCCTGAAAATTATGATTGGATTAGTGTAGAAGTGGGTGGAGTACATGGTCATAAACAGCAAAAGTTAAAAGAAAGGTTAAATCATAAAGAACCTATAATGGTTACCAATAATCCCGAGTTACAGTGGAGAGCTGCATGTGGAGAAATTGGTTTAGCGGTCTTACCTGATTTTTTAGGAGCTCTTAGTAATTTGATCAGATTACAAGATGATTATCCGATGAGTGCTGAAATATGGTTAGTCACACACGAAGATTTACGGCATAGTCCTGCAATACGTGCAGTAATGGATTTTCTAGTAAGCTGCTTCGAATCTTTCGAAATATAAATTTTCTTTAATAAACAAGCTAGATATTGATAGTTATACCCAATTGGTTTCATCTAGTTATCAGAAAAAAAGCCTGCATCTTCACGTGCCTGTTTTAAAGCTAAAATAAAAGATATTAGTAAAAGTAGCCCTATGAGGAAAAGAAAAAGATCAATTTTACTGATCGCGTAACCTATACTTGTAGCTCCTAGACTTAGTAAAACAATACATAATATTTTCCAAAAAATGAGCATGTTACGTTCTGATAAAAGCCTAAGAATATTGTTTGTAATTGAAGGGGATTTCTAAATTTATTTATGTTTTTTTTATTATAGATTATGTAATTCTTTATAATTTTATAAAATTCTTTTTTTATTAAGCTTTTGAAAAATAAATAAATTGTTTTTAAGTCATATGAATCAATTTCTTTCATTTTTTCTTAAAATTAAGTTTTTATTAATTAATAGAATGATAATTCTTTAGAAACACTATAAAATAGGAATGTAAAAAATAAATTTAATTTTTTAATTAATATAAAACAATAGTTTACTGTGGTTATTTAAATTTTTGTTAAAAAAAAGACTTGATTTTTAAGCTAAATTTTGGAATTATAGTTATGCAAATTGTGATCTATTTCCCACAATTTGTATTTCAGGTTAAGTGGTTATCACTAATGCTCATTTGCTATTTTTGCTTATGAGCATTTTTTTATGTGACTTTTTAATATAACTACAAAATTTTTGAAACATTAAATTTTAAGATTATTTAGCTGTGCTAAGCTTAATTATTTTTAATAAATTTTAAGAGATAAATTAATCATATTGAATAGTCACCGTCGCAGTGGCTTTAACCTCACCTGCGGTCACATTGGTGGCGGTCTGATAATAACGAGCAGTTAAGGGGATATCGTACTCTATAGTCTGATTAGAGCTGACTATGCCTATATTTTGTTTTATTGTTTTTTGAATTGGGGTAGTGGCACCATTCATATTCCATAATAATTCTACACCCACACCATTGGCTTTGGTTGAGTCCGCGGCACTATTATTAATGACCTGATTATTTGTAGAGTCAGAAGTATAATCAAAACTTAAACTGATCATATTACTTGTAGATATACCAGAAGTATTTTCGCCGCCGTTACATAAAATTGATAGATTAAAATTCTGTTCTCCTTGGGTTGAACCAATCGCTTTAAAACCTGACTTTGTAACAGTTGGGAGCTGAATGGGTATATCCACACCATTTTGAATTTCACACGATGAAGATGCAATTCGGATAGGAGCATTACTTAATACAGTTGTTGTTAATAAAGGTCGATTTAGTTGTCCTGTTACATAATAACTACTATAACGACCAGCTACTAATGCTCCAGAGCCAGTAATTTCAGCAGTTTTAATTATCTCCATAACGAAATATCCTTGTGAAAGCGTATATGGTGTATTTGGAGGTAATGGCTGTGAGTATGGATAATATCCTGTAAAATCTGAAACATCTGATGTTTCGCGATAAAGACGAATACCAATACCAGGTATATTTGTCGCAAAGACATTATTTCCAATAGGACTAATAGGATAATTTAAAGGGAGGATGGCATTAATCAGATCACCGGGACGGTTACAAGTTGCAGTTGAGTCATTTGGAGAAATTGCAAATGTACTTTTCTGTAAGATAGTCCCTATAGGGTCCGTAGGACGAACTACAATTGTTCCAACTGTCATTATAATGTCTATTGTTTTAAACCCTTTACTTAGAATGCAATTTGCATTTGTATGACTATATGCAAATAGACTCATCGCCAAAAATCCAATTTTTTTTAAGATATTGTTCATTTACACGCTGCCTTTGTCATAATAATTGACTGATTGTTATGCTTTATTTGATCCGTGATATCGTATTCAAGCTCGCACTTTTCAGTACTCTTATCACCCCATTTCACATATAAACGGTCATGTGTTAAAGGGGTTCGTAAATAAATACGGCTGCCTTGCGCAACAATACCTATCACTTCGTTATTTTGGTTGTATACCTGTGCTGCAAAAGGTAAGTGTGAGCCATCTAAAGTGGTCGTGCTAATAAAAAGTGCATAACCTTTTTTTGTTGTGAATTGAACTTTAGTGATTGAGCCTGCATAGGGAGCAATACGTAAGCTAGTTTCAGCTAGCTCAACCTGAGTAGACATGTTTTGCGGATCAAGACTAATGTCATTCATATGGTAAGGCGTAACATAGGGGATAACCGCATATCCATTTTTGTTTATGCTGAGGCCTGGTGTATTACCGACTTGTGCTCCTGTTGCATCTGGTGCATAAACTAAAACCATTGTTTGTGCTTGATCTGGCCCAAATAGAATTCCTTCGGAGTGGGCAACGATATTGCCACTCAAGTTAAGCATTTCTTGTTGATATGAGTCAGCGTAACTGAATGAAGCACCTAATGTTGTGTAGTTTGTCTTATAGTTGCCATTAATGTTGAGGTTTGTTTGACCATGGTCTTGACTAGAAATTGATGCGCCGTAATTCAAACGGTTTCCTGTAAAACCGCTAAAACTCAAAATTTGGCTATCTTTACTTAGAAGACTATTTAAATTTAAAGAGCTTTTCTTAAAATCTAAGGGAAAGGATAGAGAAATGAGGTATTGAGTATCTTGGTCAGCTCGCCCACCAGCTTCAATAGTTTCACTATTAATTGCAGAGAAACTATAAGTTAAATCTTTAAATTGGTTGCTATAACCTAATTGGAATTGCTTATTAGTAGTAGACTGGTTCCAATAGTTTGTCCACGAACCTACTAAATAGAAATTTCCCCATTGGTTTGGAAGAGCTTGATTTAAATTAATCTGGAATTCACTTTTTTGCTTACCTACCGAAAAACTATCAATGTTTTGCTCTTGTAAGTCCCGAATTAAAATTGCATCTCGTAGCTTGATATAGTTTTGTGTTGAATAACGATAAGTTGCTAGTGTTAAGTTAGTATGCGTTGGAGAAAATAACTTATTGTAACTTAGACGATAACTTTGCCCTGTCATTTTAGGTTGATGGGAAAAATTGGCATTTGACTGAGTTGCATCAAAAGAAATAGCACCAGCTGGCGTTGAAAAAGCTGTACCTAACAATACAGAGAAATACTGCTGCGTTCCTTGAATTGCGCTATAAGTTGTAAGGTAATTATTGATTCCGCGTTGATATTTACCCTGTATTAGCCATGGAGTTAACTTAATGTTTGGGTCTCGAAATTGTCCTAACGTGAATGAATATCGGCTTATTTGAGGACGTAACATTTCAATGACAGAAGCATATGGAATAGAATATTTTTGAACTATTCCATTAGATTCAAGTACCGAAACTTGTAATTCACCTCCAAATCCTGTGGGATAGAGATCATTAATTTCAAAGTTCCCAGGTGGAACAGTGGTCTGGTAAATTAAATTACCTTGTTGTCTAACTTCGACTTTTGCATTGGTTTTGGCATAACCTCGAACTCTTGGAGCATAACCGAGCATGCTATTTGGAAGCATTCGGTCATCACTTGAAATATTCATTCCACGATAGGGCAAAGAGTCAATAAAATCGCTATTAGTAAAATAATCTCCTAAAGTCACAACACCGTGAATATCGGGAAACGCCTTTTGTATATATGTATTTGTCGATGTATAAGAAGAATTATTAGATTGGCTTTGCCATTTCCATTGTCCATTATGGCGAAACTGCCACCTTGCTAAATTTGCTCCAAGATTGGTTCCCATAAAAGCATAACTATTTTGATGTTGTTCATTGACTATTCGATATGCTGTGGCGTTATAGCTTAAAAAAGCTGCATTAATACCGCGATCCCATAAATGTGGATCGATATAGCCTTGCGGATTTTTTTCTAAGACGACTTGCGGGATCGAAATATCAATTCTTAAACGGGAACTATCAAATACATAAAAAGCACCATCTATCCATGACGCGAGAGCTTTACATGAAGGTGATGAATTAGAATCATGTTGACTTAGAACATCAGCTTTTACGCCATATTCAAGCAACGCGGCTTCTGTAAAACATGTTTCAGCATTTGTGTTAGGAGCTGAGGCAGTAAATCGCATACGCCGTTTACCCAGCCATTGACCATTAATATAAACATCTAAGCTATATTCACCAGGCAAGATCGGGTTTCCGTATTTGAAGCGAGCTATATCAATTTTTTGTGCATTACCTACTAAGAAATTGCTATCAAATTCAGCCTTTGTAAAATGTGGAGCATCAGTATTATTTTCAGCATATATAGCCACAGGCATGAATAGCGTAATACTTGAGACGACATACCAAGTAAAGGGGCTTTTTAAACATATATAAGGTATAAACCATTTAGACATAGTTCTAGAGTCTATTCATGATAGGTTTTAAATTTTCTTAAGTAATACAATGAGGTTAGAATTTTATTGGGTGTTCAACTCGTCCACCGTAATCATTGATATATACAAAGCTCATATCGGCTAAGTTTTTATTTTTTAGTTTAATTTTATCCTCTGAATAAGGGGCAATCATTAAGCCTTGTTGCAATAAGTCTGTTTTATGGCCTTCACTTCCTTGAAAAATGGAGGTAATAGTAAGAAAAAAAGGTGTCGGATTTTTTATCATTAGATATTGATCATTTATTTTCCACTCGACTTTGTCACTTAGTTGATCAATATTTTCTTTTAGATCTATAGGGCGGTAAAAAAATTTAACTCGCGAACGAACAGCGAGTTGCAAAAAATTGTTAGAGGTTGTTGTGGTTTGACCTTGTTGAGTTCTCCCTTCAGGTTTAGGAGGTATATCTAAAACATTAAGCCAAAAAATAGATTCTTGTTGTTGGCTTAGTTGAGATGTAGTAGGCAACGTTGTAATTCTTAAGGTTTGCCCCTTAGTTGCTTCTACTCTTGAAATTGGTGGAGTAATAATGAAAGGTACATTTGTTTCATCTGGTGTTAAATTTGCATTTCCATCATCGATCCATGCTTGAACAAGAGACGGGGCCGTGCCGTTATTACTTAGTTGTAATGTGATCTCACGTGCATTTGAAGGGTAAATGACACGAGTACCATGTAAAACAATTTCAGTATGGCCTGTAGTAGTGAGCGCTACTTGCAGACAAACTAATCCCCAAAAAAATTTACGACCACGAAAAAGCATCAGTCATATTCTCAATAATAAATAATAGGAAGGAGATAGCTTCTATTCATGAATAGAAGCTTCAATTTTAAGTTTATTGATAAATGATCGTGTATTTTACTTGCGATGTTACCGTACCAGCAGTAGAAGCACCTGTAGCATAATATTCGGCATAATAGTTAAGATCAGCACTACCGCCTGCTGAAATATTTACCCATTGTGAATTCGTTTGAGTTTCATTTGTGCTTGTAGCAAGTACAGGAATTACAGCGTTATTACTGCCAAGTAACTGAATATTTACATTTGTTGCTGCACCAGAAGTTGCTTGGTTTAATAAACGACCCGTATTAAAGTCAATGGTTGCGCCTGGTTCAAAATAAGTTGCGACTTTACCTGCAGCAGCACAGTTCGTTAAATTAATTTGAAAAGGTGTGCGACCAGCTACATCACCAGCATTTTTTAAGGTTTGAGATGAAACAGTAGGCAAATTGATTGTTAAATTTTTATCTCCAGTATCAATAGTACAAGTATTATCCGTGACAAGACCATTAATAGTAATTGTGCCATCTGCTGCTTGTGCATTTGCTATATTTAAGAGAGAAACCCCCACCACAAAAATAAACTTTTTCATAAAATCCCCAAAATATATTTTTAAAATAAAATCCATTACTTTTCAGTAATTTTATTCTGATTAAGTAAGGCGAAGGAAATATATCACTTTTCAATCAAAAAACAAGAGAAACATTATATTTATATATATTTTGATCAATTGTTTTTATTAATAAAAATTAAAAAAAATTATTTTTATCATTTGGTAAAATAGCAAATTGGTTTTTACTTAAAATGAAATTTAAAAACTGGTAATATCTAAATGCTTGTATTCTATTTAATTAATGTAATTCTAAAATATTTAAGATAATAAATATTTAATATTTTTATATAAGTATTTGTTTTTTAATAATAAAATTATTTTGTGTGTATCTTATAAATATATTTAATTTTTTAAGAATTTTTTAAGGTTCAATTCCTACTGTTTTAGTTGTAATTCAATAAAAGATAATCTGGAGTTCAGTTCCATGAATACTATGAAGTATAGCTATAAACCTAATTACTTTTTCTTTGCTCATAAATTAGTTTTATTTTTAAAGGATTATCTCATCAAGCATCCGACGGAGCAGCAAACAACGTTTAACTTGCAAACGATTTATGACATCTTTAGCCATGATCTTGCTTCAAGTACGACAAACCTTGAAGGTATCTTAAATATTGCAGATGAATATGTTTTTGAAACAGAAGATGGCTTACTTCCATTAATTAGCAAGCATTCAGTCAATCTCAAAAATCATGTACTTTCTTTAGAATTTACACCTCAAGCCTTATCAAGGCTATTATCAGGACATTCGTTAGTAAATCCTAAAGCAGCTTAGATTTTCTTTTAAGGTAGAGTGAACTCATATAAAATTCATAAAATTTATTTTTAAGAGTTATTTATGAGTAAAGACTTCAAAGCCTTAACTTATATTGCGGATGAAAATGTAGCAGATACAGTGACTTGGCTTTTACACCATCAAGATGTTTTTGATTCTTTTAATTTTGATGTGTTGAGCCAAGAATTCACAGTAACGCATGCAGCAGGAAAGGATATTATTCGAGTCGGAACCTTTCTAAATGCTACTTACGGAATATTAGTAACTTCTATATAAATGAAAAAAGCCCTGAATAATCAGGGCTTTTAAATTTTCTAATTTGAGTTAAGCACTCATTGCATCTACTGATAAATCAGCAACTGTTGGCTTTGGTTTTTCAGCCGTTAAACCTAGTTTATTAAATAAAGCTTGGTCTTTACCTTCACCAGCATTTGGTGTGGTTAGTAGTTTATCACCAGAGAATAATGAGTTTGCACCTGCCATAAATGCTAATGCTTGGTCTGAATCACTTAATGATTCGCGGCCCGCAGAGAGACGGATATAACTATGAGGCATGATAATACGCGCCACAGCAATAGTACGAATCCACTCAATTACATCAAGCTTTTCAACATCAGCTAAAGGTGTTCCTTCAATAGGAACAAGCATATTGATTGGCACAGATTCAGGGTGAATTGGTAGGGTAGCTAGTTCATGTAATAAACCAATTCGGTCTTCACGAGTTTCGCCTAAACCCACAATACCGCCACTACAAACTTTCATACCAGCTTGACGAACATAATCAAGGGTATTTAAACGGTCATCAAAAGTACGAGTACTAATGATGTGAGAATAATACTCACGAGATGTATCTAAATTGTGGTTATAGTAATCTAAACCAGCAACCTTTAGGCGTTCTGCTTGAGATTGGTTAAGCATCCCTAAAGTCATACAGGTTTCCATACCTAATGCTTTAACTTCACGTACCATTTCTAAAACATAAGGCATATCGCGCTCATGTGGGTTACGCCAAGCAGCACCCATACAAAAACGTGAAGAACCTGAATCTTTTGCAGCTTTCGCTTCACTAATCACTTTTTCAACAGCAATACGTTTTTCTGCTTCTAATTTTGATTCGTAATGTGCCGATTGTGAGCAGTATTTGCAATCTTCAGGACATTTACCCGTTTTAATAGATAAAAGGGTACTGACCTGAATTGAATTGGCAGTGAAGTGCTCACGATGTACTTGCTGAGCCTTGAAAACTAAATCCAAAAAAGGTTGTTCATATAAAGCTTGGATTTCTTCACGATTCCAATCATTACGTAGAGTCATTGTCATATCCATGATGATGGCATTAATTCACTATACATAATCATACAGAATTCGTATTAAAGCTATAGGGCAAAAAACATCATTTTTTTAATTTGATAGCTGAAGTTGATTAAGTTGCTGTTCAATTGCCCAATCAATATGCACATTGACGATTTCGTCATGTAAATTTTTGCCATTTTGTAGTTGATCTACAATTTCTTTTGAATATGGAGCATTTCCTAATCCGATTGCAATATTACGTTTAAATGATTGATAACCTGTCCGGCGGATCGGGCTACCTTCTGTATTGGCAAAAAAAGTGGCTTCATCCCACTGCCAGATATCAAGCAGACTAATATTATCTAATCCATGTCTAGGATTAAAATCATTAATAGATGCTGTTTTGGCAAAACTATTCCAAGGACAAATTAACTGGCAGTCATCACAACCAAATATTCGATTTCCAATACCTGCACGTAATTCTTCAGCAATAATTCCTTTATATTCGATAGTTAAATAAGCAATACAACGTCGTGCATCTAGCATGTAAGGCTCGACAATTGCTTGCGTCGGGCAAATATCAATACAAGCGCTACAAGAACCACAATGTGCTGTTGCAGGCTCGTCGAAAGGTAAGTCGAGTGACGTAAATAGCTCACCTAATACAAAAAAAGAACCTGACTTTTTATGAATGAGCAAAGTATGTTTACCTGTCCAACCCATTCCAGCACTTTCAGCTAATGATTTTTCAAAAATAGGCGCCGAATCCGCAAAAGGACGAGATTCAAAGTCACCAACTTTTTCACGAATTCGTGTTGCTAGCGTTTTCAATCTACCACGCATGACTTTATGGTAATCACGGCCACGTGCATAACGGGCGATAATGGCAGAATTAGGCTCTAAAGGTACATATCGAGGCTTTGGAGATTCCACAAGATAATTCATGCGGACACAAATAATACTTTTTGTGCCAGGCACTAATAGTGTTGGATCAGCTCGTTTTTCTAGATTTTCTTCTAAATAGGTCATATCTGCATGAAAACCACGTTCAAGATACTCTAAAAAACGTGGCATTTGCTCTTGAGCATCTGGTTTTGCGATGACACAATCAGCAAAACCCAAGTCTAATGCTTGAGCTTTGATCCATGCTTTTAATTCATGTGGATCAATTTGTTGCACTGCAATGCGTGATGTGTCGGAAGATGTCATAAACCAAAATGCAAGAGGATAATAATATGCAAGCGGTAGTTTACCATAGCGATGATATTCGAGCATGGGAGCGGCGCTGGTTTGCTGCGCAAAACTCCTCATTAGGTTTAATGCAGCAAGCGGCTTGGTCAATTGCCCAGCAACTTATTGAGCTTTTTAACGATCGGGCTATTAAGAATATTGCTATTTGGTGCGGACAAGGCAATAACGCAGGTGATGGTTACTTTATAGCAAGTTACCTTAAACAAGCTGGATTTCAGGTTGAAATATTTGCGGCTCAATTGGGTGAGTCAACCGATTTACATTGTGCAGCGCAATTTGCTAGAGAAATGAAAGCCCAAATTCATCCAAATTTTGATATTAAAAGAACATTTGATTGTCATATTGATGCTTTATTTGGCATAGGTTTAAACCGAGAATTAAATATAGATTGGCAACAAGTAATTCAAAAGTTTAATGAACAATCTGGTCTAAAAATTTCAGTTGATATACCTAGCGGGTTACAAGCAAATACAGGGCAAGTTTTACCTTGCGCAGTGAGAGCTGATCATACCTTTACTGTTTTAGGACTTAAAGCTGGATTATTTACAGGACAAGGAAAAGAGTACGCAGGACAAGTTCATTTAATTAATTTAATTCCTATAGACCACGAGTTGAAACCCTTAGCTTATTTGTCACCCACAAATATTAGACTTCCTCAGCGTATGGCATTTGGCCATAAGGGAAGTTATGGGCATGTTTTAGTGGTGGGTGGAAATGAGCAAATGGGCGGTGCAGTTATTATGGCTGCTGAAGCTGCCTTTCATGCAGGTGCAGGCAAAGTGACAGTGGTTTGTCATCGCAACCATCATCAGGCCATTTTGTCGCGGGCACCTAATATTATGCTTCGTGATATTAATGCTTTAGATGAAAACAATATTAAAGAGATTCTATCTCAGATCGATGCAATATGCTTTGGAATGGGATTAGGCCGTGACGATTGGGCAAAGCAAATTTACCAACAATGGTTTAATTTGTTAAATCAAAGTACACGCTTAGAAATTGTTTTAGATGCAGATGCTTTATGGTTTCTGGCTAAACAGCCTGAAAAGTTAAATACACATATTTATGCCACACCTCATCCTGGTGAAGCCGCTACTTTACTTGGTTGCTCTACAGCGCAAATTGAAAATGACCGAATTGCTGCAATTTATGCCTTACAACAAAAATATGCAGGCCAGTGGGTACTTAAAGGAGCGGGTAGCTTAATTTTAGAAGATAATTTGTATATCTGTACGCAAGGTAATGCTGGAATGGGAACGGGTGGAATGGGGGATGTATTAGCAGGAATGATTACAAGCTTAAAAGCCCAATTCCACCAAGATATTGCGTTACATGAGATTGTTACCCTTCATGCACAAGCAGGAGACCTTTTAGCTAAAAATGGTATGCGTGGCTTGCAGGCTTTTGAGATGAATCAGGCAATTATTCAAGTCGTAAATCAATAAATTTTTAACGTCTGCGACTGCTAGAACGACTTCGCCCACGTGCCATACCACCTAAAGCATTTAAAACAGACAGTTTGCTCATACTTCCCGATGCATGAGCATGGCAAATGGCAGCAGCAAGAGCATCGGCTGCATCGGATTGAGGCTTAATCGTCAAATTAAGTAATCGCATGACCATCATTTGAACTTGTTCTTTATCGGCAGCGCCATAACCAACCACAGACTGTTTAATTTGACGGGCAGTATATTCTGCAACTTGTAAATCTAAATTCACTAATGCGGCTATGGCAGCACCACGGGCTTGTCCTAGTTTTAAGGCAGAGTCTGGGTTTTGAGCCATAAAGACTTGCTCAACCGCAGCTTCAGTTGGGCCATGGAATTTCACAATTCTCTCAACGCCAGCAAAAATACGTTTTAAGCGTTCTGGCATTTCTTGAGTTTCTGTTCGGATTGTACCGGCATCAACAAAACGTAGTTTACTACCATCTTTTTCAATGATTCCATAACCTGTTAAGCGTGAACCCGGATCAATACCAATAATCAATGCCATGTGAAGACTTATATAAATAGTTTAGAGAGTATTGTTACATAGCCAAAAAGGTTCTGCATGCGTAATTTAAAGAATGCTGCGATGAATGGTTATTTTTCGGTTTTTTATCGAACCAATTTATATCTTTAAAATCATTTGATGTAATTCTATTTTAGTGGAATACTTATCTATAATTTTGGAATTAAAGTTTATCGGTAGATGGAAGATATTAATATCCGCATTGCGCAGCAAGTGCGTGAAATACGTCTATTACGTGGATATACGCTAGATGTTCTTGCTAGTCGATGTCAGGTAAGCCGTTCTGCAATTTCACTCATTGAAAGAGGTGAGGCAAGTCCAACGGCGGTTGTCCTTGAAAAGCTGGCAAATGGTTTAGGGGTTCCTTTAACTCAACTATTCGCCATTTCACAAAATAATCAATCACCACAACCTATAGTTCGACGTATTCAACAATCCGAATGGAAAGACCCGGAAACAGGGTATATTCGTCGTCAAGTTTCGCCTCCAAATTGGAAATCTCCATTTCAAATCGTTGAAATTGAATTTCCAGCTCAGTCACGAGTTACTTATGAAACAAGTGCGAATTCCAAAGTTGTATTACAGCAAATTTGGGTGATAGAGGGGCAAATTGATATTCAATTGGGTGAAAACTTTTATGCTTTACAAGAGGGTGATTGTTTGGCGATGCAATTAGATCAACCGATCATATATAGCAATCCTTCTTCTAAAGCTGCTCGATATATTTTAGTTGTATGTAATGAGCTCGTCTCTATTCTTAAGGAATCTTCATGATTAAAAATCTTAATCCAAATTTACGTTTAATCGATTGTCATGAAGCTACACATGCAAAGGCTATATTAGATATTTTGAATGAAGCAATTATCAATTCTACTGCTTTGTATGACTATTTGCCGCGCTCTGAAGAGTCGATGAAAAACTGGTTTGCAGTTAAAAGAGAAAATGGTTTTCCTGTCATTGGTATTGTAGATGAGACAAACAAGTTATTAGGTTTTGCAAGTTGGGGAACTTTTAGAGCTTTTCCTGCCTATAAATATACGGTCGAACATAGTATTTATATTCATCATGAACATCGTGGCGGCGGATTAAGCAAAATTTTAATGCAAGAATTGATTAAGCGTGCTCAAGAGGCAGACTTACATGTATTGATAGGCTGTATTGATGCAACCAATCAAGCAAGTATTGGTTTGCATGAAAAAATGGGCTTTATTCATGCAGGTACTTTTAAACAAGTCGGTTTTAAGTTTGGCCAATGGTTAGATGCCGCTTTCTATCAGCTAAATTTAAATACACCGCATACCCCAGTTGACGGATAAATAATAAGGTTTTCAAATTTCAAGTTTTAAAATAACCCAGTTTATAAGGATGAATATAAGCTGGGCTATAAAGTTCAAATTATAAAATACCGAGTTGTTCCAATCCCTTATAAGCAATTTCTTTTCGAATAGAACTAGGTATGCCTTTTTTCATTTCTAAATTGAGTGAGAACGCTACAATTTCTCCTTGAGGTTGAACGACCCAGCCTGTTAACCAGCCCACTTGAGGCTCCACATCCCATCCCCAACCACTTTTGGCATAAATTTTCCGTCCATTTTTTTCTTCTATGAACAGCATAGATTGAACTTGTTCTTGCACATTCTTGCTAAAAGGAAGAGTTTTATGGGCTAGTTCATAAGCAAACTGGGCTTCTTGTTGAGGTGTAATTTTAAGTGGACCAACAAGCCAAAAATCATCTACTTTTGAACCAATATCAGCATTACCGAAACCAATGCGTTTTACCTCTTTAGACATAAGATCAAGGCCAATTCGTCGAGCTAGTTCCTGATAAACTGGAATAGCAGAAGCTTTCATCGCATCGCCTAGAGTCATGTCCTTTTCCCAATCAGGAAACAAACGCTTTTGCCCATCCCATTTAAACACTTCAGTTGGTGTTGCTTTATGATGCTCAAGTCCAATCAAAGCATTTAACATCTTAAAGGTAGAGGCGGGAACATATTCGGTTGATGCTCTTTTAAGATCATTGCCATAGACTTCCTCTATTTGCCCACGTTTTATAACTAAAACACCTTCAGTTTGTGCTTGATCAAACAATGATTTAATTTTCTTTGAGTTTTTATTGGTAGAAATTGACTGTATTTGATGCTGTTCTACCGTATTAAAAGAACATGCCGATAAAAACATCGTACCAATGGCAAAGAAAAGAGCTTTTTTAGTCATGAGTCTATGTGGGTTTAAAAGAGTTATTCTTTAATTTAACTTGAATAGAAGTCCTTCTAGATAGAAAAAATGTAAGTTATTTACGAAATTCTATATCTATGCACTACTTTTTAAAATTTTATAAAACGACTATATAAAAAGAAATATATCGAATTTTTCTAAGAACCTAAGTTTTCAACTAGATTAAAAAAGCTGCTTTTTTGAAGGACTTCCCGTTTAACTAGAGTAAAAAATTAAAATCTAATTGAAGTCGCACTTGATAAACTTGATACAGCACTCATTAATAATAAAGCATGTTTGTTTTTATCGAGTTAAAATCAAATGTACTCCAGTATTGCAGACTCTTGTTGATCCGATAGCGTTGTTAATTTTTAGGAATTAGACAGAACTATCAAAGCTAAGAGGAACGCTTAAACCTTATTTATAACTTAGGTAGGGTTGGGTCAAATAAAACTGCAATGAATTTTCTTTTTGAGATAGATAAAGTTTTACATGAATTTACTTCTTATTGTAGTTCTGGGCGCGATTGTTGAAATTGCCGTATGGATTGGCGTAGCACAGTTCATCAGTGGATGGTATGTGTTCTTTTGGTTCATTCTTGCTTTCTTTATTGGTTTGGGGCTTATTCGCAGAAGTACTGCTGGTATTATGCCTCAATTACAGCAAATGCAGATGACTGGCCAACTCGGTAATGACCCAACAGTAACTAAAAAACTTGCTTATGCTTTTGCAGGTTTCTTATTAATGTTGCCAGGCCTTGTTTCTGATGTGTTAGCGGTTTTAATTTTGATCCCTGGTGTTCAAACTGCTTTCCGTAATATAGCCATGAGAACTCTTGCAAAACGCCAACAAGCTATGATGGATAAAATGATGGGAGGTATGGGCGGTAATATGGGTGGGCAAAATCCATTTGCCGATCTAATGCGCCAAATGCAAGATATGCAGAATCAACAAGGTGGTGGTAGCCAAGGTCAATACCGTGATTCAAGCATTATTGACGGAGAAGCGCGAGAAGTCACTCCAGATCACAAGAAAATTGAACATAAAAATAAGGATTAATAAATACCTTATCTAAAGGCCTAAACCTCTAAAGTTTAGGCCTTTTTTATTTTAAGAAGATATAAATTATTTAGTTAGATGTTCAGTCACAACAGAATCTGTTTGAGCCACTTCAGTTGGGCTTTCTTGTGGTTTTGTTTGAGGTTGGTATTTGTTTGAAGCTAAGGCTGTTTGCTTATTCTCAGATTGTTGATAACCTCGGCTTCGGTTGGCTCGTTCGCGAAACCCACCTTTATTAATGAGCTTTGTATGTGACATGCATTTGCCTAAAATGTGAGATTATTCGCTTATTTTAACAAATTTGGCAAAATATCAAAATAAGAAAAATAGTCCTATAAAAATAATATTTAACTTATATATATGTTTTTAATTAATATTTTTTAATTGACTCAATTGTTCATCCAGATTGAATTATCTATTCATTTCACATAGGATAAATATAAAGGATGTATAAATTAAAAAATGTAGCAAACCTATTAAAACAACAACGGTTGAAATGAGGGAAGGAGGGTTACCTATGCTATATCAATACCATTGTGCGTGTTGCGACAAAGTTGTGGCATCGACTGATAAATCATGTCCATATTGTGGTTCACAACATATTCGAAGCCCGTATGGCTTATGGATGTTTTGTGTGATGGCTTGTCTAGCTGTTGTCGTTGTATTTAAAGTTGTCCATATTTATATCCAGAACCATCAAGATACTCCAACGCAGTCAACTTTACTGGATGTATTAAATCAGGATGATAAAACGACAAGACAATAGATTTTGATTACAGCTACAAATGATATGGCGTCAAGGATGATTGCTAGAAGATTAAACCCTACATACCATAAAATTTGAACTATAAATAAAAAAGCCCGCTCAATGGCGGGCTTTTTTACGATTTTATTTTAGAGGCCAGCAGCATCTTTAAGGGCATCAACTTTATCAGTTTTTTCCCAAGTAAATGCAGAGTCAGAACCTTCGCGACCAAAATGACCATAAGCCGCAGTTTGTTTGTACATTGGTTGAAGAAGATCCAACATACGAGTAATACCAAACGGTCTTAAATCGAAATGATCACGTACAAGTTGAATAATCAACTCATCAGAAACTTTTGCTGTACCAAAGGTATTAATTGAAATCGAAGTAGGTTCTGCAACACCAATTGCGTAACTCACTTGAATTTCACATTTGTCAGCAAGACCAGCAGCTACAATATTTTTTGCAACATAACGACCAGCATAAGCGGCAGAACGGTCAACTTTAGATGGATCTTTACCAGAGAAAGCACCACCGCCGTGACGAGCCATACCGCCGTATGTATCAACAATAATTTTACGACCTGTTAAACCACAGTCACCTACAGGGCCGCCAATAACGAACATACCTGTTGGGTTAATGTGGAACTTAGTAGCTGCATGGAACATTTCAGCAGGAATGATCGGTTTAATAATTTCTTCAATAACTGCTTCTTTAAGCTGGCTTTGAGAAATTTCAGGATCGTGCTGAGTAGATAAAACAACGGCATCTAGACGTACAGGCTTGCCATTTTCATAGGCAAAAGTAACTTGGCTTTTTGCATCTGGGCGTAACCATGGCAGGGCACCAGAACGGCGAAGTTCAGCTTGACGCTCCATTAAGCGGTGAGCATAAGAAATCGGCGCAGGCATAAGCACGTCTGTTTCACGGCTTGCATAACCGAACATTAGGCCTTGGTCACCAGCACCTTGATCTTCTGGTTTTTGACGGTCTACACCTTGAGCAATTTCAGGTGATTGTTTACCAATCATATTGATTACAGCACACGTTGACCCATCAAAGCCAAGATCAGAGTGGTGATAACCAATACCGTTAACAGTATTACGAACAACAGCTTCAACATCAATATTAGCAGTCGTTGTTACTTCACCAGCAAGTACAACAGCGCCTGTTTTTACCAGTGTTTCACAAGCAACACGTGCGTATGGGTCTTCTTTTAAGATTGCATCCAAAATAGCGTCGCTAATTTGGTCGGCCATTTTATCGGGATGACCTTCGCTTACAGATTCCGAGGTAAAAACAGCGTACTCGCGCATGAAAGTCCTATCTTGGTTATTTCAAAAGACATAATATGTTACATCGACTTGAGCTTGAGGACCAGTTCATACTGACTAAAAAGCATGAATTTATTTCATTTATAGTGTGTTTTAATTGATAAGTGTATTAGCAAAATTGATATAGAAAGCTTTAATTTAAAGTATTTATATTTTAACAACTTGTTGCTAGTGTGTTTTTTAAACATATAACTTAATAAAAATCTTAAATATCAGAATTTGAATTTTAAAGTAAAGAAACATGATCAACGCATACAAGATTAGCTAATTATTTTATCTATATATCAAAAGCTAACAAGATTAATGTTCTTACATTTAGTCGTTGTGCAGAAAAATGAACACTGTTTTGTATAACTTAAAGATTCAAATGTTTTTTGTGTAACCAAGAAACGGTTAAAAATAAAGAAATATATCGTGTTGGGGTTTACCCTAAGCCTTTTTTTTAAGACAATATAGCGGCATTGAATGGTTATTCATCTTCTTCTTTTCATCAATCTATTAAAATTGGATTCTGATCTATGACGACCCCTTTAAACGAACGTCGTATTGCAAATGCAATTCGTGTATTGGCAATGGATGCTGTGCAACAAGCAAACTCAGGGCATCCAGGTGCTCCAATGGGGATGGCAGATATTGCTGACGTCGTCTGGCGTGAGTTTTTAAATCACAACCCAACAAATCCACAATGGGCAAACCGTGACCGTTTCGTTTTATCAAATGGCCATGGCTCAATGTTGCAATACGCTTTGCTTCATTTAACAGGTTATGATCTTTCAATTGAAGATTTAAAACAGTTCCGTCAATTGCATTCTAGAACTCCTGGTCATCCTGAATATGGCTATGCACCGGGTGTAGAGACGACAACTGGTCCTTTAGGTCAAGGTATTGCTAATGCTGTTGGTTTTGCTTTAGCAGAAAAAACATTGGCTGCTCAATTTAATAAAGATGATTTAAAAGTTGTTGACCATTTCACTTACTGTTTCTTAGGTGATGGCTGTTTAATGGAAGGTATTTCTCATGAAGTATGTTCTTTAGCTGGCACATTACAACTTGGTAAATTGATTGCTTATTATGATGATAATGGCATTTCAATTGATGGTGAAGTAGAAGGCTGGTTCAGCGACGATACAGAAGAGCGTTTCAAAGCCTATGGTTGGCAAGTTCTTCGTGTAGATGGTCATGATGCTGATGCGATTCGTCAAGCGACAATCGAAGCAAAAGCTGAAACTCAAAAACCAACAATCATTATGTGTAAAACGATTATTGGTTTAGGTTCACCGAATAAGCAGGGTAAAGAAGACTGTCATGGTGCGCCATTAGGTAAAGATGAAATTACTTTAACTCGTGAAGCATTAGGCTGGAACGAAGAAGCATTTGTTATTCCTGCTGATGTATATGCTGCATGGGATGCAAAAGCAAAAGGTAGTGAATCTGAAGCAGCTTGGAATGCGGTATTTGCACAATATCAAGCAAAATATCCAACCGAAGCGGCTGAGTTACTTCGTCGTATCAGTGGTGAATTACCAGCAGAATTTGCAGCGCAAGCAGATGCTTTCATTCGTGAAACAAATGCGAAAGGCGAGACAATTGCAACTCGTAAAGCAAGCCAAAATACATTACAAGCATTTGGTCCTTTATTACCTGAATTGTTAGGTGGTTCTGCTGACTTAGCAGGTTCTAACTTAACACTTTGGAAAGGTTGCCAAGGTGTTCAAGAAAACCCAGCGGGTAACTACGTATATTATGGCGTACGTGAATTCGGTATGACTGCAATCGCTAATGGCGTTGCTTTACATGGCGGTTTCGTTCCTTACGTTGCAACATTCTTAATGTTTATGGAATATGCACGTAATGCGGTACGTATGTCTGCCTTGATGAAACAACGTGTAATTCATGTTTATACACATGACTCAATCGGTCTGGGTGAAGATGGTCCAACTCACCAACCAATTGAACAAATTGCTTCATTACGTGGTACACCTAACTTAAATACATGGCGCCCTGCGGATACTGTAGAAACGGCAATTGCTTGGAAGTCTGCTCTAGAGCGCAAAGATGGTCCTACAGCACTTATTTTCTCTCGTCAAAACTTACCGTTCCAAACACGTTCTGAAGAGCAAATTCAAAACGCTGCAAAAGGTGGTTATGTACTTGCTCAAGAAAAAGGCGAATTAAAAGCAATTATTATTGCAACTGGTTCTGAAATTTCTTTAGCAATGGAAGCTTATGCACAACTTGAAGGTGTGCGTGTAGTTTCTATGCCATGTGCAGAAGAGTTTATGAAGCAAGATGCTGCATACCGTGAAGCAGTATTACCGGCTCATATCCGTGCGCGTGTTGCTGTTGAAGCGGCTCATGTTGACTATTGGTGGAAGTTTGTTGGTCTTGATGGCAAAGTAATTGGTATGACAACTTATGGTGAGTCAGCACCAGCAAAAGATTTGTTCCAATTCTTTGGTATTACGACTGAAGCTGTTGTTGCAGCTGTAAAAGAATTAACTGCTTAAATATTAAAGTAGTGTAAAAAAGCGCTTTAGATAGAGCGCTTTTTTATTTGAGAAGTTAAATAGTGAGTTCTGTTTGGATATTAATCTGAGAGGTTAATAACTTATGAATAGGGCAATTCTCTGCAACTTTTAGTAATCGCTTATGCTGGTCTTCAGTAAATTCACCTTTGAGTGTAATTTTTCGTTCAATATTATTTTGGCCTTTTTCAGGTTCGCCATTAGGGTTTAATGCTAAATCCACTTGAACATGCTCAAGCTTAATACCTTTAAGATTCGCATACATTTCTAAAGTAATGGTGGTACAAGCTCCTAAAGCGGATAATAAAATCTGAACCGGGTTTGGAGCAGTATCTAGGCCACCTTTATCAGTTGGTTCATCTGCAAACCATTGATGACCTGAAGGATCGGTGAGAGTTACCCGATATGGAGTGGAAGTACTTTGTGCTTGAGCAGTATTAGCCATGTTTTACCTTATTATGAATCAATAAATTTGAAGTAAAAATGAAATTCTAGAATTCGAACACGGTATGACATTACCGCTACTTTATAATATTAGTTTTAAATAATAACTGTAACGCTTTTATTGTTGCATGGATGAAACATATCGTTTTATAAAGAATGATGAATTAAATTACTTGATGTATACACTAACGACTATATCAATAAAGGATACGAAAAATGCATCTTAAAACATTAAGCTTCGGTTTGGCAGTAGCATTAGCTAGTTCAGTTACTTTAGCTGCACCAGTAGACTACAAAATTGACCCAACACATACAGCTACTGTTTTCTCATGGAATCACTTTGGTTTCTCTACTCCAAGCGCTAACTTCTCGGATATCCAAGGTGTAATTAAAGTTGATAATGCTAAACCAGCAAACTCATCTGTAAACGTGACTATTCCTTTAAGTAGCGTAAATACAAACGTGCCTGCTTTAGATAAAGAGTTCCAAGAAGAAGCTTGGTTTAATGCAGCTAAATATCCAAATATTACGTTTAAAAGTACTAAAGTTGAAACCAAAGACAAAAAGCACTTTAAAATTACTGGTGACTTAACTGTTAAAGGTGTAACTAAGCCAGTTGTACTTGATGCTGTTTTAAACAAGCAGGGCGAGCACCCAATGGCTAAAGTTCCAGCAATTGGTTTTAATGCGACAACTTCATTCAAGCGTTCTGACTTTGGTTTAGGAAGTTATGTGCCTAATGTTGGCGATAAGATCACTGTAAATATTACGACAGAAGCAACTGCTGCTAATGCAGCTAAAAAATAAGCTATAAGTTTTCTAAAAAGCCCTCAAATATGAGGGCTTTTTTATTTAGACTGGCTCTTTTTTATCTGGGGCTATAAATACTAAAGGCGCTGAAGGATCGATATTTCTTTTCTGCGATTTTTCTCTTAAGAACTGGTAAGTAGGAACTTTTCTTTTTGCCTGATCGCGCAGTTTCTTTTTAATATAAAGAACCAGAGCAAAACATGTAGTTGCAACGGTCAACATCATACCATTCATATAGCTCATGATTGAGCTTACATAGCCAATAGTCGTTAAACGATGCATCATACGTTCAACTTGAGTGCTACTTTCAATGCCCGTAATTGCCCAACTGCATAGATGTTCACAGTTATTAATAATCAAATGATAGTGATTTTCATGCATACGCGAACGCATTCGGCGAACGACAATCTTTCCTTTATAACGAGGTTTGTCATAAGAACGGACGTGTATTTTTTTGCCATGCGAGAAAGCATCTATTGACGTGATTTCAATCGGGCGTTTTTTGATGAAATGAGCTAAGCCGGAATAATGGATAACTCGACCTCTCCCTGCATATATACCATGATGGCTATAGCCGAGATGCTTTACGATGAGGTGAGCCCCTAAAGGGTAGCGTTTATTCGGTTGTTGCATGCTTACGCTGATCCAATAAAGTGTAAATGGCTTTTATTGAAAAGCTGCTAAACATTATAACCAATATCAGCAATTTGGAGTGTATTGATTACGTCGAATGAAGGAATTTGATGCATATCCAATCTATTCATATTTCTTGTATATAATTTAAGAACTTAATATGAAGGGAAAATGTCATGTCAGGTGATGTTAAATGAAATGGGTCGTCGGGTGCTTAGCTTTATATGGGCTTTTGTTTCAGACTGCATATGCTATAGCGCATCAGCAGATTAAAACGGTGGAAGGTGACCAATACGATGTGGTCTCTATTAGCGATTTTAAAGCATTGCGCCTGTTTTTAAGAAATCCTCATAATCAACAATATTACAAAAGTTTTAACAATGTTCAGGAGCAATTAAAGCAGTGCCAGCAACTTAACTTTGCAATGAATGCAGGGATGTTTCATATAGGATTTTCTCCCGTAGGGCTATATGTTGAAAAGGCTAAGGTAATTCAACCCTTAAATGAGCATAAAGGATTGGGAAATTTCTTTTTACAGCCGAATGGTGTATTAGCTTGGAATAAAAAACAGGCCTTTGTTTTAACTACGCAAAAATATAGCCGACAAAATTTGAAAGTTGATTATGCAACCCAATCTGGGCCAATGTTAGTTATTGATGGAAAGATAAATTCTCTTTTTTTACCAGACTCTCAATCAAAGAAAATTCGTAATGGAGTCGGTATACGGGATAATAAACTCTACTTTGTAATATCGAAAAATAGGGTGAATTTCTATAATTTTGCCAAGTTTTTTCAAGGAAATCTTAAAGTCGAGCAGGCCTTATATCTCGATGGTTCTATTTCTAGTTTATATCTGCAAAAGAACAGACGGAATGATCAGCAATTTCAAATGGGACCAATGGTCGGTTGGGTAGGCGAGTCCAGTTGTGCATTAAAGTGAAATATAAAAAAGCCAGTACAAGACTGGCTTTTTAATTAATGAATAGATGGTTTTTGAGTGAGTTCATTTAACTCTTTTCGGCTATAACCACGGGAAATAAGAACTTTTTTAATTCCCTTAATGACATCTTCATCTGTTGCTTGTGCAAGTGCACTTAGAAGTTGTTCATTAGTTTTACATGAGCAGTCATTTTCAACACAAGCAGTTTGGTTTTTATGCTCGTTATGCTGTTGATCTGCCAAGAACAGCTTTTGCCAAAAACTCATAGAGCCTTCATATACAACCTAACATAGCTCGAAATATAGCCAATCTAAAATAAAATACAAGACTCCATAAGTGATAAATCCACCAATTGAACTCGAGAATTTTCGATGGGAATGCTTGAGTTAAACGAAATTATGACGAATAGATGACTTGATATTTTTTGAAAATTTAAATACTTAACTAATAAAACGTTAAAAAATAAGGAGGTATGTAGCCTCCTTATTTAAAACTTTACAATGAAAGATTTTGTTTAAATCTTCTCAAGTAAAACACCAGACTCGACATGATGCGTATAAGGGAACTGATCAAATAAGGCGAATTTAGTCACTTGATGAGTTTGACTGAGAGTTTTTAAATTTTCATATAGCGTGTCAGGGTTACATGAAATGTAGATAATACGTTCAAAACCTTGTAAAAGTTTTAAAGTCTCATCATCAATTCCTGCGCGTGGAGGATCTACAAATACGGTGTCAAAGTCATAGCTCTGAATATCAATATTTGCTTCTTGTAGACGACGGAATTCTCGTTCACCTTGATAAGCCTGAGTAAACTCTTCAGCAGATAGACGTGCTACCTGAATATTATCAATTTGGTTTTGTTCAATGTTCCATTGAGCTGCATAAACAGAGGATTTTGCAAGCTCGGTAGCCAATACTCGTTCGAACTTTAAAGAGAGCGGAAGCGTAAAATTACCATTACCGCAATAAAGTTCTAATAAGTGTTTTTTCGAACCCTCAGCTGCATCACATGCCCATTGCAGCATTTTTTTGCAAACTTGCGCATTAGGCTGGGTAAAGCTACTTTCAATTTGTTTATATTTAAATGAACGATTTAATAGTTCGAATTCTTCAACAACGAAATCATCGCCAATAACAATTTTCTGGCCACGACTACGGCCCATAATCTTAATATCTAATTTATCGGCAAGCGCTTTAGCGGCTTGTTCCCATTCTTGATCCAGTTTACGATGATAAATTAGGGTAACCAACATTTCTCCGCTAAGTGTTGCGAGGAAGTCAGCTTCAAATAAACGGTTAGAGAGCTTAGGCTCAGCCTTAAGTTCTTCCAAGAGTTTTGGCATTAAATCATTGATGCTTTGATCTGCAATTGGAAACTCATCAATGCATACAACGGTTTTTTGCTTGTCGTCATCGTTACGCTCAAACATGGCATAGAACATATCATTTTCTGTATGCCAGATACGAAATTCAGCACGCATACGGAAATGTTGTTCAGGTGATTCAAACACTTCTAATGTAGGTGGTGTAAATTCAGAAAATTGAGTAGTAATGCGATCAATTTTAGCTTGAAGTTGTTGACGATAAGAAGAGGTCATAGACAAAGAAAATTTAGACAGAATCAAATAGTGAATGGTATCAAAAAAATTGAGCTTACAGGAGCCAATTTTAACCAGATATACATAAGAGAAAAGGAGGTACCTAAACTAGAGATGATTTAAAACGCGATTAATAAAGTCTGATTTTATTGTTCTATATTGATCGGGGTCTAAATGGCTACACTGTAATTTTAATTGATTATATTCATTGACCAATGTGGGTGAGCTTATAAGCTTATTTTTAAATGTTAAGAAAAATGTAAATACTGAATCCGTGACTACAATTTGAAAAGCTACATCATCATTGTTAAGTGATTCGAGCATACAAAGCTCATGTGTTCTTAATGTGTTTTGTTTTTCGATAAAGTTAAGTGTTTTTAATTGTTCTATTGCGAATTCAAATTGCTCAGGTATAACTTCAATATAAATATCTAAATCACCTTTTGAAATTGCATTCGGTATTGCAGATGAACCAATGTGCTCAATTTTGGCAAATGTTAGAAGTGTGGAAATTTCTTTTTGATATGAATTAAAAAGTTGAGTGCATCTTTGTTGATACTGTTCTGGTTCTAAAAAGATCATTATTAGAATCTCGAATTGATAAAATTTATATATTTAGGAATAGGTTACTTTATTAAATAAAAAAGCCCAAATACTGAGATTTGGGCTTTTTTTTTGAAAATTATCGATTAATCAGTCATTGTCATTAAGCTTGCGTTACCACCAGCTGCAGCTGTATTCACACTAATTGCACGTTCAATCACTAAACGCTCAAGTGGAATAGTTTCATTCGGCTCAACATGGGTAATACCGACAATTGCACCAGAACGAGTAGCAATCTCTTGCTGTAATGAGAAGATCTCTTCGCGATTACCATGATGTAAAACTGCATCAAAATCATCTGATGTGATATTTTTAACTGTAGTAATTGCAGCAAGCACATCTTTTGGCAAAGTTTGTTTGTATTTTGCCAATAATGGGCTATTTGGCATTACTGCTGCTTGGCTACCCACTGCAAAAATTGCGAGCAACTGATACAACTGATTTTGTTCAGTGTCTGCAATTGAAAGCACACGATGACGCGGCAAAATAATATATTGGTTACTTTCGCCAGTAGGGCCTTGTAACTCATAGAATTTACCTACACCAAATGGTTCAATCTCACGATTTGCTTGCGGTAAATGCTGTTTCGCCCAATTTTGTAAGCTCTTATAAACCTCACGGTTAAAGCCTTCAAAAGCAGTTTGCTCATTCTTCATAGCAAATGGTGTTGCCAATACTTTGTTTGAACACTGCTGCATTAAGCGATACATGTAAAGCGGACCACCAGCTTTCGGGCCTGTACCAGATAGACCTTCACCACCGAATGGTTGTACACCAACGACAGCACCAACAATATTACGGTTGATATAAAGGTTACCCACTTCAGCATGCTGAATGACTGTTTGGATGGTTTCATCAATACGGGTATGTAGACCCATTGTTAAACCATAACCTTTGGCATTAATACGTGAGATCAACTGCTCAAGCTCGCCATACTTATAGGTAATGATGTGGAGAACTGGACCAAAAACTTCGCGCTGCAAATCATCAAGGTTAGGGAGTTCAATTGCTGTTGGTACAACAAAAGTTCCTTTATCCAGTTCATTCTGACTTGTTGCACCAAACATCAACTGATGTACTGGATAGCCTTTCGACTTCATTTTTTGGATGTGTTGATCAATCGTCTGTTTTGCTTCGTCATCAATAACAGGACCAATGTCAGTTTTTAAAATCGCAGGGTTACCTACGATCAACTGTTGCATTGCGCCTTTAAGCATTTTAATAACGGTTGCAGCACTGTCTTCTTGCACACATAAAATACGTAAAGCAGAGCAACGTTGACCCGCGCTATCAAAAGCAGAACTTACAACATCGAGTACGACTTGTTCAGTTAATGCTGATGAGTCCACAATCATTGCATTTTGACCGCCAGTCTCTGCAATGAGAGGAATAGATTGACCATTTTCAGATAAACGTTTCGCAACAGTTTTCTGTAAAATTTTTGCAACTTCAGTCGAGCCAGTAAACATAATGCCATCGATACGGCTATCTTGGCTAAGCTGAGCACCAACTGTCTCACCGCGGCCAGGAAGTAACTGTACAGCACCATGTGGAATACCAGCTTCCCATAAAATCTGAACTGCTTGAGCTGCGATTAATGGGGTTTGTTCAGCAGGTTTAGCAATAACGCAGTTACCACTGACTAATGCTGCAGCAATTTGACCAGAGAAAATTGCAAGAGGGAAGTTCCACGGGCTAATACAAAGTACAGTACCTAAAGGCTGAATAGCTGTATTTGCAGGAAGATTCTCAACTTGAGTTGCGTAGTAACGCAAGAAATCTACAGCTTCACGAACTTCTGCAATCGCATTGGCATAAGTTTTCCCACTTTCACGGCAAAGCAAAACCATCAATTCTTGAATGCGGCTTTCCATTAGGTCAGCTGCACGTTTTAAGTATTGAGCACGCTGTTCTTTAGGCGTATTCGACCATTCTGATTGAGCTTGTTCAGCTGCATTAAGCGCAATTTCAACATGCTTAAGATCAGCTTCTTGCACATAACCAACAATTTCATCATTTTGTGCTGGGTTTGTAATTGCAACAGAATGACCTTGCTCTAACGACTCGTTATTTGCCAATAATGGATGACTTTGCCAAATACGATTACGTAATTCTTGAGCTGTGCTGTCTAAAGCTGCAAGTGGAGTATCGTTTGCTAAATCATAACCTTTAGAGTTTTTACGAAGTGTTCCGTACATATCTAAAGGTAGAGGAATAGATGGGTGTTTTAAACCAACTGAACCTTCAAGCTTAGCTGCATTATGAATATCATAAATTGGAGACTGAATAAGGTCTTCAACTTTAAGTGTCTTATCGGCAATACGGTTAACGAATGAAGTATTCGCACCATTTTCGAGTAAACGACGTACTAAATAAGCTAACAACGTTTCATGGTTACCAACGGGTGCATAAATACGGCATGGTACGCCTAATTTATTTTGCTCACGTGGACCAACAACTTGTTCATAAAGCGGTTCGCCCATGCCATGTAAGCATTGGAATTCATATTGACCAGCATAATATTTGCTTGGATCAGCTAGATGATAGATCGTTGCCAATGTTTGAGCATTATGAGTTGCAAATTGCGGATAGATAAACTCAGGTGCTGCAAGTAATTTTTTAGCACACGCGATATAAGATAAGTCTGTATGTACTTTACGGGTAAAGACAGGGTAGTCATCCATACCTTCGATTTGCGCTTTCTTAATTTCGCTATCCCAATATGCACCTTTCACAAGACGAATCATGAGACGCTTTTGGCTGCGTTTAGCAAGGTCAATAATATAATCAACTACGAAGAAACAGCGTTTTTGGTAAGCTTGAATAACGAAGCCAATACCTTTCCAGTTTGCAAGTTCTGGCTCGAAGCAAAGACGTTCTAGTAACTCAAGAGAAATTTCTAAACGTTCTGATTCTTCAGCATCGATATTTAAGCCAATATTGTACTTTTTAGCTAAACGAGCGAGTTCAAATACTTTGCCGTAAAGTTCTTGATGAACACGTTCAATTTGCGCGCGTTGATAGCGAGGGTGTAAAGCAGAAAGCTTAATTGAAATGCCTGGGCCATCATAAACGCCTTTACCATTAGATGCTCTACCAATTGCATGAATGGCTTGTGTGTAATCGTTAAAGTAGCGTTCAGCATCATGTTCGGTTAAAGCTGCTTCACCTAACATATCGTAAGAATAGCGGAAACCTTTGTCTTCGAGTACTTTCGCATGGTCTACAGCTTCTTCGATGGTTTCACCAGTTACAAACTGCTCACCCATCATACGCATTGCAACGTCAACAGCTTTACGAATAATACCACGTCCACTGCGTGCTAAAAGGCCAGTAAGTACACTTGAAAGACTGGTTTGCTTTGGAGTTTCCATCAGCTTACCAGTTAACATGAGGCCCCATGCTGCAGCATTTACAAACATTAAGCTGCTTTGGCCAACATGTTCTTTCCAGTTACCTTGATTGATTTTATCTCGAATAAGCAAATCACGTGTTGCTGAGTCTGGAATACGAAGCAAAGCTTCGGCAAGACACATGAGCGCCACGCCTTCTTGTGAAGAAAGAGAGAATTCTTGTAATAACCCTTGAACAATACCTGCTTTACCCGAAGAGGTCTTGCGTTCACGTAAATTATTAGCAAGATTAAAAGCTAGGTCATAAATTTTATGATCTAAATCATCAGATACCGCAGCAGCTTGTAATAGCTCTTCTACAGCTTCTGGTTCAGCACGTCGCCAAGCTGTATTAATGCGTTGTTCAAACTCACTTTTATCGTTAAATTCGGTGATATAGCCTTGGTGAGATTTATCCATTTGATGAAAAGTATCCATTGTGTTCATATCTGTTTCCGCCAACCAGCTCTCGTAAACTCATCTTGAGTAGAGAGGTTTAGATAATTTATCATTACAGAAGAAACACCGAATAACTCACTATATTTAGCCCATTTTTTAGAGGAAAATTCAGATGAATGGCCCAATTTTAAGCCTTGACCGCACTGATTTAAAAATTTTGGATATTCTTCAAACAGATGGGCGAATTTCTAATAGTAAATTGGCGGAACTTGTTAACTTGTCGCCAACAGCAGTGATGGCACGAGTTCAAAAATTAACGAAAGATGAATTCATCTTAGGATATGAAGCTAAATTGAATCCAATCAAGTTAAACGCAAATTTTTTGGTGTTCGTAGAGGTGCTATTAGATAAGACTACCCCCAATGTTTTAGATGAGTTTATTGATGCTGTGGTTCACTATCCTGAAATTGTTGAGTGCCATATGGTGAGTGGTGGGTTTGATTTTTTAATTAAATTACGAAGTGGCAGCATGGAAGAGTTTAGACGAATTGCGGGGCAGGTACTGTGGCAATTACCAGGGGTAAAAGAGACTCGTAGTTATCCTGTCATGCAAGTTGTAAAAGATACTTCAAAAATTAAAATCAAAACTAAAAATAAATAAAGGGGCCGAAGCCCCTTTGATTTATTTCAATAACTTATACACTTTCTTTGTAGAGTTCATCTGCTTTTTCAAAGCGGCCAGTTACTGTCGTATTTGGCGCTTTAGTTAAAAGACTCACTACAATGATGCTGATAAATGCAAGGATAAAGCCTGGAATGATTTCGTAAACACCAGTGTCTGCGAAAAGATTTTTCCAGCCAATCACTACAACTGCACCAACGATCATACCCGCTAGAGCACCCTGTAAATTCATACGTTTCCAGAACAATGACAAGATGATAAGCGGACCAAATGCAGCGCCGAAACCAGCCCATGCATAAGCAACAAGACCAAGAACTTTACTGTCTGGATTACCAGCAAGAGCAATTGCAAGAACAGCAATCGCAAGAACCATAACACGGCCAACCCATACAAGCTCTTTCTGAGATGCATTCTTACGAATGAAACCTTTGTATAAATCTTCTGTTAATGCACTTGAACATACCAAAAGCTGACAGCTCAATGTACTCATCACAGCAGCTAAAATCGCAGCCAGAATGATACCTACAATCCATGGATTGAATAAGATTTTAGTCAATTCCATAAATACTGTTTCAGGGTTTTTGCTTACAACTGCTGCTAGTTCAGGGTGTTGCTCAAAGTAAGCAATACCGAAGAAACCAGCACCGACTGCACCAGCTAAACATAAAATCATCCAAGTCATACCAATACGACGAGCTGCAGGGATTGATTTTACAGAGTCAGCAGCCATGAAGCGCACAAGAATATGTGGCTGGCCAAAGTAACCTAAGCCCCATGCCATGGAGGAAAGAACCGCCACAACACTCAAATCGGAGATGATGTTAAACGCATGCGGGCGAGCAGTTTCAATGAGTGTCACAAATTGTGCTGTATCGCCAATTGCAAGATAAGTCACAATTGGTGTTAATAACAAAGCAAAAATCATTAGGCCAGCTTGGAATGTATCTGTCCAGCTAATCGCTAAGAATCCACCGATACAAACATAACTGATGGTTGCAATTGCGCTGAGCCAAATAGCAGTGGTGTATGACATTCCGAATAAATTTTCAAATAAACGGGCGCCTGCTACCATGCCTGAAGCACAATAAATTGCGAAGAAAACCAAGATGATAACGGCAGAGAAAATACGAAGTACTTTTTTCTGATCATCAAAACGACTTGTAAAATAATCTGGCAACGTGAGTGCATTATTTTGGACTTCAGTATGAACGCGTAATCGACCAGCAACCAGTAGCCAGTTAAGCCAAGCACCGATAATGAGACCAATTGCAATCCACGCTTCAGATAAACCAGAAAGATAAATTGCGCCTGGTAAACCCATGAGCAGCCAACCACTCATGTCTGATGCGCCTGCGGATAATGCAGTTACGAAACTGCCTAAACTACGACCACCGAGAATATAATCTGAGAAGTCGCTTGTAGCACGGTAGGCAAATAAGCCAATAAGAACCATTGCTACGATGTACACCATAAACATGATGAGGGTGGGATCAAAATAACTCATAATGGATGTGTGTCCTTATATCCATAATCCGTGATTGTAACCTAATCCAGGTCGCTGTTTTCTTGTACGGCATCCAAGAGGTTGAGATTCAACCACAAAAGATTTTTTTTGCACTGTTATTTTTGTATTGTACTTTTGTATCATTGTGTAACTTGAAATAAATTGTTTTTATAGATATAAAATTATAATATTAATCATTAACTTATAATTCTTTAATATTTATTTTTTTAAATTTTTCCAGCAAAAAAACGCCATTCTGAAAAAAACTAAATCGATATAGAGTTATAAATAGGCTATTGGTCAAAAAAAATTTATAGAAATTTAGAATAAAATTAAAAAAATCGACAATTTTTTGTTCAATTAATAATTTTTTTTATTCACGTTAGGCTTATTTAGTGTCTAAAAATAGCAATTAGCCGATTAAATTTTCAAAAAGTCTATGCATTCCTTGAGTCGCTGACATTTTTAATAATTCATATTGGTGAGGAACACGCAGATGATCCGCATTTGGGTCTATATAGTAGGCTTTACATTGATTTGAAATTTCATGAACTAAAGCTGCAACTGGATATACGCTTAATGTCGAGCCGATCACAATAAAAATATCTGCACTCTGTACTAATTGAATTGCTTCTTCATAGGCAGGTACAGCTTCACCGAACCAGACTACATGTGGACGCAGCGGATAGCCATCTGGGCAAAAGTCTTGTTCTAAATCTAGCTTCCAACCATTAATATCGTAAAACTTTGTTGTAAATTGTGCATTTGGGCCAGAGCTTTTCGCTAAACGAATATTTCCATGCAAATGTAAAACGTTAGAGCTTCCAGCCCGTTCATGTAAATCATCAATATTTTGAGTAATCACTTGTACGTCAAAGTAGTCTTGTAGTTTGGCAATATATTGATGAGCTTCGTTAGGTTCAGCCTCTAAAATATTTTTACGTCGCTCATTATAAAAGCGTTGAACTAGAGCAGGGTTCTTTTGCCATGCCTCAGGTGTGGCAACTTGTTGGATGTCGTAATTTTCCCATAGACCATTACTGTCACGAAAAGTGCTAATTCCACTTTCAGCACTCATGCCAGCGCCAGAGAATACAACAAGCTTTGTCATAGAAGTCACCGATTCGTAAAACTGAATTTGAATAGATTTTGAATAGATAATAGATAAAGAAAAAACCAGTTTAAGACTAAACTGGTTTTTATTAAATATGAAAAGCTAGAGCTATCTTTTATAAGCCAGCTTCATATTCTGCATTTGTTAAAAGTTTTTCAACATCTGCAATGTTGTCTGGTTTGATTTTATAAATCCAACCTTTTCCATATGGATCGTCATTTACAAAGTCTGGATCATCTTCAAGATCAGTATTCACCTCTACTACTGTACCTGAAACAGGAGCATGGATGTCAGAAGCAGTTTTTACTGATTCAACCACACCAGCTTGTTCGCCAGCAGTAACTTTACTCCCAACTTCCGGAGTTTCAACGTAAACCAAATCGCCAAGTTCATCTTGTGCATGATCGGTAATCCCTGTAATAACAAGATCACCCTCAATCTTTACCCACTCATGTGTACGTGCATACTTCAGTTCAGAAGGATGATTCATGGTAACTCCTTAAGCTTGTGTCCAATAGTTTTAAACATTATAAGTATGGGTCTTTACGCCAGTTGCTTGGGCTACGGCCACTCCAGCGTTTAAAAGCACGGCTAAAATTTGCAACGTCCGAATAACCAAGTTCATCTGCAATTTGTTCAAGACTGTAATCTGTACGTGAAAGCAGAGATGTTGCGTGTCGATAGCGTACTTCATCAACTAATGTAGAAAATGAAGTTCCTTCAGCCGCTAATTGGCGCTTTAGTGTGCGGTCTGACATGTGTAGACATTCAGCTACATTTTCAATGCTTAAATAATGTTGTTCAGAATTACTTAAAATATCACGAACTCGCATTGCTAAGCGACGGCGTTCACCTAAAGCGGAAAGTTCGGCTTCGCACTGATTAATAGCAACCTGACTTGCGATAGGATCAGCATTAACTAATTTAATTCCTAAGTATTTTTTATCAAAACTTGAAATCAGATGTGGCTGGTTGAAGCGAATTGTGCTGCTTAGTTTATTTCTATACTTTTCAAAGCCTTCTGGTTCAGGAAAGTCCAAATCTACATCACCAGCTAAATCTTCGATACCCGTAATCGCTTTAGCCATACTCATGATACCAATGGTCAAACCTAAAACGATTTCTGTCCGTAGAGGTTCAAGTTCGATGTCGCACTGTAATTGTAGGGTAGCTTTTGGCCCAAACGTTGAAAAATAGAGTTGTAAAAAAGGTAGACGTAGTTGAATAAAGCGTGCTGCAAGGGCAATTGCTTCTGTAATATCTTTGGCTGTCATAATTGCATAGCCAATGAAGCCATGAATCGAAATACGCATTTGAGTACCAAGATGGTAACCCAACGTGGTTTCACCAGTTAAATTAAGCGCGTGTTTAACTAGTTCGTTTGCTACAGGTGTAGAAATACGATAATCAGGATCGGCCAGTTGCTCACTAGTAAGATGAAATGGAGCAAATAATGTTTCATCGTTATATCCCCAACGCGAAACAACATCTAATAGCAATAAGCCATAGACTCCCGGAATACCTTGATCTTGACGAGCTGAGGTAATTTTCATATGCGTTCCATTGCTCTCATCAATTTGTCACATGCATTTCTTACACATCTTGTCATGAAATATAATCTGAGTTTATAAAAACTGTTAGACAATCATATCAACCATGTTTTAAACATTCTTTTTAAAGACAACAATTTTTGTTGTTGAAATAAGTAATACGTCACCATTTTGATTTAAGGCTTGCGTAACGTAACTTACAATACCACGATCTAATTTTGTTTTGGATGGTGTGATCGCTGAAATTTCTGCTTCAACATGAATTTTATCACCTGGTCGAGTAGGGCGTGGCCACCGTAAGCTAGACTCTGAACCAATCAGGCCGCCATGAATCGGCATACATTCTGTCCATAACCGCATAGTAATTGCAGAAGTATGCCAACCGCTAGCAGCAATTCCTTGAAAAATTGGATCGTGCTTAGCTTGTTCTTCATCTATATGGAAGGGTTGAGGGTCATAGGAGCTTGCGAATTTTTTGATTTCATCTAAGGTAATTTCATATTCACGGCTAATGAAACGATCACCAATTTTCAAATCTTCTAAATAAAGCATTAATCTTGACCCTGTAATACTTTTTGTTCAATTAGGAAACCACCTGTTTGACGTTTCCATAACTGTGCGTATATACCATTTTGCGCAATTAACTCTTCATGAGTTCCTTGCTCAGCAATTCGACCTTCATCAAGAACGATTAAACGGTCCATTTGTGCAATAGTAGATAAACGGTGTGCAATTGCAATAACGGTTTTATCAACCATCAGGTCATTTAAACTTGACTGGATTGCTGCTTCAACTTCCGAGTCTAATGCACTAGTTGCTTCATCTAAAATAAGAATAGGAGCATCTTTTAAGAATACACGTGCAATGGCAATACGCTGTCTTTGACCACCAGAAAGCTTAACACCACGTTCACCTACTTGAGCGTTATAACCACTACGTCCTTTTAAATCAATTAATTGCGGAATAAATTCAGCAGCTTTGGCTTTATTTACAGCATTCTCCATGTCTGCATCGGAGGCATCTGGGCGACCATATTTAATATTTTCTGCAACTGAGCGATGTAATAAAGACGTATCTTGAGTAACTAAAGCAATATTAGCTCTTAGACTATCTTGAGTTACATCTTCGATGTTTTGGCCATCAATTAAAATAGCACCTTGCTTAAGATGGTAAAAATGTAAAAGCAACTGGATCAGCGTCGATTTTCCTGCGCCAGAACGACCCACAATTCCTATTTTTTCGCCTGCTCTAATATGCAAGTTGAAGTGATCAATCACATTTTTATTGTTATAAGCAAAGCTTACATCTTTAAATACAATCTCACCTTTGGTCACTGCAAGTGGTTTTGCATCTGGTTTGTCTTGAATATTGATTTTTTTACCTAATGTTTGCATACCATCTTGAATGGTTCCAACATTTTCAAATAAGGCTGACATATGCCACATCATAAATTCAGCCATACTATTAAGTTTTAAAATCATTGCAGTAGTTGCTGCGATTACACCTAATGCTGCTAAACCTTGGGTCCATAGCCAAACAGAGGTACCAATAACACCTACAAACAAAACAGCAGACAACATATTAATGCTGACTTCAAATAGGGTACCTAAACGCATTTGAGCATAGACTGTAGTCATAAACTCTTTCATAGATGCTTTTGCGTATTGGCTTTCACGACCAGCATGGGCAAATAGTTTTACCGTTTGGATGTTGGTGTATGCATCTGTTACACGGCCCGTCATGATCGCTCTAGCATCGGCTTGTTGCTGAGAAACTTTACTTAAGCGGGGGATAAAGAACCATGCGCTTAATAAAAATAGGCTTAACCAGATTAAAAGTGGAATAAGTAAAATTGGTGAAATTGCGCCAAGAACAATGCTGACTGTAATGAAGTAGATGCTGACGTATGCCAACATGTCACCCAAAATAATCCAGAACTCACGGATTGCTAACGCTGTTTGCATAACCTTAGCAGAAAGTCGTCCAGCAAAGTCATTATGGAAAAAGTCCAAGCTTTGTTTCAATAAAAGGTTATGGAAACGCCAGCGCAAACGCATTGGGAAGGTGCTATATAAAATCTGATGTTTGATAATAGATTGAATATTTACAAAAAAGATGTTGGTAAATAAGACCGCAATCAAAATGAGTAAATCAGTAGCATGCTGACTTAAAAAGCTTTCCGGATGACTTTTACTTAACCAGTCTACGAGTTGTCCAATCTTTGAAAAAAGTAAGGCTTCAAAGCTTGCAGCACCTGCTGTAAAAAGAATGAGTAAGAATAAATAAGGGCGTAGGCCTTCCGTAGCTTGCCACACAAATGGGAAAAAACGAGTCGGTAAAGGTTCATCTAAACCTTTAGTTGGGTAGGGATCTACAAGTTTTTCAAACCACTTCAGCATGAATTACTACCTTTGACACAAAAGCCACTTAATTAAATCTTTGCAATTTAATTTGCAAAAAGTCAGTTAGATCAATATCACTTAGGGTTTCGATCTTGTGAATATATGCAAATACACATGAACTGATAATGTTGTACGTCTTAAATTAATATATGACGCAAAAAAGGAGACTCGAAGAAATCTTCAAGAACGTCGCGAGGACTAAAAGTATTATTCATTATATCGAGATTAATAGATAAAGGGTGAAGGAATTTATTCTTTAAGTATTTTTTATTAGTATTTTGAACATCTGTTAAATTATTACAGCTACACATATTAGAAAAGGCCTTTAGATTTGGGTCATAAAGGCCTAAGTATCGTATTACCACATTAAGTCATCTGGAATAACATATGCTGCATATGGATCTTCCTCATCAGTGGCTTGTTCGTTTTTCTCAGCATTATTAATCAAAATGAAGCCTTGCATTTTTTGATCAATTTTTTCACCTAAAGCTTTTGGAAGATAGGCGTATTGATCTTGATCTTTAGCAATAACTAGGCTACCTGCAACAAGTGCGTTATAAACTTGCTGAGATAGATACACTTTTTTGATTTTATTTTCATCAATAAATTGATAAGCCACATCCCCAGCAAAATCAGTAATTTTGTGCTGCTTAATCATCTGAATGATTGATGCTTTAAGTGCTTTTTCTTCAAGCTGTTTCTGTTTTTCTAAATTTAAAGCCTGATCTTTAGCTAACTTTTCTTGTTGAGCTTTTTCAATATTTGCTTTGATTTCAGCTTCATTACTTAGCCCAAGACGTTGTTCGTGATGAGCTTGCTTTGTTAATTTTTTTGCTTTTTTATTATCAACTAAACCAGCTTTTAATAGCTGTGCTTGTAAGGCATTTTTAACCATGTCTTAGTCCTTGTGTGAAGTTGAAGTACTATAGAGATAAACTATCCAGTAAGAAATACTTAAGGCTAAGCTTAAAATTGCTGGCAATAAAAATGATTGTAGTTTCAAATATGGATGTACTGAAGCGGCAACAATTCCACCCAACAGGAAGCCAACAAGAATAAGTAAATGTAAAACAATACGTCGATTTTCTACAATTAAGCCCCTGGCTTTATATCCAAGTGCTAAACCAATATCAGTCAGCACACCAGATAGATGAGTAGTGCGAATAATCGTTCCTTTGTAGTGGCTTACCATCGCATTTTGTAACCCCATTGCCGTACAAGCCCATAATAATCCATAGCGTGGAAAATAAGGAAGCAATAGCCAGCAAAGGAAAATGAATAAGGCAACAAGGCTCAAAGGTAAGCCATAACGACGACCTAGTCGAAAATGACTGCTACCTAAAATAAAACCACTATAAAATGAACCGCAAACATAACAAATAATCACCAGAAGTAAAAAAATGATATGTTCTGGTTGCCACTCTACCAAACTCATAGCCAGCATACTAACGTTGCCAGTCATATGTGAAATAGATTGATGCAAAAGAGTAATTAATCCTAAGACATTAATCATTCCGGCATTAAATGCCAGCAAAAAGGCTCCAAGTTGGAACCAGTTTGGTAGGCGTTGAAATGGCATTTTGCTTAAGACGCTTGCTTAGAGCGAATATCTACAGCTGCGGTAAATAATACATCTGTAGATGAGTTAAGGGCTGTTTCTGTAGAGTCTTGCAATACACTGATAATCATACCAACCGCTACAACTTGCATAGCAATTTCTGTTGAAATACCAAATAGACTACAAGCGACTGGAATGAGTAGTAAAGAACCACCTGCAACACCCGAAGCACCACAAGCTGAAATTGTAGCAACAACTGATAAAATAACCATTGTCGCAAAGTCAACATGAATGCCAAGCGTATGGACAGTCGCTAATGTAAGCACAGTAATGGTTACTGCCGCACCTGCCATATTTACTGTTGCACCTAAAGGAATAGACACACTAGCTGTAGATGGGTTAACACCTAAACGCTCTGCCAAATCTAAGTTAACTGGAATGTTGGCTGCTGAGCTTCGAGTAAAGAAAGCTGTAATACCACTTTCTTTTAGACACTTAAATACGAGAGGGTATGGATTTCCACGTATAGTAAGGGCAACAAGAATAGGGTTGATAACTAAAGCAACAAAGAACATGGTACCTAACAATACCACTAATAATTGTGCATAGCTTTCAAGTGTTGCAAGGCCGGCATCGGCAAAAGTCACTGCAACTAATCCGAAAATACCGACTGGTGCAAAAGCAATTACTTTATGAATAATAGCACTTACAGCATGTGAAACATCCTGCATCACTTGTTTTGTGGTGTCTGAGCTATGACGCATAGCTAAACCTAGGCCAATTGCCCAAGCTAAAATACCAATAAAGTTAGCTTCACTAATTGCTTGAACAGGGTTCGCAATAAAGCTTAAGAGCAAGTTTTTTAATATATCTGCGAGACTACCAGGCGCTTGTAAGTCATTATGTGAAACTGTATTGAGGAATAATGTGCTTGGAAAAGAAAGACTGACAATCACAGCTGTGAAAGCTGCAAGCAACATGCCTGCCACATATAGAATCATAATAGGGCGTAAATTGGCGCTATGACCCACTTGGAAGTTGGCAATAGAAGAAAGCACCAATACAAAAACTAAAATAGGGGCAACCGACTTTAAGGCTTTAATGAAAAGCTCACCAAATAAACTTAAGTAAGGCGTAACGTTCGGAAATAGTAATGCAACGCCTATCCCTAGAATAATGGCGATAATAATCTTAGTGACTAAGCTTAATCGAGAAAAGAATGCAAGCATATAAAGGCCTTATTAACCTAATCATGGCTAAAGGTTGAACAAGCGGAGTATTTTATACTTAAGTGATGTGAATCTTAAGCTTTTTTATAGCACCTATAAGTATTTATACTTGATGGTAATATTAAATGATTGTTTTTATTGGTCTTAATTTAATATTTTAAATTTTATAGTTGGTGGTTTTGCTTGTTAATTGCTCATTAAAAAACTAGGTATATCAAAAAGCTGTGAAAGCATGGAATAGGCTAAAGACAATATAGGGGCAAAAAGTTAAATATGGTTGAGCTTTTTTAGAAAAGCTACGCGAATTTTCAAAACTTTGTGCTTGGATTGGACTCTAAGCTTTCAAGCTGAAAAATCGCATATTTCAGGAAGTTACTACTATTATTATAAATTTATAATTTAAAAAATATTATTTACTTGCACAGTACAGCTGATGAAGCGTATTTAAAATTGAATGCATATTGTCATCCTTAATTGAATAAAAAATTTGCTTGCCATCACGACGGGTTGATACAACATCACTTTTGCGTAGCATCATAAGTTGTTGTGAAAGAGTGGGCTGGGTAATTTGGGTCTTCTCTTCAATTTGAGAAACATTTAACTCCTCATAAGCTAAGTGACATAAAATTAATAAACGATCTGTATTAGCCAAAGATTTAAGAATTCCAACGACTGAATCAGCCGCATTTTTCATTTCTTCGATTTGGAGTCCATCTTTCATACTTTATACCTATATCAATATAGCGGGCATAGTATAGATTGATCTTATGAAAATGAATGTAGCAAAACTAATCAATCCAATTGTTTTTGTTGAAAAGCAATATAAGAGGAATTGATAAATAAGTAGTCTTTCTAATTAAAAACAACTATTTGTATTTCTTTTGTGTCTAAAATGTTGCTTTGTGTTATAAGTGTAATTGTTAAGTATAAGTGAAACGAAGTCAACCTAAAACGATTTCAATTTGCTTTCAATAAATAGTTAAATCTAATTTATCTTAAGACAAATCATAAAAAAGGATTGAGTTTTTATTTTTTAAATATATAATCTGTTTTGTACAGACAGGTCTGTATATTTTGGTTCAGTAAGGTCGAAAAAAACGTCTAATTGTGAACCAAAATGACTTTCAGACGCAGCGTGATACATAAGAAGAATCATTAAATATAAGAAGAAGAATATCACGCTTTATTTTTATGCTGCTCTTTCGAAATCGATTAATTTTTCTACTCGAGTCCAGTAATCATTAATTTTTATTGAACCATGTTCGACTTGAGCCTGTATGGTCATACCTTCCAAAATATTAACGAGTAGTAAAGATAGGGGAACTGGCTCTTTTACATCATACTGGTTAAGAAGATTTTGCATGAGTTGGGTCAACCAAGCTTTATACAAAGTGGCAGGTTGATGGGTTGAAGGATATTGTTTTAAAACCTCTTCCAAGGCTTTTTGAAACATGCAGCCATTAAAATCTTCACTATTAAACCAGTCGGAATACCATAAAATTACTGCTTTAATTCTCGCAAGAGGGTCTAACTCATCATGTTTTGATAAGGCAGAAGTAAGAGAGTTTTGAAGAAGCGTATTTCGAAGAAGTAGACACTCTTCAATTAATTTTTCTTTTGATGGAAAATGCTTATAGAAAGTCATTTTTGCAACGCCAGATTCATTAATGATGCGATCTACACCTATAGAATTATAGCTATACGAGTTAAAAAGTCTTAATGCGGTGTTAATAATGTCATCTTTTTTCGACATATTTTAGCCTCTCACAAATGAATTGCTATTAGCTTGAACGGTGATCTTTATCAATGAGAATCTAGATAATTTAATTTTACAAGGTATTGTTTGTTATTGATAGAAAAAAGATATTATTTTTTTAAACGCTGAAGTTTTACTTTTAAGGGAAAGGTAAAGGGTTCTAGGCTATATATTTAAATAATTATACTTCCTTTTTCAAAATCTTTTAACTTCAATATTTTTGCGATAAGTCGCTTTAAAATTTAAAAAGGAAAATTAATAAACAAAAAACAAATCTATTTTTGAGTTTGTCGGCCAATTTAAAAGTGGACTTTCCGTTGCTTTGAAAAGTCCATTCTTATTAAAGTTTCTTACTCTGAAGGAGGTAAAAGCATCAAAATAGATTCATTGAGTAAGTAAGCAACATTCTCAAGGATTTCAAGCTCATTAAATTCGCTATCGAAAGCTAAGCTTTCTCCATCAGCAATAGCTTTTAATTTTGGTGCGAAAGTTTCAGCTATACATAGCGCTTCGCCATTTCCCCAGAAGCTCAGAATTCCGTTATTTTCTGTATAAAGTAGGCGAGAGGCAGGTTCTAATAGAACTTCATAACCTTCATGTAAGATCTCTTGAAGATCATCGGCTTCGATCTCATCAGGTTCTGGAATATTATCTGGATATTTAGGTTCACTCATGTATGACATGATTGCTGCATCAAGTGCTGTAGAGTCTTGCAACTGAGCTAAAACTAATTCTTTTAGATAACTTAGTTCAGTTGAGCTAATTTCACCAATTTGACTCATTTGTTTGCGTGCGATATCTACAACAGGATTTTGAAGTAAAATATTAGCTGAAAATTGATCGCTAATGCGTTCCATCATTCCTGCAATGTTTGGCATGCGAAAGCCAAATGAGAAAGTTAAGCAGTCATCTTCGGCAACCCCATAATGTGCCATTCCAGGTGGAATATAGAGTAAATCACCTGGTGCTAAAACTTCATCAAATTGCACATCTATTTCTGGCAAAAGTTTTAATGGTTGATTGGGTACAAATGTAGTATTTGCATCGCACATTTGACCTAGCTGCCAGCGACGATGACCATGACCCTGAACTAAAAACACATCATAAAAATCGAAATGTTTCCCAACTGAACCACCCTTAGGTGCATAAGACACCATAATATCGTCGCGGCGCCATTGAGGAATAAAAGGAAATTTTTTCCAAAGTTCAGAAAGATCAAAAGAGTAGTGATCTACTGCCTGTACTAAAATTGACCATAATTTTGGTAGCTTTTGAAAATCACCTTTGGTTAAAGGTGAAGACTTTACGTGCCATTCATTTGGATTTTTATCTTTTTGGCGAATCAGTCTGGCACTTGCGTGTTCTTCCAAGGCAAGTTCTTGCACATCCTGAGGTTGTAAAAGACCTATAATCTCTGGCAATCCGTTACGCACCAGTAAAGGTTTTTTCTGCCAATACTCTGCTAAAAATTGCTCGGCAGTAATGCCGCCTAAAACTGTTAAAGGTTCTGTCATGGAAATAACCTATTTATAAAATATCTAGAATTAAGGAATTTGTAGATCAAGTTGCCTTAAAATATGGCAAAGTTGAATCATAGGAAGACCCATAAGTGTGGTCTGGTCTTGGCCTATCATTTTTTCAAACAAGCTAATTCCTAAACTTTCACACTTAAAGCTGCCAGCGCAATGTAGTGGCTGATCTAATAAAACGTAACGTTCAATTTCAGCTTGATTCAGGTTTCGAAATTTAACTTGATAATGTTCAACGAGCGTTTGTTCAAAGTTTCTATCGAGCCATTGCACGCTAAGAGCTGTACTAAAGAAAACAGTTCGGCCAGAATTATCTGCTAGTTGTGCTTTAGCATTTTCAATAGTCATCGGTTTGCCAATAAAGTCATGCGAGGCATGTTCTCGCCAGGCAACTTGATCTGAACCAATAACGATGGCTGATGGGTTCTGTTCAGCAATCACCTGAGATTTTGTGAAAGCGAGCCTTTTTGCAAGTTCATCAGCATGGGTTTCATCGCGAGGACTTTCATCAATATCGGGACTAATACAAATATAATTAATTCCAAGACGGTCCATTAAGTCTTTGCGAGTTTGACTACTCGAAGCCAAAATAATTTGTGGCTGAACCATTACACTGCAAATTCCATTAATACATCTAAAGGTACATAGCTTAATACAGCTTGATGACATGCATGTATTTTAATAGGAGGCGCTTCACCAGCTTGATAAGCCTCTACCCAGCGAGTTACGCAGATACACCAGAAATCACCCGGTTTTAAGCCAGGGAAGCCTACTTCTGGTAAAGGAGTAATAAGATCATTACCAATTTTCTGAGAAAAATTTAAGAAATCCGAGGTCATTTGTGCACATACGGTATGCTGACCAAGGTCTGTTACTGCAGTGTGGCAGAAACCATTTCTAAAATAGCCTGTAATAGGGTCAAAGCAACAACTTGCTAAAGGTTCCCCTAAAACATTTAAGCGATTGATTTGTGGATCTGGATGAATAGACATAATGGGTGAAATATCAAATAACTACCTCTATCATAATCAAAACTGGGGCTTTCTACAGCTTTTATGCAAAAAAACTAACCTTTTTTGATGTAATCATTTAAAATTGGCACGTTTTTAAAATCATAAAGAGAGCTTTACATGAATTTTCAGCGTATGACTGACCTTAACTTAACAGGCAAACGTGTCCTTATTCGTGAAGATTTAAACGTTCCTGTCAAAAATGGTGTGATTACTAGCGATGCTCGCTTACGTGCAGCATTACCAACTATTAAAGCTGCTTTAGATAAAGGCGCAGCAGTGATGGTATGTTCACATCTAGGTCGTCCTGTTGAAGGTGAACCAAAGCCAGAACAATCACTTGCACCAGTCGCTGCTTATTTAACAGAAGTATTGGGCCAAGAAGTTAAATTATTAACAGATTATCTAGAAGGCGTTGAAGTTGAAGCTGGTCAAGTTGTATTGCTTGAAAATGTACGCTTTAACCATGGCGAAAAGAAAAATAATCCAGAGCTCGCTCAAAAATATGCTGCATTATGTGACGTATTTGTTATGGATGCATTTGGTACTGCTCATCGTGCAGAAGCATCTACTGAAGGTGTAGCTCGTTTCGCTCCAGTTGCTGCTGCTGGTCCTTTGTTGGCTGCTGAGCTGGATGCTCTAGGCCGTGCAATGCAAACTCCTGAAAAACCAATGGTTGCAATTGTTGCTGGTTCTAAAGTTTCAACTAAACTCGATGTTTTAAACTCACTTTCTAGTATCTGTGATCAACTGATCGTTGGTGGGGGTATTGCAAATACATTCTTAGCAGCTGCTGGTTTTAACGTTGGTAAATCATTGTATGAAGCTGACTTGGTTGAAACTGCTAAACAGATTGCTGCTAAAGTAAGTGTTCCACTTCCTACGGATGTTGTAGTTGCTGATGCATCGCAAATTAATTTTGAAGATTTCTTAGGTTCTTTAGCAGCAGCTCAAGCTGTTGTGAAGAAAGTAGAAGATGTGACTGCAAATGATATGATTTTAGACGTTGGTCCAGAAACAGCTAAAGCATTTGCTGATATTTTAACAACATCAAAAACAATTCTTTGGAATGGTCCAGTTGGCGTATTTGAAGTAGATCAATTTGGTGAAGGTACCAAAGCGCTTTCTCTTGCGGTTGCTCAATCTGAAGGATTCTCGATCGCAGGTGGTGGAGATACATTAGCTGCGATTGATAAATATAACGTCGCTGATCAAATTGGTTATATTTCTACAGGTGGTGGTGCATTCCTTGAATTTGTTGAAGGAAAAACATTGCCAGCAGTTGCTGCTTTGCTTGAACGTGCTTAATACTGTTATATAGAAATAAGAAGGGATTGGGTAACCAATCCCTTTTTCATTGATAAGTCATTAAACTGTCATATATCTGCAATAAAATGTCGAGTATTAAATCACCAACTGTGGAAAATAGTGATGAATTTAAAGCTTACATTTGCTGCTATGTTAATTGTACCAATGATGTTGACTGCTTGTGCTAAGAAAGATGAAGCATCTCAAGCGGGCCAAGAATCAGCTGCATCTACTGCTGTTTCTGAAAAAGTAACGCCTGAGCAACAAGCAGCAATTGATGCGATTGATAAGCCAGTTCTAGATGAAAAGAATACAGATGTGGTTGAAGGTAGTGCGCCAAGTGAGGCTGCTGCTTCAGAAACACATTAATTTGTTGTTTTTTGTTAAAAAATCCCTGCAAATGCGGGGATTTTTTTTGAAATACTGTGATTTGTTGCTGAATTGAAATAAATGACAGGGTAGAATAAGCCGCACTACCTGGGAGGATATTATGGCACTCATTTCAATGCGCCAGCTCTTGGATCACGCTGCTGAACATAACTACGGCGTACCAGCATTTAACGTAAATAACTTAGAACAAATGCGTGCAATTATGCTTGCCGCGGATGCAACCAATTCACCTGTAATTGTTCAAGCATCAGCTGGAGCTCGCAAATATGCAGGCGCTCCATTCTTACGCCATCTTATTTTGGCTGCAATTGAAGAATGGCCGCATATTCCAGTGGTAATGCATCAAGACCATGGAACAAGCCCTGATATCTGTCAGCGTTCAATTCAGCTTGGCTTTAGTTCCGTAATGATGGACGGTTCATTAGGTACAGATGGTAAAACACCTACTTCTTACGAATACAACGTTGATGTAACTCGTAATGTTGTTGCTTTAGCACATGCATGTGGTGTTTCTGTCGAAGGTGAGATTGGCTGTTTAGGTAGCCTTGAAACTGGTATGGCTGGTGAAGAAGACGGTGTTGGTGCTGAAGGTGTCCTTGATCACTCACAACTTCTTACTTCTGTTGAAGAAGCGACTCAGTTTGTTGCCGATACTAATGTAGATGCATTGGCGATTGCTGTAGGTACTTCACATGGTGCTTACAAGTTCACTCGTCCACCTACAGGTGATATCTTGGCAATTGACCGCATTAAAGAAATTCATGCGGCATTACCAAATACTCATCTTGTTATGCATGGTTCAAGTTCTGTGCCGCAAGAGTGGTTGAAAGTAATCAATGAGTTTGGTGGTGATATTAAAGAGACTTATGGTGTACCTGTTGAGCAGCTTGTAGAAGCAATTAAACATGGTGTGCGTAAGATCAATATCGATACAGACTTACGTTTAGCATCTACTGGTGCAATTCGTCAGTTTATGGCTGAAAACCCAGCTGAATTCGATCCACGTAAATACTTTGCTAAAACTGTAGATTCAATGAAGCAAATTTGTATTGATCGTTATGAAGCGTTTGGTACAGCTGGAAATGCTGACAAGATTCGTCCGATTTCTTTAGAGAAAATGGTTGATCGCTATAAATAATTCCCGTCAGGGTTTAATTTATAGAAACCGGTTATTTATATAACCGGTTTTTTATTACATACATTTCATTCATAAAAAAACCTGTGATAAACACAGGTTTTGATGAAGATAAAAAGACTTACTTTTGTAAGTTCTTTTTATCTAGACTTGGATCTTTGATTTCTACATATGCGTTTGCACGTACTTCACGTAACCAGCTATCAATCTCAGTGTTAAATTGGCGTTCACCTAAAATTTGACGTGCCATACGCTCTTGATATTCGTGCGTCATATCTTTTTCACGTTTATCTGTTACTTGTAAGATATGCCAGCCGAATTGAGTTTGGAAAGGTTCGCTAATTTCACCTACTGGAATTTCCTGCATTTTTTTATCAAATTCAGGAACCATCATTCCAGGTGTTACCCAACCCAAACTTCCACCATCACGTGCTGAACCTGTGTCGTTAGAATAAGTCGCTGCAAGTGTTGCAAAATCTTGACCAGCTTTTAAGCGTTTATAGATGTTATCAATAATTTGCTTGGCATTTTCAAGAGAGACAACTTCAGATGGCTGAATGAGAATGTGGCGGGTTTGAAATTGAGGTACTAAAGCTTTTTGCTCATTTTGCTTACGTTCAAGAAGCTTTAAAACATGTACACCATCACGTACTGAAACTAAGTCAGTTGTTTGACCATCTTGTAATGGAGTAATACGAGCCGCAAGTTCAGCAGGAATATCAGACAGTGGGCGGAAACCCATGTCAGCACCTTCAACTTTTACATTTGCAGTTGAAAGTTTTTTCAAAGCATTTATATCATTACTTTGCGCAAGCTTTGAGCGTACTTCTTGAGCTGCAGATTGAACTTCTTGTGCATTGTCACCTGAAATGCGCATATGAATTACATGTGCTTGATTACCTAGCGCAGCTTGTCCCTGAGGTGATTTTAAGAAGTTTTCTACATCTTGATCACTAATTTTAATACGAGACATCACTTGTTGTTGGCGCAAACGGCTAATCGCTAAATCCTCAGCGATTCGGCCACGTAAACTTTCATAAGTTCCTGGTGCCATAGCATCCAACTTCTGCTGGAAAGCTTCTAAACTTTTACTTCCAGATTGACTTGCTACTTTTAAGACTGCTTCATTTAAGCTTTTTTCATCAGGTTTGATGCCATATTTTTTAACTTGTTCAAGTTGTGCCTCACGCAAGATGAGTTGATCTAATACTTGAAACTGTAAGTATTGCTGAGGTGGCACTTCTTTCTTTTGAGCTTGCAGTTCATGAGCTGCTTCAGCCATACCTTGTTGAAGATCGCTTTTTAAAATTACGCTATTGTCCACAATTGCCACAACTTCATCAGCGGGTTGGGCAAAACTATGCATTGATGAAGAGATTAGGGCAGCAAGTGTAGTTGCTTTAAAAAACTGTTTAAGATGCTTTGTCTTCATTAACGTTGTGTCCAAGATTGATTAATTTTGTTAAAACCTAAAACGCGATTTTCAAGTAAAGACGCGAGTTTATTGTTTAAACCACCTAAACCTTTTAGTGTAATTTCGGCCATGATCGCGCGCTTTTCACTAACATCTGAAGTTTTCGGATCATCTAGATCGTTATAGTATGAACGGCCATAGACGGAAATACCCCAGCAACATGACTCATAGTTAACTCCTAGCAAGAGTTCACGGGCAACATCACTGTCCATGTCATATTGTACGTGGCCCATAATACGCCAATTGTCTTTAATTGGTTGTATAAACGATGCAACAACTTGGTCATAAGTATCTTGACGACCAGGAATATCTTTACGATAGAAATAGCCTAAGTTATATAGATTTCCTTTATCACCAGTATAGTAAAGTTGGAAGTCACGTTGAGCATTGTCACCATTCGACATCCAAGCTGAGTTGGCAGCAATGGTAAAGTTTTGGTTAAGCTGGCTTGATAGACTCACCACAGGACCTGTGTTGCGTTCAGTATCAATTTCATCTTGTTGTCGTTGTAAGGTGACACGACGGTCTTCGAAATAGTAACTTTGGCCTACGCTTGCACGTAAACGCTCTAAACCTACTGTGTCAAAAAGGCTATAACTTACACCTAATGATAAAAAGTTATTGTCTTCTAGGCGGTCATGACCATAAAAACGGTAAGGGTTAAATAATTGATCATAACTTACTGACGCAGTGGTTGAGTCAAAGTTAGGATAACCATCTTGATTTTTGTATGGCGCATATGCATAGAAAGCACGTGGTGTAAGTGTTTGTAGATACTTACCATCACGTTCAAAGTTTAGCCCAGTGTCTAACGTGAATTGAGGTACAACGACTGATTTATTTTCAGAACCGCCAGGGTTATTTAACTGAGTATCTTTATCATAAAACGTTTGAATAGAACGTACAGAGACTTCAGGAATCACAAAAGCTGCTGGTGTACGGTAGTTATAACGCGTTGCGAACTGGTTATAAATACGTGTACCACTACTTTCTTGAGCAGAATCATCATTAATTGATTTCTTAAAGTAAGCAGTGTCGTTATTAAATTCGTATTGTAGTCCTAGTGGATTGCCAGTGACGTAATTTAATAAGAATTGTGGTAAACGCGCGTATGGTTTATCTGCATCTGCAACTTCAGGATCAAGTGTCTGGAAATCTTCGACCTTAAGCTGTGCTTTTAAACCCGGAATACCATGTTGATAATTAAGTTCCCAAGCTCTACGTAAGTTAAGATCTGTTTTAGAGTTAGGACTGCTATCTAGGTCAGAGAAATAATCTTTATCTGATGCATAGTTATATTCGAGGTTAGTAGACCACTGGTCGTTGATATCCCAATTATGTAAAAAATGGAAATCTTTACGATCTTTGTCATCATAACCTTTGTCAGATGGCAAGATGCCACCCCACATTTCCCCAGCACCAAAGCCATCGGTTAAATATCTAAACTCACCTTTTAGCATTGCACCGCGGTCTGCTAAATATCGCGGAGTAAGTGTCAGATCATAGTTAGGTGCAAGATTTAAATAAACCGGAACAGAAAGCTCAACACCACCATCATTTGAGAAACCAAATTGTGGGTTGAGAATACCTGTAGTACGGCGGTCGTCAATCGGGAAGTTAAAATAGGGAACAGCTAGAACAGGAACGTCCTTAACATATAATTTTGTTCCACGAGTTACGCCGCGTCCAGTTTCCTGATTTAACTCAATTTTATTGGCTTGGATTTTCCAACCGGGTTTTTGGCCTGGTGGGCAAGTCGTATAGGTTGCATCATTAAGAACCATAACGTTTGGTGAGGTTCTTTCGATTTTTCCTGCATGACCATGGGCATGTTGCTGTTCAGAAATATAAAAACTATTGTCTAAATTCCCGGTTTGGGTTTTTAGGTTGTAATTAATTTCATCACTCTGTGAAAGTAACCCGCCTTGAGCTAACTGTACTCGACCTTGTGCATGCGCAAAGGTTTGGGTCTTATCAATCGTTACTTTGTCAGCACGAACTGTGCGTCCTTCTTGATCAATAACGACATCACCTTCTAAAACAGAATCACCCGCTGGGTTGTAATGTCCGTAGTTAGCAGTAACGACAGAAGTCGCTTTGTCGGCATCTAAAGCTTTGGTCTCAGGGTTAATCGGTGTAACCCATGTGCCTTGGCAAAATGCCGAGCTTAAATATTTATTGTCACGAAGCTGAGCTTCAGGTGCAGATTTATCAACATAATATTGCTGAAAGAATTCTTGACCTGGGTAAGCTTCCTTGATGCTCGCTTTAAGTTGATTATTGTCTATATTGGAGACAACATCAGTTGACTCAGCATAACTTGATTGTATGGAGCCACATAAGAGCGTAAAAATAGCTGTCGCTAAAGGATTAAATTTAAACTGATGCTTCATTGTCTCATTAACCAAGTATGCTAATTCACAATTAATTATTGTCGCATCATAGAGAAAAAGTTTATAAGTGGCTACACTTAACCCTTCAAAAATCTCAGCTTGTTTTAGATTTTATTGCAAATGAATACACAACGTGAACAATTGATATATACATGGCTTACATCTGTTCTTGAAAATGATCAATTTAAGATCGCTTTTTTAGCAGGTGATGCAAGCTTCCGCCGTTATGCGCGTATCGCGTTACAAAATAAAACGTATATGCTCATGGATGCCCCTCCAGAAAAAGAAGACTGTGTTCCGTTTGTGACCATTGACGAGTTTTTTGCGAGCCATGGCGTACGTGTACCTCAGATCGTCGCGAGAGATCTGGCTCAAGGTTTTCTCTTGTTAGAAGACTTTGGTGATGTGCTTTTGTCGACATTATTAACTAATGAAACTGTTGATAGATACTACGAACAAAGTTTTAAACAACTTATTCAATTGCAGTCTATTGACGGGACTAATCAGTTCCCAGCTTATTCTTACGAAAAATTAATGTCGGAAATGCATCTACTCACAGACTGGATGTTACCGTCGCTTTCTATTCAGCCGACTGCTGAACAGAAAAAAACGATTGATAATGCATTTGACTTCTTGGCTCATGCTGCATTAGCCCAACCGCAAGTTATTGTACATCGAGATTTTCATAGTCGAAATTTGATGAAAATTACCGGTGAGCAAGAATTAGGGGTAATCGACTTCCAAGATGCTGTTATTGGCGCTGATACATATGACCTAATTTCGATTACTCGTGATGCATATGTTCAATGGAACGCTGATCGTGTTTATCAATGGTTTAAAGTGTTTTATGACCTGTTACCAGCGTCGACTAAACAGAACCGTAGCTTTGATCAATTTAAACGTGATGCAGATTTAATGGCGATTCAACGCCATATTAAAATTCTAGGTATTTTTGTTCGCTTGTTTGAACGCGATGGTAAGTCAGGTTATTTGAAGGATTTACCACGTGTCATGTGGTATTTGCTTGAAGAAAGCCGTGGTTACGCTGAGCTTGAAGAGTTTATGGTATTTATGAATAACATCGTGATGCCTAAATTTATCGAGAAATATGGTAGCTATGAGGTAGCAGCATAATGAAAGCAATGATTCTTGCTGCTGGCTTGGGCAATCGTATGCGTCCACTTACGCTATATACACCAAAGCCTTTACTCGAGGTAGGCGGTAAGCCCCTAATTGTGTGGCATATTGAAAAACTTAAGAAAATTGGTGTGACTGAAATAGTCATCAATTCTGCATGGTTGGCAGATAAACTCATCAGTAGCTTAGGCGATGGTTCTCAATTTGGTGTTGATATCCGTTGGACACGAGAGGAAGAAGGTCTGGAAACAGCTGGCGGAATTATTAATGCTTTGCCACTGCTTGGAACAGAGCCTTTCATTCTGGTGAATGGAGATGTATGGACCACAATGGATTTTGAAGTTCTACGCCATATTAAGTTAAATGATGATTTAGCTCATCTTGTATTAGTTGATAACCCTAAACAGCATCCTGAAGGCGACTTTACATTATTGGATGGGCGCGCTTTTACATTCGATCAAGATGTGACGGGCGAAAACCTTACTTTTAGTGGTCTATCTGTTATTCATCCTAAACTTTTTGACGGATTGGAAGCGGGTAAGCGTCCTTTAGCTCCACTATTGAAGCAAGCGATGCATAATCAGAAAATATCTGGTGAAAAGCTTAAAGGTGCATGGGTAGATGTGGGAACGCCTGAGCGTTTAATGGAGCTAGATTTGCAAATTCGTGAAGGCTTCTACGATTAAGTGTGTAATCCCTAATCGTTAACTAGTGTTCCACGATGCATAAATGGGTATACTTTGTTTTAAATTTTACTTAGATGTTATCTGTTTATGCATCCGTTTTTTCAAGAGTTACAACAGGGTAGTCAAAAATTAGGTTTATCGCTTAGCGATGAAGCTTTGACATTATTGTTGAAGTATCAAGATGCTTTGGTACTTTGGAACAAAGCTTATAATCTAACAGCGATTCGTGATCCGAAAGAAATGTTAGTGAAGCATTTGTTAGATAGCCTAAGTATTTTGAAAGATTTGCCAACAGGCCGTTTGCTTGATGTAGGTACAGGTGGCGGTATGCCGGGCATGATCATTGCTTTATGTCAGCCGGAACGCTCATGTGTATTACTTGATTCAAATGGTAAGAAAATTCGTTTTTTGAAACAGTTTATTGCTGACCTTAAGTTAAAAAACGTAGTAGCCGTGCAAACACGTGTTGAAAATCAAGATACAATTGATGAGCTTGGTCAATTTGATGTGATTACAAGTCGCGCTTTTGCTTCTTTAACGGATTTTGTGGATGCAGCTCAGCCATACTTGCATCAAAGCAGTATAATTGCAGCAATGAAAGGAGTTGTGCCAGTTGAGGAAATTGAGCAACTTAAGCAGGACTTTTCATGTAAAGTGATTGAGCTGCGCGTACCAAGACTTGATGAACAACGTCATTTACTTTTACTTCAACGTATTTAAATAAAAAGTATTAGGGTTACCATGGCTCAAATTATTGCGATTGCAAACCAAAAGGGTGGTGTTGGTAAAACAACGACTGCAGTAAATCTTGCAGCGTCTCTAGCTGTATTAAAGAAACGTGTATTACTTGTAGATATGGATTCACAAGGTAATGCTACGATGGGGTCTGGTATTCAAAAGAACGATCTTTTGTATTCCATTACGGATGTTCTACTTGGTGAAGTACCAATTGAAACGGCCATTCAAAAAGCAGAAGTCGGATATAAAGTTTTAGGGTCTAATCGTGAACTTTCCGGTGTTGAGCTTGCTATTGCAGAACAAGAGGGCCGTGAATTCATTCTAAAAAATGCTTTGAATGAAATCCGAAACTCATTTGATTTTATCATTGTGGATTGTGCGCCAAGCTTGAGTTTGATTACCGTCAATGCTTTGGCAGCTGTAGATAGTGTAATCATTCCAATGCAATGCGAATATTATGCGCTTGAAGGTTTAGCTGATTTAACCCAGACTATTGATCGTATTCAAAAGGCATTAAATCCTGATTTAGAGATTATTGGTGTATTACGTACAATGTACGATGCACGAAATGCTTTAACACGTGATGTATCTGCTGAGTTAGAACAGTATTTCGGTAAAAAACTTTATGATACTGTCGTTCCACGTAATGTTCGCCTAGCAGAAGCACCAGCGCATGGTTTGCCTGTTATCTATTTTGAGAAAAGTTCTAAAGGTGCAGTTGCATACTTAAATCTTGCAGCTGAGATGTTGAAGAAAAGTAAAGTAAAGAAAGGAAGTAAAGTATGAGCATCAAAAAACGCGGATTGGCTAAAGGACGTGGTTTAGATGCATTACTTGGTTCAATTCAAAAAGAAAAATTACAGCTGGAAGCACAGGCACTTGACCACGGACAGTTGAAACAAATTGATGTAAATTTATTGAAACGTGGTGAATATCAACCACGTCGCTTTATTCATGAGCATGATTTACAAGAGCTGGCATCTTCTATTGAAAAACATGGAGTGATGCAACCTATTGTAATTCGTCCAGTTGATGATGAAGCACACCCATACGAAATCATTGCGGGTGAACGTCGCTGGCGTGCAGCGCAACTTGCGGGTTTAACTGAAATTCCTGCAATTGTTCGTGATTTAAATGATCAGGTTGCTATTGCACTGGCGCTTATTGAAAATATTCAGCGTCAAGATTTAAATCCGATTGATCAGGCTATAGCCTTGCAGCGTTTTCATGATGAATTCGGTTTGAGCCATCAAGAAATTGCTGACACAGTAGGGAAAGCACGTACTACAGTAAGTAATTTACTTCGTTTGTTGAGTTTGGCGGATGAAATTAAAGATTTCATGCAGCAAGGCCAGCTTGATATGGGGCATGCTCGAGCTATCTTGACGTTAAAGGGTAAAAATCAATTAGACGTTGCTAAAATCGTAATTGAAAAAGGACTATCTGTTCGTCAAACAGAGCAATTGGTGCGTGATAGAAGTGAGCCGAAGCAGGAGAAGGAAAAAGCACCTGTAGCACCAGATATTGAACAATTGACACAAAAATTATCAGAGCGTTTTGGCGCTAATGTGAAAATTGATCATAATCAAAAAGGTAAGGGTAAGCTTGTTATTCATTACCATACCTTAGATGAGTTAGATGGCATTTTAAATATTTGTTTGCCTGATTAATTTGCATTTGGTTCATATATTTCTAATTTTATATTCTTGGGGAAGAAGATATGTGGGAACTTGTGAGAGCGGGTGGCTGGTTGATGCTGCCTTTGATTCTGTGCTCAATTTTAACTGTTGCGATCAGCATTGAGCGTTTTGTTCGGTTAAGACGTTCACAAGTTCTACCCAAAGCATTAATCGATGATAGTTCGTTAAGAACTGAAGATATTGTGGAAAATTTGGAACAAAATGTAGAAGTGCAAAACAGCGCATTGGCTCACATTTTAAAAGCAGGTTTTGATCATCGTGAGCATGGCGAGCAATTTGCACGTGCACAAATGGAAGTAACCGCTTCTCAAGAAATTTCTTATTTAGAGAAAAATATTAATTTCTTGGGGACTTTGAGTGCTGTGGCGCCTTTATTAGGGCTGCTTGGTACAGTAGTCGGGATTATTGAGTCATTCCTTGTGATTGATTTTGGATCGGCAGGTAGTCCAAGTTTAATGATTCCGGGTATTTCTAAAGCGCTTATTACTACAGCTGTGGGAATGTTAATTGCGATTCCTGCTTTAGTTGCTTATCGCTATTTCCAAAGATTAGTACAAGACTATATTGCTGAACTAGAGCAGCAATCGACTTTATTTCATGCCTCATTGTTCTATAAACGTTCCTCGTCTATAGCAGAACATCGTCGTGTTGGGTGATGGGTGAATAGCCAGATGAAATTTAAACGTTCTCAGGTTGAAGACATCCATATCAATTTAACGCCTATGATTGACTGTTTGTTGTTCATTTTGGTTTTTTTATTACTATCGACTACTTTTAATCAGCCAAGTCGCCTCAATTTAACGTTACCAGATGCACAAGGTGTTCCACCAAAACAGTACGATCACAAAATTGAAGTCGTGGTAGACTCTTCTGGTCATTATGCTGTAAATGGTCAGGCACTTTCGTCTAAAGAGGTTGCTGATCTGAGTACTGCGATTAAGCAAGTTGCTCAAGAGCGCCGTGATTTTATGTTCATCATTGCTGCGGATGCCAAAGCGTCTCATCAGGATGTAATTCGCGTTATGGATGTAGCAGGACAACTCGGTTTTGTTAACATCAATATTAGTACCAAAGTTCCTTCTAGAGGTTTTTCTGAGTGAATCAAGATTTTAAGGTTTATATACGTCTCATAGCCTATTTAAAACCTTATTGGGGCGTGGCCTTATTAGTTCTTATCGGGTTCGGTATTAACTCAGCAACAGAAGTTTCTGTTGCTAAACTGATTAAATTTATTATTGATGCAATCCAAAGTAGTAGTAGAGCTGATTTGGATTGGTTCCCCTTATTAATTATTTTATTGGTTTTTTTCCGCGGCTTAGGCCTTTTTATGGGAGGGTACTATACTGCGGTAATTTCACGTAGTTTGGTTTTTAGTATTCGCCAAGAAGTTTATGCCAAACTTTTAAGATTACCAGCACAATATTATTTAGATAATTCATCTGGCCATATTACTGCCAAGATTATGTATAACGTTGAGCAGCTAACGGCAGCCTCTTCTGAGTCATTAAGAACCATTGTTAGAGATGGTATGATTACTCTCGGATTATTGGGTTACCTGTTTTATACCAATTGGCGTCTTACTCTGTGTATTTTTGTGTTTTTACCCGTAATTGGTGTATTGGTACGTAAAGCTTCAAAACGTATGCGAAAGCTATCGTTGCAGGTTCAAGATACGATGGGTGATGTAAATCACGTTGTCCAAGAGAGTATCAATGGTAATGCTGTAGTAAAAACTTTTGCTGGCGAAGAGTCTGAACAAGAACGATTTTATAAGTCATCGGAAGAAAACTTAAAACGTGGTTTAAAAATGGTAATTGTACAAAACCTGAATAGCCCGGTGGTTCAGGTAGTGATGGCTTGTGCGATGGCCCTTATTGTATGGTTAGCTTTACGACCGCAGATTTTAGGTAATACAAGTGCTGGTGAGTTCGTAGCTTATATTACAGCTGCTGGTTTATTAGCAAAACCAGTAAAAAATCTGACTGATGTTAACGAAAAGTTACAACGTGGTTTGGCGGCAGCTCATTCTGTTTTTGAACTATTAGATTTGCCTGAAGAGCAAAATAACGGTCAGTTGAAACCTAAATTAAATGGTGCGATTCGTTTTGATCATGTGGCATTAAATTATGCTGATGGCGTAAAGGCTATTAAAGATTTTTCTTTAGATATTCTTCCTGGTCAAACCGTAGCTTTAGTTGGTCGTTCAGGCGCTGGTAAGAGTTCATTGGTTAATATGTTAGTTCGTTTCCAAGAACTATCAAGTGGGCAAATTTACTTAGATGGTGTGCCAATTAATGACATCGATCTTTCTTGTCTGCGTACACAAATCGCAATGGTAAATCAGCAGGTTGTATTATTTAACCGTACCGTTCGTGAGAACATTGCTTATGGTCAATTGCAGGGTGCCTCAGATGAGGAAATTCATGCTGCTGCAAAAGCTGCATATGCACATGACTTCATTATGAATTTACCAAATGGTTATGATACTGTTTTAGGGGCACAGGGCCTAAACTTATCTGGTGGTCAACGTCAGCGAATTGCTATTGCTCGAGCAATTTTAAAGAATGCTCCAATATTAATTTTAGATGAAGCTACAAGCGCTCTTGATAATGAATCTGAACATTTCATTCAGCAAGCATTTGATGAAGCAATGCAAGACCGCACTACCATTGTGATTGCTCACCGTTTATCAACAATTGAGAATGCTGACCGTATTGTAGTGATGGATCAAGGACAAATTGTTGAACAAGGTACTCATCAAGAACTCCTCGCAAAACATGGTGCTTATTATCAATTACATCAGCGTAATTTCGAGGATAACTAAGCATGTCATTAACCCAGCTGATCCAGAATGCATGGAATAAACAATCGAGTTGGTTGATTGCTTTACGTCCATTGTCTTGCTTGTATCGGGCTGGGTTTTTACTAAATCGTAATCTTTATAATTCAGGTTTTAAACAAGTTTATAAAGCGCCTGTACCTGTGATGGTTATAGGTAATATCACAGTAGGTGGAAGTGGAAAAACTCCGTTGCTCATACAACTGGTGAATTATCTACAGCAGCATAATGTAAAAGTAGGGGTAATCAGTCGGGGATATGGGGGTAATGGTCCTTTTCCACTGCTGGTTACCTCGGGCGGCCAAGTAGCTCAAGCTGGGGATGAGCCAGCATTAATTGTTCAGGCTACACGTGTACCAATGGCAGTAGGTCCTAATAGGCAGGCCGCAATAGAGTTATTGCTTGAGTCATCAGAAATAGATTTGATTATTAGTGATGATGGGTTGCAGCATTGGGCATTAGATCGACAGATCGAGTGGATTGTACTGGATCAAAATCGTGGTTTAGGGAATAAAAAACTATTACCTGAAGGTTATCTGCGAGAGCCTGTTCAACGTTTAGAAACTGGAACAGTGATTGAGCATACTCATAAACCTGCTACAGAATTAAACATGCATCTCGAGACAGGACAGCCATATTTACTTAACCCTTTATCTAATTCTAAACCAAGCTTTAATCTTGAGAATAATTATCATGCTGTAGTTGGTATTGGTTTTCCTCAACGGTTTTATCAAACACTTAAAGATCTAGGGTTGAAGCAATTTCAAGAGCATGCATTTCGCGATCATCATGATTACACAATCAATGATTTAATTTTTAATGACGAGCTGCCACTTATTACAACTGAAAAAGATGCAGTTAAACTATTACCATTACTTGAAAAACATCCTGAATTTAAACAATCTATTTGGGTAGTTCCTGTTAAAGCTGTCCTGTCTACACAGTGTTATCAGGTTTTAAAAATGCAATTGCAAGAACTTGATATTCAATTATCTTAGGAAGAAAAAATGAAACACATCGTCATTCCAGCACGCTTCTCAAGTTCGCGTTTGCCAGGTAAACCATTGTTGCTTATTCATAACCGTCCTATGATTTTACGTGTAGTGGATCAGGCAAAAAAAGTCGAAGGTTTTGATGATTTGTGCGTGGCAACAGATGACGAACGTATTGCTGAGATCTGCCGTGCAGATGGAATTGATGTAGTTCTTACCAGCGCTGATCATCCTTCGGGTACAGACCGTTTAAGTGAGGTTGCTCGCATTAAGGGCTGGGATGCAGACGATATTATTGTAAATGTTCAAGGTGATGAACCTTTGTTGCCAGCTCAACTTGTTCAACAAGTTGCAAAACTTTTGGTAGATAAACCAAATTGTTCGATGTCTACGTTGTGTGAGCCAATTCATACCTTAGATGAGTTTCAGCGTGACAGTATTGTAAAAGTAGTCATGTCTAAACAAAATGAAGCTTTATATTTTAGTCGGGCTACCATTCCTTATGATCGAGATGGGGCTAAGCACGCTGAACCGACTTTACATACACAAGCATTTCGTCATTTAGGTTTGTATGCTTATCGAGTGAACTTATTACAAGAATATGTAACATGGGATATGGGTAAGCTTGAAAAGCTTGAGAGTCTTGAACAATTGCGTGTTTTAGAAAATGGTCATCGAATTGCAATTGCGGTAGCAGAAGCAAATTTACCACCCGGTGTGGACACACAAGCTGATCTTGATCGCTTAAATAATATGCCTGTTGAATCTTTTGAATAAGCGTTAATTTTTAATGAATCCGAATGTAACTTCAAAGGTCTATCCTTGGCAGCAAACAACATGGGACACCTTGACAACAAGGTTTCCCAAAATTGGACATGGTCTCTTGTTTTACGGCAAGCAAGGTTGTGGAAAACATGCTTTTGCTAAGCAGTTTTTGGCATGGGTACTTTGTTTAAATAAGCAGCCGCAGGGCCCTTGTGGTGAATGTAGTAGTTGCCAATGGTTAAAATCAGACACTCATCCCAATTATGTTCATATCACAACGGATGAAGAAAATAAAAAACAGAATGCAAAAATTAAAATAGAAAAGATTCGTGACTTACTACCTTTCGTACAACAAACGGGAGAGGGTTGGCGCGTTATTGTGATTGAGCCTGCAGAAGCACTTAATTTGGCATCTTCAAATGCTTTGCTAAAGACTTTAGAAGAACCAGGCGAGCGTGTTGTTTTAATTTTATTAGCTGATCACTATCTTAAACTACCGGCCACTATTCGTAGCCGATTGCAACATTTCGCTTTAGATCGTATTTCATATGAGCAAGCTACTTCTTATTTGAATGAGCATTTATCTGAACTTGCGGAAGTGCAGCCTGATTTACTGCTTGGCTTATCTAATGATATGCCTTTACAAGCAATAGAAATTGCTCAAAGTGACTGGTTTGCGAAAAGGCAAGTTTTCTTAAATGATTGGCTTAAAATTGTTGCTCAAAAAAATATGCCTTTATTTTTCTCAGGCAAATGGCAAAAAGAATTAAGTTTTAATGATTTTATAATGCTTTTTGAATACTTGTTGGGTGATTTAATTTGTGTCAAGCTAAACCAGCCACAGAAAAATACTGATTTAGATTTTGATCAGTTAAGCCCATATTATGATTTAGAAAGCTTATTTAATATTTATAGTGAATTACAGCAAGCAAAAAAGCTTGTTGAACAAAATGTACAAAGCCAACTTATTATTGATCAATTATTTATAACGTTAATGAATATTTAAGGGGAAAACTATGCAGCCGCAAATGGGGGGGATTATTCAGGTAAATATTCCTGATAAAGCTACTTTGCAAGCAAGCTATATGGGATATGTGCAAGGTGGAGGCCTATTCGTACCATCAAAACAAAAGGTAAAGATGGGACAAGAAATTTTCATTTTAGCGACTTTGCCTGAGCAGTCTCAAAAAATTCCTCTAACAGGCAAAGTAATCTGGATCTCCCATAAGCAAAGTGGATTTAAACCTCAAGGTTTTGCTATTCAGTTAAGTGGAGATAAGGGAATTTACTATAAAACTGAGGCAGAACGAGTTTTGGCTGGTAGTATGTCTTTAGACCGTCCAAGTTATACGATGTAATTAAATAGGAAAGAAAAGTGTTTGTTGATACGCATTGCCATTTAACGATGTTAGATTTAACGCCTTATAACGGTGATCTGGACCTTGCGCTTGCAGCGGCGCGAGCAGAAGGAGTGTCTAAGTTTATGGCAATTTCCGTTGATCTCGATGACCATATTGTATTGGCTGAAATTGCAAATAAACATGCAGATGTTGGTTATACGGTAGGTGTACACCCTTGCGAGGATGTGGACACAATGGCACGTGCAACAACTGAGTATTTGGTTGAATTGGCTCAATCAGAAAAAGTATGGGCTTTAGGTGAAACTGGACTGGACTATTTTCACAGTACAGATTTTATTGAAGAGCAAAAGGTGTGTTTTGCAAGACATATCCAAGCTTCAAAAATTGTAAAAAAACCAGTTGTCGTTCATACCCGATCAGCAAAGCATGATACGGTAGATATTATCCGTGCTGAACAATCAACCCATGGGATTCTGCATTGTTTTACCGAAGATTGGGAAACTGCTAAAGCTGTGCTTGATTGTGGTTATTACATTTCTTTTTCCGGTATTGTGTCATTTAAGAATGCACAGGATTTGCGCGATGTAGCTAAACAGGTCCCACTAGATCGCCTTTTAATTGAAACAGATAGTCCGTATTTAGCACCTGTCCCATATCGTGGTAAAACAAATGAACCAAAATATGTGCCTTATGTAGCCAAAGCGCTCAGTGATGTATATGATAAATCGATTGAGGAAATTGCAATGATCACCTCACAAAATTTTGAGAACTTGCTAAAAGCGATTTAGGTTATAGAAACTATATAAGAGAGTAATTGCGTGAAGATGGATCGTCAGGCTCAGTTCCGAGCAAGAGAAGTATTAATATTTCAGGTTGCGGAACAATTATTGCTAGAAAATGGCGAAGCCGGAATGACACTTGATGTCTTGGCTGCTGAGCTTGATCTAGCAAAAGGAACTTTGTACAAACACTTTCAAAGTAAAGATGAGTTGTACATGCTGTTGATCATTCGTAATGAGCGTATGTTACTTGAAATGGTTCAAGATACTGAAAAGGCCTTTCCGGAACATTTAGCCTTTTTCATGTTGCATCATTTACATCATCCTGAGCGAACAGTTTTATTCCATCAAATTGAGGAAAAACTCTCAATCACTGCTCAAGGCGTACATCATCTTTTTCACGAACTTTATCAAGTGCGTAAACAGAGATTGCGAATTATCATTCGCATGACAGACCACTACTTAGAATCTATTCAAAGCAGTATGCCTACACGAGATTATCTTGCTTCTATTTGGTCATTAACTCATGGTGCGGCAGCTATTCTCAATTCAAGTTTTTATCAACGATATTTAGGTTCAAGAGACACTTTAAGAGTGGCTTATATTGATCAGGCTTTAGCCTTACCTAAACAAGCTGTTGAGCAATATGCTTAGGTCGATATGAAATCTCAATCACCACTTAAATCCCAAAAAGGTTTTACTCTCATAGAAGTGATGGTGGTGATTGTTATTATGACGATTATGACCTCTCTAGTTGTACTCAACATAGGTGGGGTTGACCAAAAGAAAGCGATGCAAGCAAGAGAGTTATTTTTGCTTGATATGCATAAAATTGGTAAAGAGTCGCTTGATCAGTCTCGTGTTTTAGCTTTATCTACTGTCAGTGAAACAGATGTTTCACCATTTTCTTATGAATTGTATGAGTATCACGACCAGAGTAAATTACAGGTCCAAGATTTAAAAAATCGCTGGCAGAAATATTCTGAGTTTAATACACGCCAGTTGCCTAAACATGTATCGTTTACAATACAACCTTTAGATGAGCAAAACTATTCAAAAGCTACGAATACTGATTTAATTGGAGGGCAGGCTCCCCAGTTAATCTGGTTCGGTAACGGTGAAGCTAAAACTGTGAAAATACAGTTTTACTTTGAACAAAAACCAATTGGTTCAGAAATACAAATTGATCATTTGGGTAAAATAAATGAAATCTAAAGGTTTTACTCTATTAGAAGTAATGGTTGCTTTAGCAATTTTTGCAGTAGCGGCTGTCGCGTTAACTAAAGTAGCCATGCAATATACTCAATCTACCTCAAATGCAATTCTTAGAACAAAAGCTCAGTTTGTGGCAATGAATGAAGTTGCTTTAATGGAGATAAATCAGGAATGGCTTGAAGGTACTCAAAGTAAGCAAATTACTTCTCAAGGCGAAACTTGGCAGATTGACAAATCTGCACAATCTACAATTAGCCCGAATGTTCAGAAAGTAGATTTACAAATTAGCTTATATGATTCTGATAAGGGCAAAGTTCAAAATGGTATTACTCACTTGGTATTTTTTAATTATCCAATGAAAGCAAAATAATGATAAAGAATAAAAGTTTTCGCTCTCCAAGCTTAGCTTCACGTCTTGCGGTACGATCGGAGCAGATGATGAGGGGTTACTCCAAGCAAAGCTCTTCGCCTTGCACTCAGACAAAGCATTGCTTTAAAGACTCTCATACTCGAAACATAGTTTCTCATCTTGCGACACGATCGAGCAGTGCTCGATTAACTCGTGCCTCAGGATTTACTTTAGTTGAGCTTTTAGTTTCAATTGCAATTTTTGCTATTTTATCTTTGTTGGGTTGGAAGGTTTTTGACTATTTATTAAAAGTTCGCGATCGTAATACTCAACATGAAGTGCAGCTATTTGAATTACAAGATGCTTATCAACAAGTTTTGCGTGATACATTGCAAATTATACCTTTATCAGCCAATCAAGGCGGGCAATTACGTCCAGCTTTAGAGATTGATAATCAAGTTCTCCGCTTTAGTAAGGCGGGTGTTACTGATCCATTAAAGCAAGGATTATCACCTTTTGAGCGTATCGAATATCGATATGATCCTGATCAAAAAAAGCTTTATCGCCTTAAATATAGTAACTTAAATACTTCAAATAGAGAGCAACCCTTATCAAGTACGCTGTTGAGCCAAGTTGAACAACTTCAAATTATGGTTTTGACACCTCAAGAAGTAACAAAGTGGCCTGAAGTTAACATTGACCCTACAAAACCTGATGAATTTAGGAAGTTGCCAAAAGGAATAAAAATGCAACTCACGGTTGCAGGTGTAAGTTATGAGTGGATTTATAGCTTAAACCAATGTGACTTATCGCTCTCCAAACAGGGAGGTCAATAAATGTTACTCTATAAAAAAAATCAGCAAGGTGTAGCGTTACTCACAATTTTGATAATGGTTGCTTTGGCTACAATTTTAGCTGCCTCTATCGCAAAGCATCAAACTAATACGATGGAAAATACGGGTTATTTGATGCGTCAAAATCAGTCATTACTCTATGCAAAAAGTGCAGAAGCTTTTTTTTCTGAATTATTAATTCAAGATACAAATAATGCTGGTGGTATCGATCATTTAAAGGAAAGTTGGGCTCAGCCAATGCCACCTTTCCCAATAGAAGATGGAGCCGTATCGGGGCGCTTACTAGATGAGTCAGGAAAATTTAATCTAAACAATTTAACGACCAATGAAGGCAAGGTAAACGAAGCTGCTAAAAATTGGTTTGAGCGATTGCTTGTGCGTGTAGGATTGCCAGCAGAGTTAAGTCAAGCAGTTATTGATTGGCAAGATCCAGATGATGAACCAAGCGGCCCTATGGGGGCAGAAAGTAACTATTATGAAGGACTTGAATCTGGCTATTTGGCTTCAAATGCTAAATTTCATCGTATAGAAGAGTTGAAATTGGTAAGAGGTTTTGAAGGCAAGAAATATGATTTAATTGCACCATATATTTCTGCATTACCTGAAAATACAAAAGTGAATGTTAATACCGCATCACCATTAGTATTAGTGAGTATTGATCAAAAATTAGATTTAGGGACTATAGAAAAAGAACTTCAATTACGTCAACAGAATTTAAAGTTCTTTCAAAATATTGATGAATTATGGCAATTGAATGCTTTTTCAGCAGTTGATGCGCAAAAGAAAACTGAAGTTAATAGCCTTTTAGATGTGAAGTCGAACTTTTTTCAAGCACAAATCGAGGTTGTGTTGAATAATAGAAAAAGACAGTTTACAAGTGCCTTAATGCGCAGTGATAAGCAGGTTTATGTATATTCTAGAAATATAGTGCCTTTTAACTAATTGAAAAATTATGATTTATTTACTTTAGATGTTTTTTGAAGTTTGTAATTATAAATTTTTCTGAAGTTAAATATTAAAGTAAATATAAACTTTCTATATGATTATATTCAATATTTCTTCATCAGTCTTATCATACTTTTTGCTAATTGTTTCTAATTGAAAAGTGGTGCGAAATTTTCGTCTTTTGCTTTATAATAATGTTCTTAGAAGGAATGATCGATTTGGCACATGTTAATTCGTAAGTTATTTAAGTTTGAAAATGCACATGTTGTACGTAACTGTACATCGGATCGTTGTAAGCGATCAATTCATGGACATAGCTATAAAGTTGAGTTATTGCTTAAAGCTTCGAAATTAGATCATGGGCAAATGGTTTATGATTTTGGACTCCTAAAAGGAGTAATAAAAGACCTATTTGACAGCTTTGATCACGCAATCTGTTTTTGGGAAAAAGATGATTCTCAATATATTGATGCATGTCAGACTTTTAGCGCTCGTTGGATTTCTTTACCTGTTTCACCGTCGGCTGAACAGTTTTCACGTATTTTCTTTTATCTAGCTCAGCAAGTTTTACAATCAACAGTCACTCAAAATGGGGAAGGTGATGTTGAAGTATATTCTGTTATTGTTCATGAGACTGATACTGGATATGCTCAAAGCTTTATTGAAGATATTCAAAACGAACAAATGGGTATTTTAAGTCTTGATGGAATTGTTTTTTCAGAACAAATTCAGATAGAGTGGACAAATCCACACATGTACGAAGACTTGAAAAAAGGGGTTAAATTTAATAATCCTCAAGTTGATTTACAAGTCGAAGTATAAATCGAATTACTTATTTTATTTGTAGAATTGAAAATTGATCTAGGATGACATTAATGCAATTAACTGAGCAACAGCAAGATAAACTCAGTAAAGTTCAATTAGAAGAAAGTTGGAAAAGATCTTTAGCACCTTTTCTATTAAGCCCTCAGATGGATAGTTTGCGCGATTTCTTATTTCAACAGAAACAAGCTCAGAAAATAATATATCCGCCTAGTAAACAGATCTTTAATGCTTTAAATACCACACCATTAGCTGATGTGAAAGTTGTGATTTTAGGTCAAGACCCATATCACGGGCCAAACCAAGCGAATGGATTAAGTTTCTCTGTTCAAAAAGGTATTGCATTACCACCATCTTTGCGCAATATTTTTCATGAATTACATACAGATTTGGGTATTCCGGCTCCTCGCCATGGTGACTTAACAAAATGGGCTAAACAAGGCGTGCTTTTACTCAACAGTGTGCTTACCGTTGAGGCTGGACAGCCGACTTCACATCAAAAGCAGGGTTGGGAAGCCTTTACTGATGAAGTTATTGATGTTCTAAATGAAGAGAGACAACATATAGTATTTATTTTGTGGGGTGCTTATGCACAGCGCAAAGGACAACGTATAAATAGAGATAAACACTTGGTTTTAACAGCCGCACATCCATCACCTCTTGCTGCAAATAGAGGGGGATTTTTTGGATGCAAAGTGTTTTCAAAAACAAATCAATATTTGAAACAACATGGCATTGAGCCCATAGACTGGCAATTGGACGCATGATGAACTCTCCCAATGTAAATAACTATCACCCGGACTTGGTGGTTGAAGAAGCAAAAAACGGCTGGCGTATAGTACGTTTGAATCGTCCTAAATCGTTACATGCTTTAGACGAATCAATCGTAACGGCATTATTGCGTGTATTTGAAGATTTCCGTGACAATGAACAGGTTAAAGCAATTTGGTTAGACTCAACTACACCAAAAGCTTTTTGTGCAGGTGGTGATGTTAGAAAATTACGACAACTTGTTATAAATCAAGAAGTCGATACCGCAAATAAGTTCTTCCAGCAGGAATATGCTTTAGATCTACTTTTACATAATTATGCTAAACCGATTGTGGTTTGGGGAGAAGGTTATGTAATGGGCGGTGGTTTAGGCTTGTTTATGGCTGCACCATTCCGTTTAGTGACGCCATATTCACGTTTAGCAATGCCTGAAATTAATATTGGTTTATATCCTGACGTTGGTGCGAGCCGTTTCTTGGCAGATCGTGGTCCAATAGGTTTGTTTACGGGTTTAACCGGTTCAATCATGACTGCTGCTGGGGCGTATAGCATCGGTTGGGCAACACATATTTGTGAAGCTCAGCGTGATAATGTTTTGCAAAAAGTTTTAAATATTAATTGGGCTCATTATCCTGCTGGGGATTTCCGAGCAATTGATGATACTTTAAATAGTTTGCACCGTCCTGTTGCGGCAGGTCCATTGCAAAACTCACTTGATGTAATTCATAGCGTTTGCCGTGGTTTTAATTTTGAACAAGACTATCAAGCTATTGTTAGCTTGCGTGATGCGAGCAGTGATTGGTTACGTCAAGCGAGTGAGAATTTGCAAAAAGGATCTCCTAGTACCGCGGCAATTACTTGGTTACTGTGGCAATGGGGCAAACAAATCCACTCATGGGATGAGGTCTTTGATCTAGAGGCTCAGATTTCTGAGTGGAAAATACGTCATCCTGACTTTGTGGAAGGTGTTCGCGCACGCTTAGTTGATAAAGATTTATCACCTGAATGGAAACCATGTGACGATCTAAGCTTGAGAGGTATATTGGCTGATTGTCCACCAGTAACTTCAATTGATAGCTGGAATGCCTTACTTAGACAACACGGTGTGATCACCTAAAATAAATGACTGAATATAGTGATGAATACTGGATGCAGCTTGCTTACGAGCAAGCTGAATTAGCCGCCCAGCAGGGTGAGATACCTGTTGGAGCGGTTCTGGTGAGCCAAAATCGAGTAATTGGATCTGGTTATAATGCTCCAATTACTTTATTAGATCCAACTGCACATGCAGAAATTCAAGCTATCCGTGCAGCGTGTTCCTCTTTAGAAAATTATCGATTACCCGAAGATACGACTTTATATGTTACTCTTGAGCCATGTACTATGTGTGTAGGTGCGCTCGTACATGCAAGAATTAAACATGTGGTTTTTGGTACGCCAGAACCTAAAGCAGGCTCTTTGGTGAGTGCGCGTCAGTTATTACAGCAAGGTTATTATAATCATAGGTTTACATTTCAGAATGGCTGTCTACAAGAAAAATGTGCACAACAGCTTAGCCATTTTTTTAAACAAAGACGTGAGCAAAAGAAACAAGAGAAACAACAAAAAACGTCCTTAAATGATTAAAAATTAACATACTCTTATGGCAAACTAACGCGGTTTTAATGTCATGATTCTATTTAATAAGGACGATCCAATGCGTAATGTAATTACCGTAGAAAAAGAATTTAATGCTCCTCTTACTGATGTATTTAATTTGCTCTCTAAGCATTCAACTTACAATACTGCTTTTGCACCTTTACAGGTTGTGCGTGTTAAAGACTCCGCAGATTCTAAAAGACCTGATGGTTTAGGCTCAATTCGACGTATGGGATTTGGTCCAATTAAGCCACTTAAAGAAGAAATTACATTGTTGGAAGAAAATAAAAGTATTGAGTATAAATTAATAGACAATCCTTTGATTAAACACCATTTAGGTAGAATCGAGTTTTCTGAGATTACTCCATACATTACCTTAGTTACATACCGCATCGAGTTAACGGCAAAAGCGCCAGTGGTCAGTAAATTAATCCTTGCACAGCTAAAACTAGCCATTACACTAGGCTTTTCGAGATTAGCTAAAGCATTTGCTTCTTAGTGAGAGTTCAATGACAGTTCAAATTATTACTATTGATGGTCCGAGTGGTTCGGGTAAAGGAACATTGGCTGCAAAACTTGCAGCACATTATCAATATCATTTACTCGATTCGGGTGCCTTATATCGTTTATTAGGGTTGTCATTACATAAACACGATTTATTAGAGAAATTAGATAGTCAGCTTGATGAATGCATCCAATATGCACGTCAACTGGACATTAAATTTGAAACGTCTACCTCAGGGATTTTGGTCTTCTTGGATGGCGAAGATGTATCTCAAACAATCCGTACAGAAAGAGTTGGTGAGTACGCATCAAAAGTTGCAGTGGTTCCAGAGCTTAGACAGGCACTATTTGAAAGACAAAGAGCTTTTGCGCAAAGTCCTGGTTTAGTTGCAGATGGCCGTGATATGGCAACATCTATTTTTCCGGAAGCTAATGCCAAAATTTATCTGACAGCTTCGGCTGAGTCGCGCGCTGAGCGAAGAGTAAAACAGTTGCAGGGTATGGGGCTAGATGCTAAAATAAACGACATTTTAGCTAATATACAGGCACGAGACAAAAGAGATATGGAGCGAGAAGTTGCTCCGCTCAAGCCAGCCAAAGATGCTTATATTATTGATAGTTCGGAATTAACGATCGATCAGGTATTTAAGTTAATGGTTGATTATGTCGATAGCCGTACTATTTAGTAAATAGAATTATCAGTTGAAGCATAGCTTGATCAGTCTATAAAGACTATGTTGATACTTAACTAAACCGGCCTTGTCTGATCCAAGACCGCTGAATTTATCAGGTATATCATGACCGAATCTTTTGCAGCCCTCTTTGAAGAAAGTGAATTAAACCTCAACGTTGAAAAGGGTGCAGTCATCCAAGGTGTTGTTGTAAACATCGATAGCGACTGGGTAACTGTTGACACTGGCCTAAAGTCTGAAGGCATTGTTGACCGTGCTGAATTTTTAAATGAACAACGTGAACTTGAAGTTCAGGTTGGTGATACTGTTGACGTAGTTGTTGAAGCTCTTGACAACGGTATGGGTCAAACAGTTTTATCACGTGAAAAAGCTAAGCGTGCTGAAACTTGGACTAAACTTGAAAAAATCTTTGAAGATGGCGAAATCGTTACTGGTGTTATCTCTGGTAAAGTTAAAGGCGGTTTCACTGTTGACATCGGTCCTGTTCGTGCATTCTTACCAGGTTCATTAGTTGACACTCGTCCTATCCGTGACACTACTCACCTTGAAGGTAAAGAGTTAGAGTTCAAAGTAATCAAACTTGATGCTAAACGTAATAACGTTGTTGTATCTCGTCGTGCTGTTATGGAAGCTGAATCTTCTGCTGACCGTGAAGCATTACTTGCTCAACTTGAAGAAGGTCAAACAGTTACAGGTACAATCAAAAACCTTACTGATTACGGTGCATTCGTTGATCTTGGCGGTATTGATGGTCTTCTACATATCACAGATATGGCTTGGAAGCGTATCAAGCACCCTTCAGAAGTTGTTGAAGTTGGTCAAGAAGTTACTGTTAAAGTACTTAAATTTGACCGTGAACGTAACCGCGTATCTTTAGGCCTTAAACAATTAGGCGAAGATCCATGGTTAGCGATCATGAGCCGTTACCCTAAAGGTTCTATCGTTAAAGCTCGCGTAACTAACTTAACTGACTACGGTTGTTTCGCTGAAATCGCTGAAGGTGTTGAAGGTTTAGTTCACGTTTCTGAAATGGACCACACTAACAAAAACATCCACCCATCTAAAGTTGTTCAGATTGGTGATGAAGTTGATGTTATGGTTCTTGAAGTTGATGAAGAACGTCGTCGTATTAGCCTTGGTATCAAACAAACTCGTGCTAACCCATGGGAAGAGTTTGCTAAAGCTCATGAGAAAGGCGAAAAAGTATCTGGTACTATCAAGTCTATCACTGACTTTGGTATCTTCATTGGCTTGAACGGCGGTATCGACGGTTTAGTACACTTGTCTGATATTTCTTGGAACGAGCAAGGTGAAGAAGCTATTCGTCGTTACAAGAAAGGTGACACTGTTGAAGCTGTTATCTTGTCTGTAGACGCTGAAGGTAACCGTATCAGCCTTGGTATCAAGCAATTGAACAGCGATCCGTTCAATGACTTCTTAGCTGCTAACGAACGTGGTGCTTTAGTTAAAGGTACTGTAACTGCAGTTGATGCTCGTGGTGCAACTGTTAAGTTAGCTGACGAAGTTGAAGCAACTCTTAAAGCTTCTGAAATCAACCGTGACCGCGTAGAAGATGCGACTAAATTCTTAGAAGTTGGTCAAGAAGTTGAAGCGAAGATCATCAACGTTGATCGTAAATCTCGCTCTATCAACTTGTCTATCAAAGCGAAAGACGAAGCTGAAGAGAAAGAAGCAGTTGCTAGCTTGCGTACAGCAACTACAAGTCAAGACAATGGTCCTAAGACTATTGGTGACTTGATCAAAGCACAAATGAAGTAATAAGTTAACAAAGTACAGTTTCATGTAACGGAATTGTACTTTTTATACAAATTACTGTAAACGGTAGCCTAGTATTCAACATACTGCGCTACCGTTTTGTATTTAAACAGGTTATTATCGAACGACATAGAGTAGCAATAAATAACGAGGTCGTAGATGACTACTGAAGCTCTTAATAAGTCTGATTTGATTGAACGCATTGCGCTAAAAAACCCACACTTAGCTGAACCTTTGGTGGAAGAGGCGGTTAAAATTATGATTGATCAAATGATAGAAGCACTATCAACTGATAATCGAATTGAAATCCGTGGTTTTGGTAGCTTTGCTTTACACCACCGTGATCCAAGAGTTGGTCGCAATCCTAAAACAGGAAAATCAGTTGAAGTTGCAGCTAAAGCTGTTCCACATTTTAAACCCGGAAAAGCCCTTCGTGACGCAGTAAACGAATCTGGGAAATAAATAAAATTTATAAGTCGGGGTGTCTATGCGTTATATTTTAATTGCATTGCTTATTGTTGTATTTGGCTATTCTTTAGCACTTGTTTTGCAGAATCCAACAGAACTTTCTGTTGATTTGTTATTTACCCAAGTTCCAGCTATGCGTTTAGGCTTATTATTGCTACTCACATTAGTACTAGGAACAGTGGTCGGTCTTTTACTTGGTGTACAGGTTTTCAGAGTATTCCAAAAAGGTTGGGAAATTAAACGCCTGCGTAAAGATATTGACCATTTAAGAAAAGAACAAATCCAAAGTGCTCAATTAGCAGCGGCTGAAGCAGCTGCAAATGTAAGACATGAAAAAACCGTTGTAGATATTTATCCGCAAGATAAAAATTCTACTCCGCTATAATCCCCCCGTACTACTCTTTATTAATGAGTAAAGAGTAGTATGTCTCTAAATTTTATCTCTTCTTTTATTCTTCTAAATATAAACGCTTTTGATCTTATCGCTTTAATTTTGGAAAGCAGCTCTCTACATTCCTTTATTCCTTCATGAGTTGTCTATTATAATAACGCTGATTTTATATGATGGAAGAAAGTCTCTTGAGTATCATTGTTGCGTTAGATGCAAAAAGCCAATATGACGCTTTAAAAATTGTTGAACAGCTTGATCCTGCTTTATGCCGCGTAAAAGTGGGTAAAGAGCTTTTTACTCATGAAGGCCCATCTGTTGTAAAAAAACTGCAAGAACAAAATTTTGAAGTTTTTCTTGATCTTAAATTTCATGATATTCCAAACACTACAGCTCAAGCAGTATGTGCAGCGGCTGATTTAGGTGTATGGATGGTAAATGTTCACGCTTCAGGTGGCCGTAAAATGATGGAAACCTGTGTGGAGCGTTTAAAAGCGGGTAACTATCAAACCCAACTTATTGCTGTGACAGTACTCACATCAATGGGTCGTGAAGATTTAAAAGATATTGGTTTAGATGTTGAGCCAGTAGAGCATGTAAAGCGCTTGGCTAATTTAACGAAAGAAAGTGGCTTGGATGGAGTGGTTTGTTCAGCTCAAGAAGCTAAGATTCTTCGTGAATTAATTGGGCAAGACTTCTCTTTAGTAACACCTGGTATTCGTCCAGAAGGTTCTAATGCAGACGACCAAAAACGTATTGTAACTCCAAAGCAAGCTATGCTTGATGGCTCTACGCATCTGGTAATTGGTCGACCGATTACTAAAGCAGAAAAGCCAACAGAAATGTTGAAATCTATTCTTGCTTCGATTGCCTAAAAATTTAGGAATAAGGTAATTAATAACGGGGCGAGTAGGCTTAATAATAAGCCGCTCATCATGGCATGTGGTACATAATGTGTGCCACATGACTGTTTTACCATTGCTAAGGTAACATCCATTGAGGTTGCACCAGCACTTGAGATAGCAGGGCGTGGAAAACGCCAACCCATGGTATACATTAGAAAAATAGCAACAATTTCTCTAAATAAGTCAGTTAATAAGGCGATTCCACCCAACTCTGCTGAATGTAATTGCGTAAATAAAATCCCCGACATTGAATACCAGCCATAGCCTTGTGCTAAAGCTAAAGTTTCATTAAGTGTAAAATGCTTGTGAAGTAAATAGTAATTCACAAAGCCCGCTATACATGACCCTATAAAAGCAGCTAAGGGTACAATTAAAATTTTCCAGCTTAACCATGTACGGTTAAAGTGGGTGAAGGCAAGTTCGATACCAATTAAAAAAATAAAAAATAATAACAAATACCAGCTATTAAATGCGATATGTGAGGTGTATTGAGTAATGATCGCGCCGAATAAAACACCGACACCTAGTGCAAGAAAAGCCTTCGCAATATTCTTTAAAGCATTTACAAAAAGTTGTAGGGAAATTTTGCCTTTAACACTTTGTTTATCAAAAATTGTATAAGCAAATAAACACGTAAAGAACGAACCAAAAGACGTGGTAAGAGCAATAATAATAGCGGGTGGGAGTATGGCAGAAGGATTCTCGATTTGATCAAGTGCCAAAGTTAATTCAAAAGCTACACTAGCTAAAAGAATATAAGAAAAATAGGGCAGTATTTTAAATATAAATTGTCGGATATTTAGAGATAGTTTGGGTGCTAGGAAATAACCGAAAGCCAGTGCTAAAAAAATTTGAATGATGAGATAAAAAGATTGCATATAATAGATAGATTGTTATCAATCTACCTATTATGTCTTGAACATTTTAAGCTGCATAGCTTTGTGAGCTTTTATTTAAAAGTAAGTAGTCTTTGGGCTTAACTTTGCGTGTTTCTAACCAATACTTCCATGTGTAAGTTGGCCATAGTGAAAAGTTTCTACCATCGGCAGATTGATACCAACTACTACAGCCACCAGCTTGCCATACGGTTGCTTGCAGCTGCTTTTGGACACGTTCATTAAAGGCGTCTTGAATTTCAGGCTTGATCTCAATTGCTCTTTGACCAGACTCTTCTACTAACTGAATAAGCTGTAAAATGTAATTCACTTGAGATTCAATCATAAAAATAATCGAATTATGACCTAGAACTGTATTAGGGCCTACCAGTTGGAATAGATTGGGAAAGTTTTTAGTCATAATGCCGTAATAGCTTTCAGCACCATCTTTCCATGCTTGTTTTAACTCGATTTGATTACGTCCGATACATGTGAAATGTTTTAAATAAATACGTGGGTCAGTAATAAAACCTGTACCGTAAATTAAACAATCAATAGGTCGTTCTCGACCATCTTTAGTAACAATACTATTTTCTTTGATCTCTTGAATACTATCAGTTACTAGCTCAACATTTTTTCGGTTAAAGGTAGGAAAGTATTTATTCGAGATAAGAATACGTTTACATCCCATGACGAAGTCAGGTGTGAGTTTTTTTGCTAACTCTTTATCCTTAACTTGAAAACGGATGAATGCTTCTGCCAATTTTTGGCCATACTTCATGATTTGAGGTTGAACAATGGGCACAACGCGAGATTCATTACTCCAGTAAAGGCGACTACGATGAAGCTGGCGATAAATATTAGAAGATTTGAATAATGCTTTACTTAAGCTTGAATATTTGCGCTCATCGCGTGGTATTACCCATGCAGCTGTTCTTTGAAATACATAGAGCTGTTTAACATCTTTGGCTATTTCAGGAATATATTGAATTGCGCTACCACCTGTACCAATAGATGCGACTGACTTTCCGTTTAAGTCATAGTCATGTTCCCATTGTGAGGAATGAAATACTTTTCCTTTGAATTTTTCGATCCCTTTGATGGGAGGAATTTGTGGGATGTGTAGGGGACCAGATGCAAAAACTACAAATTGCGCTTCTATTGAAGGTTGGTTCTTAAAGTCTAGAGTCCACACATGACGTGTTTCATCATATTGGACATGAGTTACGTCATGGTTAAATTTACAGTAATCTTTAATTTTATATTTCTGTGTAATGTCTTGAATATAATTAAAGATCTCTGGTCCCTCAGCATAGCGTTTTGTCCAATCTGTTTTGGGTGCAAAAGACAATGAATACATATGAGATTGAACATCACATGCTGCACCTGGATAACGATTTTCTCGCCAAGTTCCACCGACATCATTTGATTTTTCTAAAATAACAAAGTCTTGCTGTTGATTTTGTAGTAAACGGATTGCCATTGCTAGGCCACCAAAGCCAGCACCAATAATAGCGATTTTAGTTTTTTGAATAGCATCTTGCTTTGCGTTTAGCATTGGAAACCCTGCATAAGCTGAAAAGAGGATTGCACGCAAGACTAACGTTTTTTAATCAGTTTAAACATGATTGTATCGACGTGAAAATTGATAGATTCGGCAATTAATTTTCTTGCTTCTTTATAGTAAAACATTTCAGTCTAGGGAAATTGATAGAAGAATGAAACGGTCGATACTTGGTTTAATCTATTTAATTCAAGGAATGCGCAATGCTGGCATTGATGTCGACTCACGTTTGGCCGATATAGGTATTAAAGTCGATGCTTTAGACCCGAGTTCCACAATTCATGATCGTCTTGAATGGGACATTCAACAAATAATTAGTAAAAATGTAGAGCCTGAAAAGGGTTTATTTATTGGACAGCATTATGCTTTAGCCGGTTACGGCCCATTGCTTATGCTACTTGTCACAAGTAATGATATTCAAACTGCTTTAAATAAAGGTATAAAATATCAAAAGCTTACGCACTTATTTGGTAGCTTGGCTTTAAATGAAACTGATGAGCGGACGATTTTAAATTATTTGCCTGTTGATTTAAAAACGGAAATTGGCCAGTTACGGGCACAATGTGAAATCTCTGGAACTTATAAATTTATTCAAGATATTTATACGATGATGGGATTACAAATGCCTACGATGCGTATAGAACTTCCATTTGAAAAACCTACTGATATAGAAACTTTGTCACACTATTTTGCATATTATGGCGAAGATGTACATTTTAATGGTAAATATGCGGCATTTAGCCTAAGTAAGGATGTACTTGAAATCAAGATTCCTTCTGCCGATATCATCACACATCGTATTTATGAATCAAAATGTATTGCAGAAATAACAAGATTAAATCAACAAGATCATCAAACTCCACATATCATACAATGTGTGCAAGATTATCTTGAACTGCAACAAGGAATTATCCCGAGCATGGCGGAAACAGCTTTTGCATTGAAAATACCTGAAAGGACATTAAGGCATCAACTGCAACAGCTAAATACGAGTTATAAGCAAATTCGTGAACAAATTATCAAGAATAAGGCATTGAAGCTTATGGAATATAGGGAATACTCAATAGAAGTTGTTGCCGAATTACTCGGCTATTCTGAACCGGCGGCATTTAATCATGCATTTAAACGATGGTTTGGACAGAGTCCTCGACAATATGCAAAAGAGACATCGTCGTAACTCTTGATGCTAAAAGCTAATGTGGTTGAACAAAATGTTCGCTATACTCTCATCAGTTAAAATTGAAATAAAACGATATGTTAAATTTAAAATCTTCTCATAGTACTGCATTCACACCTTCTTCCCCAGCAGAACGCTATGCTGAGGCTTTAGCTTCAGGTCAATTTATGGCAGATGAAGCGCAAGCACAGGCAGTGCAAGAATTAGATCGCGTATGGAAAGAACTTTTAAACCGTTATAAAGCCTCAAAAAAAGCTTTCCGTCGTTTCCGTCGCCAAACTTCACCTAAAGGTGTATATATGTGGGGCGGAGTAGGCCGGGGGAAAACTTGGCTTATGGATCAATTTTATGAATCTGTGCCATTTCGCCGTAAAACGCGTATGCATTTTCATCATTTCATGCAACATGTTCATAAGGAGCTAAATAAGCTTTCAGGCCAACGTAATCCACTTGAAATCGTAGCTGACCAAATCTATAAAGATGCTGTCGTTATTTGTTTTGATGAGTTCTTTGTATCAAATGTAACAGATGCAATGATCTTAAGCGATTTATTCCAAAAATTATTTGTGCGTGGTGTGACATTAATTGCAACATCAAACATTGCACCAGATGGCTTATATAAAAACGGTATTCACCGTGATCGTTTCTTGCCAACCATTGAAATGGTTAAAAAGAACTGTGCTGTTTTAAATGTAGATGCAGGTGTGGACTATCGTTTGCGTGTACTAAAACAAGCTCAATTATTTAAATCGCCATTAACGAATGAAGCGCAAAGCTGGATGGCTGAACGTTTTAGTGCTTTAACCCATACACAAGCTCATTCTCAAGAGCCGATTGTGATTAATAATCGTGTTGTCGAGACTTTGGGACATACAGAAGATGTGTTGTGGTGTGAGTTTTCTGAACTCTGCTTTAAACCACGTAGCCCAGCCGATTTTATTGAAATTGCGAATATTTATAATACGGTTCTAGTGAGTAATGTTCCTCATTTGACAGATTTCTTGTCAGAAGGTACTCGTCGTTTTATTTATCTAGTCGATGAATTCTACGATCGAGGTGTGAAATTACTTTTAACGTCTCAAGATAGTATTATTGATATTTATCAAGGTGAAAAATTAGCATTTGAAATTGAGCGTACGCGTTCACGTTTGCTAGAAATGCAGTCTGATGAATATTTACATTCTGAACATCGACATATTGATGCTACAAAAACCTCTTAAGTAAAGTAGATATGAAAAGCGCTCTAGATTGAGCGCTTTTTTATAACAAAAAATAGATAAATTTAATTAAATAGTGCTTTTTCACACAGCAAAGTTTGATATAACTAAATACGCTTTAGAAAAACAAGATAGTGAAATTTTTTGTCTGTTAACAAAAAGTCTAGTTTCAGTATCTTTAAATATTGAATAAATTGATGGGAATCCTAGTTAGAATTTTAATATTTCCTATATAGGAAAATTTATCTTTGTCAATAGTTTTGCAAGGGAAAATGCTTACTATTTAGGAATGTGATATTAGTATTCAGCTTAATTTAAATCGGTATACTAGGATTCTCTTGGTATAAAAAGTAGCAACTTCAGGAAAGACAATGACTGCACGTATTCAAAAAGGCAAGTTAGCGATTGCTAAAGAACTTTACGATTTTATCGAAAATGAAGCTTTACCAGGTTCTGGTTTAGATAGTGAAACTTACTGGAAGAACTTTGAGCAAGTTGTTGTCGATCTTAGCCCAAAAAATAAAGCATTATTGGCTAAGCGTGATGAATTACAAGCAAAAATTGATGAATGGCACCGTAACAACAAATTTGAATTAGGTGCTTATAAAACGTTCTTAACTGAAATTGGTTATTTATTACCAGAAGTTGAAGATTTTCAAATTACTACTGAAAATGTAGATGAAGAAATTGCGTTGTTGGCAGGACCACAGTTAGTTGTACCTGTACGTAATGCACGTTATTGCTTAAATGCAGCAAATGCCCGTTGGGGTTCTTTATATGATGCACTTTACGGCTTCGATGTAATTTCTGAAGAAGGCGGAGCTGAAAAGGGTAAAGGATATAATCCTGTTCGTGGTGCAAAAGTTATTGAGTTCGCTAAGAATTTCTTAAATGAAGTTTTCCCGCTTGCTCAAGGTTCACATGCAGATGCAACAAAATATGCAATTGAGCAAAATAAACTTGTTGTAACTTTGAAAGATGGTTCAAAAACAGGTTTAGCTCATGAAGCTCAGTTTGTTGGTTTCAATGGTGAAGAAGAAAATCCTTCAGAAGTTGTACTTTTAAGTAATGGTCTTCATGTCATTATCGAAATTGATGCAAATAGCCCAATTGGACAAACTGATCCAGCGGGTGTTAAAGATTTAACATTTGAAGCGGCAGTAACCACAATTCAAGATTTGGAAGACTCTGTTGCGGCTGTCGATGCAGAAGAAAAAGTTGAAGGTTACCGTAATTGGTTAGGTTTAATGAAGGGTACACTTCAAGAATCTATTGAAAAGAATGGTAAAACGATTGTTCGTGATCTAAATAAAGATCGCGAAATTAAAAACTTAATTGGTGGTACAACAAAACTTCATGGTCGTTCACTTATGTTACTTCGTAACGTAGGTCACTTAATGACTAACCCAGCTATTTTGGTAGATGGTGAAGAAATTTTCGAAGGTATTATGGATGCATTGGTAACTCCATTGTTATCAATTGCTGATATCCGTAGTACAAACGAAAATAAAAACTCTCGTAAAGGTTCTATGTATATTGTTAAGCCAAAAATGCATGGTCCTGAAGAAGTTGCATTTGCTGTAGAGTTATTTGAACGTGCTGAACAGGCGATTGGATTACCACCTAAATCGTTAAAAATCGGTATTATGGATGAAGAGCGCCGTACATCTGTAAACTTGAAAAACTGTATTGCTGCTGCTAAAGACCGTACAATCTTTATTAATACTGGCTTTATGGACCGTACGGGTGACGAAATCCATACTTCTATGGAAGCTGCGCCAGTTGTTCGTAAAGAAGCTGTTAAAACACAAAAATGGATTGCTGCTTACGAAAACCGTAACGTTGCAATTGGCTTGAAATGTGGTTTACAAGGTAAAGCACAGATTGGTAAAGGTATGTGGCCAAAACCAGATAGCATGAAAGATATGTTAGCAACTAAAGCTGCACATCCAAATGCTGGTGCTTCTTGTGCTTGGGTTCCATCTCCAACTGGTGCTGTTCTTCACGCGATGCATTACCATCAAGTAAATGTAAAAGCACGTCAAGATCAGTTAAAAGCTGAAGAAATGTTGTCATTAGATGACCTATTAACCCCTCCATTTGCACCTGATACAAATTGGTCAGCGGAAGAGATTAACAATGAACTTGAAAATAACTGCCAAGGTATCTTAGGTTATGTTGTTCGTTGGGTTGACTTAGGTGTAGGTTGTTCGAAAGTTCCTGATATTAACAACGTGGGCTTAATGGAAGACCGTGCAACATTACGTATTTCTTCTCAACACGTTGCTAACTGGTTACGTCACGGTATTGTAACTCGTGAACAAGTTGAAGAAGTGCTTAAACGTATGGCAAAAATTGTTGATGAGCAAAATGCGAATGACCCATTGTATAAACCAATGGCAGCTAACTTTGAAACAAATATTGCTTTCCAAGCAGCTTCTGACCTTATCTTCAAAGGTTGTGAACAGCCTTCTGGTTACACTGAGCCGTTACTTCATGCTGCTCGTTTGAAGTTAAAAGGTTATACAGGTGATTAATTTCATCCTGTTTTGAAAAAAGCCTCTTCGGAGGCTTTTTTTATTTTCGGTATATTTTGTGCTTATAGGAAGGGAATTTATAGCTAAAAGGTTTTGAATTTGATTAGTCTAAAAGATCTTGATCGTGAGAATTGGATTCTATGTGCAAAGCTGTCGTTGGATGAATATCAAAAGGACTATGTTGCACCAAATGTATATTCTATTGCTGAGTCTAAAGTGGAAGAACATTACTGTCCAAGAGTGATCTGTTTTAATGATGAAGTCGTTGGGTTCCTAATGTATTGCGTCGAAATTGATCCACCTGATGAGACATTATTTTGGTTGTTTCGTTTGATGATTAGCAAAGATAATCAAGTCAAAGGTTATGGTACTAAGGTATTGCAAATAGCAATTGATGAAATGGCTGCAAAAGGAGCTAAACGAATTAGAACGATGTATAAATCATCCAACTATGTGGCTGGAAAACTTTATAAAAAAATGGGTTTCCGAGAAACTGGAGAATATGATGAGTGTGGAGATATTATTTTAGAGTTGAATATTTCTAATTAAAAAAACGCTAACTGAAGATTCAAGTTAGCGCAGGAGTTAATAGAATTAAATATATTGAAAAGCAATATTAGTTATTGCTCACAATTCCAATTTTAGTGACACCTAAACGTTGTGCAGTAGCCATGACCATTGCTACATTCTTATATTCAGCCATCTGGTCTGGTTTGAGTTTGATCTGGTCTTGATCTTTTTTAGCAACAACACCTTGAAATAAAGTCTCTAGCGCCTTTCGGTCAGAAACCTCTTGGTTATTCCAAAATACTTTGCCTACCGCATCAATTCTTACATCAATCACTTCAGGTGGCTTTTCATTTGTTGGTGGCGGTGTGCCATTTGGCAAATTAATATTAATCGCGTTGTTTGGTGCAGGTATAGTAATAATAAACATAATAATAAGTACCAGCATGACATCAATAAGAGGTGTCATGTTGACTTCTAACATCACATCGTCATCATTATTTGAACCGACATTCATACCCATAAAATTCTCCTTAAGTTAATTACGGGGAGGCTGGAGGGGTAGTAACAAAAGCAATTTTGCCAATACCAGCTTCTTTGGTCGTACTAATGACCTGATCTATCGCTTCAAAATGGGTAAGCTGATCACCCCGAATATGAACTTCTGGCTGAGGTCTTTTTTGTGCAACTGCTTGAAGTTTTGCCAGTAATATCTCTTTACTAGGCACATAACTTTCGTTCCAGAAAATATCGCCTTTCTTATTTACTGAGAGTTGAATATTTTCAGGCGTAGTTGCATAGGGAGTATTTTTTTCTTCTGGTAGTTTCACTGGAACCGTATGTGTGACTACCGGAATAGTAATAAGAAAAATAATAAGTAAAACCAACATGACATCAACCAGAGGTGTCGTGTTAATTGTGCCAATCATTTCGTCATCATCTTCAGAACCAACACTCATACCCATAATGTTTGCTCCTGATTATTTAATACTGCGATTAACTGAATTATTGGTATTAATTTCTCCACTTAATAAAACCGCGTGTAAATCTGAACCAAATGAACGAACATTTTCCATAACGGCTTTATTACGGCGTGTAAGCCAGTTATAACCAAGTACAGCAGGTACTGCGACTGCAAGACCAATCGCTGTCATAATCAGAGCCTCACCAACGGGGCCTGCAACTTTATCGATAGATGCTTGACCTGAGATACCAATGGCTGTTAATGCGTGATAAATTCCCCAAACCGTACCAAAAAGTCCAACAAATGGTGCAGTAGAACCTACTGTTGCTAAAAAGGCTAAACCACCGCCTAAATGATTTTGTATTTTCTCAATTGCGCGTTGAATTGAAATGCTCACCCATGTATTAAAATCGATTCGTTCAAGTAAAGAACCGCCATGTGATTTAGTTGAATTAATACCTTTTTCTGCAATAAAGCGAAAAGCGCTACTTTGTTCTAAACCTTCTGCAGCATTATCAAGGGAGGTAGCTTCCCAAAAGTGTTTTTCAGCTTCTTTGCCTTGGCGTTTGACTTTACCTTGCTGCAATAGTTTAGAGATGATGATGTACCAAGTTCCAATCGACATGAGTACTAATATAAATAAGGTAGACTTAGCAACTAAATCACCTTCGCGCCAAAGGGCTTCTAGACCATATGGATTTTTAACAGTTTCGCTTGTTGCGGGTTTCGGTGGTGGAGTTGGAGTATTTGTACTTGACGTAGCTTCAGTAGTTGCTGTGGCCACAGGAGTATTGCTTGTTTCTTCTGCGAAAACTGAGCTTAATGGAAGTAACGAGCAAGCTGCGATTAGACTTGCAGAAGCGAAACGAACTAAAGGTTGAGTTGATTTTTTCATCATATATCTCCAATATTTTTTAATTTCTTGCTAATTCAATTGTTTATTCAATTACGAATGGATATTCAATTTCATACCAATCTTGCTGAGGTACACCATCTTTCATTGCTGGTTTGAACGTACATAAGCTGTAAGCTTTAGTTGCAGCCTTATCTAAAATTTTGCTGCCACTCGATTTTTTTACTTTGGCATCAATAACTTTGCCGGATGTATCAACCAGAACACGTATACGCACTGTCCCTTGTTCTTCATTCATAAGTGCTTCGCGTGGATATTCTGGTTTTTCACAACCAGCAGAACCCTCTGAAACACCACGACTTACTCCAGCTGGTTTGGGGGCTGGCGCAGCAGCCACTGGAGCAGGTGTGGCAACAGGGCTTGGAGATGGGGTACTAGGTGTAGCAGGAGCTGGGGTAGCCACTTTAGTTGGTTGAGCCACCGATGTCGTTTTTTGTACCGGTGTTGCTACTTTCTCTACTTGTTTAGGTGACTCAGGAACCTTGGCAACTTTTTCTACCATTTTAGGTGGCTCAGGTGGTTTTTCCTTAGGTTTTGGCTCCTCTGGTTTTGGTGGAGGAGGCGGCTTAATATCCTGAATAATTTGTAATTCCACAGGTTTTTCTGCTGGTTTTTGAATATTGTTTGCTAAACCTGACATCAGAATATAGGCAACAAGGAGATGCAGAAAAATAACTGCAGCAATACCAATTAGGCGTTTGGCAGATTTATTTTCTATGTCTGTAAAAGTCATGCCCATAGTTACTCCTGAAACTGTAGACAAACAATTTATATTGAAATGCTTGGATAAAGACTTATGCATTTCTTGTTTGGCTAAGTGAGAATTTCATTTTGCAAACATGGTCCATTGATGTTATGGAGCCATATTTGCAAAACACCCGTTTAGAACTTGTAAGTACCACGTAGGAAGTACGTACGGCCTGTAGGGTCGCTGTAACGAGGGTCATAGCCCATTTGGAAGTTGTCCTCAACATTGGTTGCAGCAGGTTCTTCATCAAAGATATTCTTGATACCGGCTGTTAACTCTAAGTTCTTAAAGCCTTTGTATGTGCCTGAAACGTTGTAGAGTGTGTAGTCGCTGACTTTATGGTTTTGGTCTGATGCATTCTGATCGTCATAACCACGAGTGAACTGTTGTTGGAAGTTGAGTGCCCAGTCTTCGTAATTCCAATTTAGGTTGGCAACATGTTTCCATCGAATAATTGGACCAGTACCTTCATAGCTGCCTACATTGTGAATCCATTCACCATCTTTTTCATTTTGGTAGTCATATTTGATGACATAAGTACCATCAATACCAAAGCTATAACGGCCTGTTGCAGTCATTGGTGTAGCATAGTTTAAGCTCACATCAATGCCGGAGGTTTTTAAATCTCCCATATTTTGTTGAGTAGTGATGATATATGCGAGTGAACCATCAGAATTACGTACAAATTTATCTGCATATTTGATTGGATTATTAAAAATATCGCTTTCTGGAAGAGCTGAAATTTGTTTTTCAACTTCGATATTGTAATAGTCTAAAGTTAAGACTAGGTTTTTGATCGGTTCTAACACAAAGCCGGCTGTAAACGACTTTGATTCTTCTGCATCTAAGTCTTTGTTACCACCATTTTTACGGTCAAATTGCATATTACAGTCGCGGCTTTTATCACCACCAGCGGCTTCGTTTACTTTTCCACCTGGGCAAAGAATTGGATCATCATAGCTGGCAGATGTATTAGTTATTGAGTTTGGTGCATTCATTTCCCAAAGAGTAGGGGCGCGGAAACCTGTACTATAAGAAGTACGGAACATCAATTGTTTGATTGGTTCCCAACGGAGTGCAAATTTAGGGTTAAAAGTATCACCAAAGTCGCTGTAATCATCATAACGTGCAGCAAGTTGAGCTTCTAATGTTTTATGGAGTGGAATGTGCAGCTCGGTAAAAGCTGCTTTGATTTCACGTTTACCTTTGTTGATAGGTTCATCTGGATCTACACCAGTACTTGGTGCGAGACTTGCGATTTCTGAATTTACTTTTGATGTCCAGTCATCTCGACGGTAACTAGCCCCGACTGCGAAACCAACATCGCCTGCTGGTAAAGTATAAATTGGACGGCTTGCTGTGAAATCAACTGTGGTTGAATCAACATCAGCATCCATATATTTGCCAGTTACACCTAAAGTATCCCATAAACCAGCATCTTCAGGTTGTTGTGCACCAAAAGGATTAAGTTTTCCTGCAAGTAGTGCTTCAGAAGTCTTGCTGTAGTTTAAGTAGCCGCTGTTTAAAGCATCTGAGGCTTTACTTTTTGCATAGGTAATACCTGTGTTGATGTCCCAACCATAAGCGTCACCTTCTATACCGCCAAAGATACGATGGGATTCATTGACACTCGTACTTACACGATTGCCAGCTTGAGAGCGTAGAGATAGGGTGACGTCTTGCCCATTGACACCTGCTAATGCAGGGGTAATGCCGTTACCTGGATAGTATTTACTATTTCCTTCAAGTGGTAAATCGAAGAATACATCTGGTGCAACCGAAGTAGTGACTTCATTACGTGCATATACATATTCAGCTATAGCATTAAAATTATCGTTCAGTTTAAATGTAGCTCGGCCCATAGCTGAGATGTCTTCTGTTTTTGGAACAATACCGATTACCGCTTGACTATTGAAGCGACAGGTATTTCCATCAACGTAAATAAGAGGATTATCTCCACAACCTGTTGCAGCATAAGGATTCCCTAAGTTTTTTGAAATATTTGCAGGAAATGCACCGCTACTACCTCTTGTAACACCTAGTTCAGGAAGTAAGCCGCCGCGCTTACTAACCTTACGATCTTGGGCCATGATGTCATTACCATGACGATAATCTACAACACCAAAAACGTTGAAACCATTTTCATCTATATCACCAAAACCGCCAAAAACGCTAATATCTTGAGTATCTCCATCAGTTTGTTCTGGCTGGGTCAACCCGGCACTAATATTTAAACCAGTGAATTGTTTTTTTGTAATGAAATTAATAACACCACCAATAGCATCTGTCCCGTAAATGGCAGAGGCTCCATCACGTAATACTTCAATGCGCTCTAACATGGCAAGTGGGATGATATTGAGGTTAGTCACACCGCTATCGTAAGCATTGGCTGCTAGACGTCGTCCATTGAGTAAAATCAGGGTTTTGTTGGCACCAATACCACGTAGGTTTGCTGTTGAGCCAGCTGTACCGCTAGCTCCTACATTTTGTGCCGTAACAAATCCCGCTTGATTTGCGGTGATTTTAGATAATGCTTCCTCTGTTGTTGTTACCCCTTGTTTTAATATTTCATCAACTTTCACCACTGTGATTGGCGACGCACTTTGTGCTGCAACTCCTTTGATTGAAGAACCTGTAACGGCAACTTTTACGACTTTTGTTGGTTTTTCATCAGTACTTGATTGTTCAGTTTCTGCTGCCTGTGCCAGGGTAAGACACATCATACTTAAACTAAGGGTGCTTAATTTAAGAATTGTTTTGCTGATCTTGGGGGTTGCCTGAGATCGAACATTGTATTTTTTTTTCATCGTGGATTTGATCCCTTTTTGTTGTCGTTAGCGATATTGCTGGAAAGTTTTTAAGCAAAGCAAGTGCCAACTATATATTTTTCTTTTTTTAGTTTATGCAAAATATTGATGTATATTGATTTTATTATGGTTCAGCACGAAGGTTCATCTTTTATTAAACAAAAATAAATTTTCCGTTTGGAAAATTTTTGAACGCTAGCCAAAAGTTTCAATTTTTTTGTATAAAAAATATACATTACTGGACTCTTCACATGCTTAATAAATAAAAATGTATCGTTTTAGAACCTTTTTATATGTAATGTTATACTATTTGTAATGCTGAGTTTTTTTTGATTTTTTATTTTAAATCAATTGTTTATTTTATATTTATTTGTTAATTTGGCTTGTCTCAATATGAATCATAATGTGTCATTAATGTATTTTATTTGTGCATTTAAGGTATTAGATGATTAACATATGCAAATATAATATTTGGCAAAAAGTTACTTTTATTTATACAGTTCAAACTATTTTAAGTACCTAATAAAAATATGAATTTCTAATATTATTAATTATTTTGTGATGAATATTAATAAATGGCATGAAATTCGCTTTATTTTCAGTAGTTACAAAAGATTGGGTTTTTTGACTTTGTTTTTCCATTTGTTCAAATAAAAACGCTTATAGAAAAGTAAAGAATTAAACCCAAATAGGCTTATCTGTTGAAAAAGAACTTTTCTTATGCAGATTTAGATGTTACTCAAAAGGATAATATCTTTTAAAAAACTAATTACGTGGGTATGAACTTGAAATTAAAATTTTTTAAGCTCGCCATTTTAAGTCTGGCTATTACATCAGTTCCTTGTGCTTACGCAATTACACCAGCACAACCAAACAAAATTTTGCATGTTGCCTATGAAGCTCCAGATGATGGCTTCGATATGGTTAAAACTACCAATTTCTATAGTGCTAATATTGCTGAGGCAATTTTTGAGCCTTTACTCAAATATGACTATCTGGCACGTCCATTACAGTTAGCTCCCTATACAGTAGAGAGCCTGCCTAAAGTGGAACAAGACGGTAAAGTTTATACTTTTAAAATTAAGCCAGGTATCTATTTTACCAATGATCCCGCTTTTAAAGGTAAACGCCGTGAACTAGTAGCCGAAGACTACGTCTATACAATTAAACGGATTCTAGATCCTAAAAATAGAGCACCGTCTGTTTCATTCATTGATGGTAAGTTACTAGGTGCCGATACGGTTGTAGCTCAAGCAAAGAAAACTGGAAAATTTGATTATGCTGCTCCAATTGCAGGAGTTAAAGTGCTTGATCGATATACTCTACAATTTACCTTAACTCGCCAAGACTATAATTTTCCTTATATTCTTGCCTATATTACTTTTGGCGGAGTTGCTAAAGAGGTTGTTGATTATTACGGTGACCGTATTGCTATGCATCCCGTAGGTACAGGCCCCTACATGTTAAGTAAGTATGTACCAAGAAGTAAGGTCGAGTTGGTTGCTAATCCTGATTATCGTGGTTTTGCCTGGAACTTTAAGTCGACAGGAACACCTTGGGATAACCAGCTTGTTAAGGAAATGTCTGGAAAGAAAATGCCACAAATTGGAAAGGTGGTAGTCAGTATTATCGAAGAACAACAGTCAAGATGGTTAGCTTTTCAGTCGGGTCAATTAGATTTTGACAAACTTACAGCAGATGCTGTTCCTCAAGCTTTAGATGGAAATCAGCTTAAAGCCTCTTTCAAGAAAAGAGGAATTAAACATTATCCAAATAAAGACCCCGAGATTACCTATACGATGATGAACATGCGTGATCCGGTGATTGGAGGTTTTAGTCCAGAAAAGATAGCTCTACGTAGAGCAATTACTTTGTCATACAACCAAAAAGAAAGTATAAAACAGGCTTATAAAGGGCAAGCTGTTCGGGCTGAAATGTTTATACCTGAAGGTGTAAATGGCTATAATCCGAAATATAAAAGTAGCGTAGGATACAACCCACTACTAGCAAATAAATTACTTGATTATTATGGTTATAAAAAAGGTGCTGATGGTTATAGAACCCAGCCAAACGGGAAACCTTTGATTTTAAAAATCAATACAGAAAATAGCTCAGCCTCAGTTATTCACTCCGAACTCTGGAAAAAGAATTTAGATGCGATTGGCATTCGAGCTGACTTTAAGGTAAGTAATTTTGCAGATAACTTAAAAGCCGCAACTCAATGTAAATATATGATTTGGAGTGGGGCATGGATTGCTGACTATCCTGAAGGAGATAATTTTGCACAGTTGCTTTATGGACCAAATGCTGGTCAGGGAAACCATGCTTGTTATCAGTCTAAAACATATGACGCTCTTTATACTCAGGCCATTCATTTACCACCGCAACAACGTCTACCATATTATGAAAAGCTCAATCGCCAGATTGAAGCTGATAACCCATGGATTGTTCATGTAACTCGAATTCGTAACTGGTTAGTACGGCCACAAGTTCAAGGTTTTAAACCCCATCCTATGATGAATACAAACTGGCAATATCTTGATATTACTCCTATTAAAAAATAATTTTAGATAAAGATCATGATGACTGAAAATTTAAAACAAAAGCTCAAACACTGTAGTATCAGCTTGCTATTCGCTAGTATGGCCTTAACGGGATCTACAAGTATTTTTGCGAAAAGCCCAGCCGATCCGAATAAAGTTTTACGTTATGTATTTCCAACAGCTGAGACAGGTTTCGACCCGGCTTATATCCATGATTTATATTCTGCGCATGTAACCACATCGATATTTGAAACTCTATATACCTATGATTATTTAGCAAGGCCGGCAAAACTTATTCCGCAAATAGCAACCGCTATGCCAGAAGTCAGTGCCGATGGTCTGACCTATACCATTCGCATTAAGAAGGGAATTTATTTTACGCCAGACCCTGTTTTTAAAGGCAAACCTAGAGAATTAACAGCTAATGATTATGCGTACTCTTTTAAGCGTTTATTGGACCCGAATCTGCGCTCTCCAAATAGCTGGTTATTAGAAAACAAAATTGAAGGTATGGATGCTTTAGTCAAAGCAGCCAATAAATCTGGAAAATTTAACTATGACCAAAAGGTAAGTGGTTTACAAACACCTGATAAATACACTTTGGTGATTCGTTTAGTTAAGCCAGACTATAACTTTCCTTTATTACTGGCCCATGACCCGACAGGTGCGGTGGCACGTGAAGTTATCGAAAAGTATAAAGACAAAGCTGGTTATGTAATGGGCCATCCTGTAGGTACCGGCCCTTATGTGCTGAGCAAGTGGGTACCAGCATCGCGTATTGTTTTAAAAGCGAATCCTGATTATCGCGGCTTTACTTGGAACTTTACTGCCAGCAGCCCTGAAGATCAGGCAATTGTGAAGCGACTTAAAGGTAAAAAAATGCCTCAAATCGGCACAATTGATATTCAGGTGATGGAAGAAAACCAATCGCGGTGGCTAGCATTTCAGCGTGGTGAGGTTGATATATTTCAGCTTGAAGGCCAACTGGTCGCAAAAGCGGTTAAAGACGGTAAATTAAGACCTGAACTTGCTAAAGAAGGTGTGCAGTTATCTCGCATTGTTGACCCCGAAATTAGCTATATTTATTGGAATCTTAAAAATCCAGTCATTGGCGGAATGAGTAAAGAAAAAATTGCTTTACGCCGTGCGATTGCGATGTCTCGTTCGATAGATCAAGAAATTAAACTAGTAAGAAATGATGATGCACAGCGTCTACATTTTCCAATTCCACCAGGTGTAGTGGGTAATGACCCTCAATACAGAACCAGTACCCCATATTCTGTGAAAGCAGCAAATTTACTATTAGATAGATATCACTATAAAAAAGATGCCTCAGGTTGGCGTACTCAACCAGATGGGAAACCTCTGGTCATTGAATATATGGCGCGTAGTGACAGTATTGGCCAGCAAAGCGCTGAACTCTGGAAGAAAAATTTTGATAGTTTGAATATCCGTATGGTCTTTAAACCCATGCTCTTTGCAGATCTTATTCGTGCGCAAAAACAATGTGAAGGGATGTTCGGGTCTTCTGCATGGATAGCCGATTATCCAGATGGTGATAATTTTATGCAGAATTTTTATGGACCCAATACACATATGACGAACTGGTCTTGTGGTTCTACACCAGAGTTTGATCAGTTGTATCGCCAAACGCAACAAATGCAAGCAGGTGCTGAGAGAGATGCGCTTTATCGAAAAATGACACGGTTGTTAGAAGTGTATATGCCTGTCCAAATCTCATATGCACGCTACCGGAATATGCTGGCTCAACCAAAAATCATTGGATATAAGAAGCATCCAATTTTACATGCAGAGTGGATGTATTTCGATATTGATACAAATACTAAATCTAATCATTAAATGAAAAAAATTGGAGATACGATGAAAAATAATGCACTGAAAATGACAACTTTATGTATGTTGACCATAGGTGTAAGTCAGTTTGCAATGGCAGAGACAACACGTCCTACTTTGCCATTACTTAAAGCACAACAACTTCCAGCATGGTGTGATGCGAATTTAAAAAAGATTCAGAAAGAGATTTCAAATTTTGAAAAAACACCTGTTAAAGATAATGCAGCAGCGGCACCTATATTGGCAAAATGGGATAAAATTTTTGCGCATTTTGAAGATTTCTCAGGTCCTATAAGTCTATATAGTAACGTAGACCCAGATGCAAAGTTACGTAAGGCAGCAGAAGACTGTGAAATCAAAATTAATCAGTTTCATACTGATATATTTCAAAATTCAAAATTATATAACGTCATTAAGAATACAAAAGCTACTGATCCGATAGACCAAAAATATCGTCAAGATATCTTAGATCAATTTGAAGACACAGGCGTTCAACTTGAGCCAGTAAAACGTGCACGAATGAAAGCTATTCTGGATGAGTTGACCAAACTCGAACAAGAATATGCCCGTAACGTCCGTGATAATCCAGAGAAACTTGAGTTTACTCCTGAAGAGATGAAAGGCTTACCTCAAAGTTATATTTCAGCATTAAAGAAAAATGCTAAAGGCAACTATTTATTAGGTTTTGAATATCCGGAATATCGTCCTTTTATGGAGTTGGCAGATAATGATGATGCCCGAAAAAGATATCAAATTGCCTTTACGCGACGGGGTACTGAACAAAATTTAAAACTACTTAAACAGGCAATTGATTTGCGTTATGAGCTTGCTCAGTTATTTGGAAAAGCAAGTTATGCAGATTGGGTTTTAAAAGACCGTATGGCTAAAACGCCTGAGGCTGTAAATCAATTTTTGGCAGAAGTACAAAAAACAGTAGCACCACTAGAACGCAAAGAAGTAGAAGAACTCCGAGCATTTAAAGCACAAACTTTAAAAACGCCATTAGAAAAAACCGAGATAACGCGTTGGAGTGAAGCTTATTGGAGTGAAAAACTTCGTAAGAGTAAATATCAGATTGATCAGGAAAAACTTCGTGATTATTTTCCAACCTTAGCTGCTCAAAAATGGTTGTTTGCTATTTCATCTGATCTTTATGGTATTGATTTTAAACCTGTCAAAGTTAAAGCATGGCAGGATGAAGTTGAATATTACGATGTGGTTGACAAAAAAACAGGAAAACTCCTTGGTGGCTTATATATGGATAAATTCCCTCGTGAAGGGAAGTATGGCCATGCCGCTGTTTGGGGAGTATATGGTGGTAGTACATTAACAAACCGCTTACCAGTTTCAGCCCTAGTTACGAACTTTAATCGTAAAGGGCTAAATAGCGATGAGCTTGAAACGTTTGTCCATGAGTTTGGTCATGCTCTACACGGCATTTTGTCAAATACCCGCTATACCAGTCAGTCTGGAACATCCGTAGAGCGTGATTTTGTAGAAGCACCATCTCAAATGTATGAAGAGTGGGCACGCCGTAAAGAGACTTTATCTAAAGTGGCTGATTATTGTGATCCAGCATGTCCACGTGTTGACGATGAGTTAATTGCCCGATTAAAAGCAGTACATAACTATGGTCGTGGCTTACGTTATGCGCGTCAGACCCTTTATGCACAGTACGATATGTCATTGCATACTGCTGATGCCTTAAAAGTAAAACCTTTAGAAAATTGGCAAAAAATGGAAGCTGCTACAGCCTTAGGTTATGTACCAACAACCGAGTTTCCTGGGCAGTTTGGGCATTTGATGGGCGGTTATCAAGCAGGTTATTACGGCTATATGTGGTCTGAGGTTTTAGCTTTAGACATGCTTTCTGCATATGGGGACAACCTTAATAACCCGCAAGTTGGACAGCGTTACCGTCAAACCATTTTGTCACAAGGTAGCCAAAAACCGGCAGCTGAATTAGTTAAAGATTTCCTTGGCCGTGAACCTGATAACAAAGCGTTTTTTAATGAAATTACTGGACAACGGGTTAAATAAGGAATTATCACTATGCTGGCATATGTTATTCGGCGGTTATGGCAGATGATTCCAACGATGTTGGGAGTAGTCTTACTTATTTTTATTCTTTTTAACTGGGTAGGTGGCGATCCTGCTTATATTTTAGCGGGCAAGATGTCTAATCCTGAGCAGATAGAAAACATTCGTAAGCAGTTAGGTGTCGATCAGCCTTATTACGTTCAGCTCTGGATTTTCATTAAACAAATACTAACTTTTGACTATGGTGCAAGTTGGAGTACTGGCGAACCCGTTTCTCAAATTATTTTAACCCGATTAGGACCCTCGCTTACGCTTTTAATCCCACTGACTATTTTACAGACGGTTATTTCAATTATTTTGGCATTAGCTGTTGCTGCGGTACGAGGCTCTCTAACCGACCGTATGGTCATGATGCTATGTACTATTGGCATGTCGATCAGCATCTTAGTTTACATCATCGTTTTTCAATATGTTCTGGCTTATCAACTAAGTTGGTTTCCTGTACAAGGCTGGAGCGACACCTTTACTGATAACTTATTTAAGTTTGCCTTACTACCAATTCTAATCATGTTGGTGGTGAGTATTGCACCGACTTTACGTTTATATCGTAGCTTTGTGCTTGATGAAATTAATCAGGACTATGTTCGAACAGCACGGGCTAAAGGTGTGGGTGAAAGCCGAATCTTAGGTGTACATGTACTACGTAATGCTTCAATTCCTATTATTACCGATGTGATGTCAACTTTACCTGCATTGCTCATAGGCGCATTTTTAATTGAACGTTTTTTTGGTATTCCCGGGATTGGTCGAGAGGTGATTATTGCAGTTGAGCGGAGTGATTTTCCTGTTATTAAAGCAATTACAGTTTACATCGCAGCTGCAACCATGATTTTTAACCTGATTGCCGATTTGGTCTACAAAGTGGTTGATCCACGTGTACAGTTGAAGTAGGTGGGCTATGCTGAGCGTTTTATCAAAAAGAAAACAACAAACAAAAGCCGAAGCTCATTCATCTGGCCTGTGGAAACTTGCCATGCGTCGTCTTCGGGCCGACAAGATCGCAATGTCATCGCTAGTGATTGTATTGCTTTATTTTATTATCTTGGTTCTATCAATGACGGGCGTGATTGCATCTGACTGGAATAAAGAGGTAGCCGTAAGTTATGCACCGCCTACATTTATAGGGGCAGATAAGACAACAGATGCAGGGCAAAAGGCGGCAGCGATTGAAGAAGAGTTACCAGAAAATCCAGTCGACCCTTTAAAAGATGTAATTGATAAGCTTAAGGCTGAAATTAAACAAGAAAAGAGCTCTGGAAGTGCAATTGATTATTATGGTGTAGTTGACCCATTAGCCGATGATATGAAAGCGATCGATCAGCAACTTGGAGGACATTTACTTGATCAACAAGCAGAACTGAAAAGTACCCTTGTGTTTGGAGCTGATAAATGGGGACAGGATGTTTTAAAGAAAACTATTAAAGGTGCTGAAACCTCAATTATTGTTGGGGTGATATCGGCTTTACTTGCAGTAGGAATTGGTACACTTTTAGGCGCAATTTCTGGATATTTCGGTGGTTGGGTTGATGATATTCTCAACTGGTTTTATAACATTTTTACCTCAATTCCATATTTGTTATTAGTTCTCGCTATTGCTGCCGTACTTCAACAAAAAGGCATTCTATCTATTGTTCTGATTTTAGGTTTAACGGGCTGGACGGGTGTTTATCGATTAATTCGTGCTGAATATATGAAACACACTGCACGTGAGTACGTTCTTGCTGCCAAAGCAATTGGTGTTGGTCACTTCCGCCGTATGTTCATTCATATTTTCCCAAATGTCAGCCATATCGCTTTGGTCCAAATGTCAATTCTGGTGGTTTCTTTTATTAAATCTGAAGTTATTTTGAGTTTCTTGGGCTTCGGTGTGCCAGTAGGCGTAGTGTCTTGGGGGAGTATGCTAAATGAAGCACAAAGTGAACTTCTTTTAGGCAAATGGTGGCAGCTTGTAGCAGCCTCTGTCGCAATGGCTGTTTTGGTAACGGCATTTTCAATGTTTACTGATGCACTTCGTGATGCATTAGACCCAAAACTAAAATAAGAGGAAGGTCAAATGTTAGAACAAGAAAATAAGAATGCGCCGTTACTGCATGTTCAAAATTTACGAGTAAGTTTTAAAGGTGAAGATAAGCAATATATTGAAACCGTAAAAGGAATTACTTTTGATATTCCTGCAAATACTACGGTTGCTTTAGTGGGTGAGTCGGGTAGTGGTAAATCGGTTACTTCTTTGGCAACTATGGGATTGCTGCCTGTAGGTCAGAGTAAAATTGATGAGCAAAGTAAAATTATATTTGAAGGCAAAGATTTACTGAGCTTATCTCGTACAGAGATGCGTAAAATTTGTGGCAAAGATATTGCGATGATTTTTCAGGAGCCGATGTCATCATTAAATCCTGTTTTTACGGTTGGCAATCAAATTGCAGAAGTTTTGTGTTTACACATGGGGTTGAGCCGTAAACAGGCTCGACAACGTGTTTTAGAGTTGCTTAAAGAAGTAGGTATTCCTTCACCTGAAACTAAAATTGATGCTTATCCAAATCAACTTTCGGGTGGTCAACAGCAACGTGTCATGATTGCTATGGCGATTGCTTGTGAACCTAAACTGCTGATTGCTGATGAGCCTACCACTGCACTTGATGTCACAATTCAAAAGCAAATTATTGATTTGCTCGAGTCATTGCGTAAGCGCCGTCAAATGTCGATGCTTTTTATTACCCACGATTTAGCATTGGTTGGTGAAATTGCAGATAAAGTCATTGTAATGCGTCATGGCGAGATTAGAGAGCAAGGTGCTGCTGATCAGGTCCTTGAACAGCCTAAAGATGTATATACGAGAGCTTTGTTATATTGCCGCCCGCAAATGTCACAACGGCCTTATCGATTGCCCGTGACGAGCGATTTTATGCGTCAAGAAGATGATGTATTGGTCGAACAAAGTTTTGATGTTTCAGCAATTCCCGAGCGCAAGCGTGGTTTAAATGGTGATGAGCAAATCATCTTAGAAGTAAAAGACCTGAAAAAAAGTTTTTATAGCCGTAAAGGCTTATTTGGCAAAGAAGAGTTTCAGGCCGTTAAAGGCGTTTCTTTTAAACTTGCTAAAGGAAAAACCTTGGGTTTAGTCGGTGAGTCAGGTTCAGGTAAAACGACTGTTGGGCTATTACTCATGCGCTTACATCAGGCATCTGGTGGGCAGGCTTTTATCGAAGGTAAAGATATTCTTTCATTAACTGAAAAAGAGTTTGCTAAATATCAACGGAAAATCCAGATCATTTTTCAAAATCCTTATGCCTCTCTTAATCCACGCTTTACCATCGGGCAGATATTATTAGAGCCTATGCAAATTCATAACATTGGTAAAGATGATGCTGAGCGCAAACAAATTGCGCTTGGTTTACTTGAGCGAGTCAATTTACCTGAACAAGCTTACTACCGATATCCACATGAGTTTTCAGGTGGTCAACGTCAACGTATTGCCATTGCACGCTGTTTAACGCTGAAGCCTGAAATTCTAATTTGTGATGAGTCTGTTTCTGCACTTGATGTATCTGTACAGGCACAAGTACTTAATTTATTACAAGACTTACAAGATGAGTTTGGACTTAGTTATATCTTTATTTCACATGATTTATCGGTTGTGAAATATATCTCTGATCAGGTCATGGTCATGAATCATGGCGAGGTTGTTGAAATAGCCAATTCAGATGAACTCTATGCACATCCTCAACATGATTATACTAAACGACTATTACAGGCGATTCCTCAAGGGATTCAACACGTTTCATAAGCGTAAAGTTATGTCGTGAAGGGCACTTTCGAGTGCCTTTTTATTTGGTTTATGTGGTAAATGCTTATAAAATAAAAGAAGTAAATGTAGAGTATTTTATTCTTGTTATGTGCGCTAATTTTAAACCTTTAACGCTTGTCCAATTACAGCAACTTCAGTTGCCTGTGGTCGGCTTTAGCTATGCCGAAGAGGTTTATCCTGCTGGAACAATGCCACTATTATTCAAATCATCACAAGGGTTTGAATGGCGCGAAGTGATGTTTGGATTGGTTCCTAAATGGGCTGAAGATACAAATATAGCAAAACATACCTACAATGCCCGTCATGAGACTATTTTCCAAAAACCGAGTTTTCAAGAAGCCGCACTTAAATGTAAATTCGGTGTGATTCCAGTGACCGAATTTTATGAAAGTAAGTATATAAATGATAAGCCTGAGCGGTGGGGTGTTCGCCGTAAAGATGGGCAGGCCTTTTTCATCGCAGCAATCTATGAAATTTGCAAAATAAATGAAACGATTATTCGTTCTGCAAGCATGTTGACCATGGATGCTATAGACCATCCAATGATGAAAGACTTTCATGAGCCGGGCGATGTTAAACGATCAGTTATTGTGATTCCACACGACCGACTAGATGAATGGTTAAGTTTAGAATCACCAGATATTTCCAGCTTTATCGAAGGTTTTCCAGTTGAAGAGTTTGAATGCTCTCATGTCCCAAAAGAAAAAATTATAAAACCTACACCTCAGTTAAGCATGTTTGACTAATCTATCTAAAATTAAGATGAGGTTATTGATGTCAAATTTGAATCAATAACCTATATCACTTATTCAATATCTTTACTTAATGTTTGTACCTCGGGATCTTCAGCTAAATAGCTCAATTCAATCGGTGAAATCACAAAAGTTGTATTATCTGAGGTCTGTTTAAATACAAAACCATATTCAAAAGATTGGCTATTTTTACTTGGTAACCAGAATAGATAAGGACAGCCTGTATAGCTACCATCCCAACCCATTTCTCTAGCGAGAGCCAAAGCTGTATCAGATTTCGCTATGATTTCTTTGAGAGATTCTTTATCTCGTGTTGAAACATCACCATCATCATCTGCAAATGTTTGTAGAAACTCATTTAAGGGCTTAAGGTCTTCCCAGTTATGTTCTATTGTCGAGAAATGATATCCATATAGCATCATGTGCACTTTCTTCCATCTTGTTATTGTGTCCTTGACCATACCAAGAAATATATGAAAAGGAAATGGATAAATCTGATTTAAGTTGTTTATTTTTCATAACTTATAGATTGTTTTTTGTACGGAATAAAGACTTTTATAAATATTAAAATTATTCATATTACCTCAATAGCATAGGGGGAAAGTAACAATCCTAATGATTAGGATAAATGACTATTTTAGTAAATCAAACTGTTGGCGAATATAGAATTGTTCATAATTCACCTATAATAGAAATGAAACTATGTAGAGCATATTTATGTTTATAACAACTACGCGCCCACAAGATAATTTAATTAACCAACTTCTGCCGATTTTGGAACAGGCGAGTCAGATTTTACTAGAAGAATATCAAAACTATTCTGCGGGTTATGAGTTTACTATTCATGAAAAGCAAGATGATTCACCTGTAACCCAAGCAGATCTAAAGGTAAATAGATTTTTATTAAAGCATCTTGCAGAGATTACTCCAGAGTTGCCTGTATTGTCTGAAGAAAGTGATTATAGTGCCCGTCATGAATGGTCTACTTGTTGGATGTTAGATCCACTCGATGGAACCAAAGAATTTATACATGAACGTGATGAATTTACGATCAATCTAAGCTTGATCAACGGCAAAGAAACAGTTTTCTCAGTTATTGCTGTGCCATGTGAACAAGTTGTGTACTTAGGATATCTGCAAGATTTACCTTTTAAATATAGCTTTAGCCAACAACAATGGTATCAATATCGGGTCAATTCAACTTCGTTAGATGCCCCTATACAAATAGGACTTAGTCACGGTAGTAAAAATCCAAAATACCAAAAATTTATTCAACCTATAGAAAAAGAACATCGCATTATTCGGCGAGAAGCAGGAAGTGCCTATAAGTTTTGTATGATGTTAGAAGGTGAAATAGATATTTACCCACGCTTTCATCCTACTTCTGAATGGGATACCAGTTCTGGTCAAGGTCTCTTAGAAAGTATAGGCGGTGGTTTACTTACTCTGGATGGAAAACCTTTTGAATATAACCAAAGAAACACGGTTTTAAATAAGGGCTTTATCGCTTTTCGTGATCAGGAAAGCAAAAAAATAGCATTTGAAGCATTAGCCCAATCAGGTGTTATAGATTGAGAGTTATGCCAGACATGTTATAGTGGCAAAGTATTGAAAAAAGATGACAAGATAAAGATGGCACTCGATTTATTGCCTAAAAGTATGTTTGAAGCAATTGATTTATTGCCCGATGCTTCAACTCCTGTAACCTTATTTACGCGCCATTCTTTAAGAGAACTTGTAGATGGGCAGGGCTTGGCTGGTTATGATCTCCAACTTACTCCTCAAGGACGTGAGCTTGCGCAGGCATGGGGTAATTACTTAATTAAAAATACAGATCGTGTTATTCAGCATTGTATTTCAAGTCCAATACAACGCTGTGTCGATACGGCTGCGCTCATGATTGAAGGGGCTGATGACGTAAGCCCTCAATCAAATACCCATACGATTGAAATTATTGAGCAAGGGCTGCTTGTTGAACCGGGTAGCTTTGTGTTGGATATACAACAAGCTGCTCCTTATTTCAAAAAGCAAGGTGCGTTGGGTTTTATTAATAGTTTTGTAAATAATGCATTACCTGGTATGAAACATCCCATTACTGGGGTTTTAGATGTACTAGAGCTTATTTACCGAACTCATCCAAAAACTAAAGGCGGACTTAGTTTAGCCGTGAGTCATGACACGATTATTGCAGCCATTGTTGCTGTAATTTCAGGTGAAAATAAAATTAAGAAAGAAGATTGGCCGGAAATGATGGAAGGGTTATTTGTATGGTTTGAAGGTGAAGAGTTTCCAAATTGTAAATTAAAGTGGATTTGGAGAGGAAAGGCCTACGAACTGAATGTGGCTAAATTTCATAAAGTGCTATAAGCTTAAAAACGATAGATAATAAAAAAAGCCCTATTGGGCTTTTTTTACATGTTCAAATTAGTTAGCTAACGCTTTAACTTGAGCATTTAAACGGCTCTTATGACGAGCAGCTTTATTTTTGTGGATGATGCCTTTATCAGCCATGCGGTCGATTACAGGAACAGCTTTTTTGTAAGCTTCTGTAGCAACAGCATAATCACCACCAGCGATTGCACTTAAAGTACGTTTGATGTAGGTACGAACCATAGAACGCAAGCTTGCGTTGTGTTTACGCGCTGTAACGTTTTGACGCGCACGTTTTTTAGCTTGAGCAGAGTTTGCCACTCTTGCACTCCTTGAAAATAAGTTGGTCTGGGCGGGCTGTGGTCAATTCAGTAAACTGGTTAACCATCACCAGCCCGTAAACAAGTGCCATATTGTGATGAATCAACACCGTGAAGTCAAGCCTTGCGAGCATTTTAAGCGGTTTTAGGGGCTGCTAAAACGGTAAGAAAAGGTTAAATTTGATACAAACTTAAAGAGGGTTGGATAAAAAATGACTATAAGTACTAAAAAAGCAATTGTGATAGGTGCTACGGGACTTGTGGGTTTAGCGCTTGTCGAACAGCTTGAGCAAACACCAGAATTTGAAGCGATTACTGTTGTGGTAAGAAAAGAATCACAACTACTTAATACATATAAAAAAGTTACTCAACTCATTATAGAGGATTTTTTATTACTCAATGATGAAGATGTGAATGGCCATACCCATGCATTTAGCTGTCTTGGAACAACATTAAAATTGGCAGGCTCAAAACAGGCTTTTTACGCTGTGGATTATGAAATCAATGCTCATTTAGCAGATTTAGTACAAGATAAACATATTCATCTATTGCTAGTGAGTGCCCTTGGAGCAAATGCAAATTCTCCAATTTTCTATAATAAAGTGAAAGGACAGTTAGAAGATTATATTGAGAGTTTAGAACTCGAAAAACTATCAATTTTTAGACCGTCTTTACTGATTGGTAAACGCAGCGATGTACGGTTTATTGAAGACTTAGGACAAAGTCTATTTAAACTTATCGAGAATAAATTTCAAAAGCCATTCAAATATAAGCCAGTAACTGCGGAGCAATTGGCTCATACGATGGTCGTAGCGGCGCTAACGCAAATTGAAGCCTTTAAACGATATGATAATCTGAGCATACAACAAACTCGATAAGGGAGTATTAAAGTGTCAACAGTACCATTTGTAACATGTGATTTATTAGATGATAACCCTGAAAAAGACTTACAGGTTGTAATCCCATCAATGGATGGCAAGTTCTTTCAAAGTTATGGAGCACGTAAAACTTTTGGGGGGCAGGTTGTAACAGTAAAGTGCTTTGAAGATAACTCACGTGTAAAAGAGTTATTGGCAACAGATGGTACAGGTAAAGTATTAGTTGTTGATGGTGGTGCATCTATGCGCTGTGCACTTATGGGTGATTTGATTGCTGAGTCAGCAGTTAAAAACAACTGGAATGGTGTAGTGATTTACGGTTGTGTACGAGATGTTGATGCAATTGCGACCTTAGATTTGGGAGTACATGCATTGGCTGCAATTCCGCAAAAAAGTAATCGTAAGGGCATTGGTGAGGTAGATATTAATTTGTATTTTGGTGGAGTCACAATTCAATCTGGTGATTTTATCTATGCTGATAATAATGGGATTGTGATAGCAAAAGAAAAATTAGTCTAATTCTCTAATATAAAGGAAGGCACGATGGTGATTCATCAAATTAAAGTACTTCAAGCAGTTGTATCTGCAATTGCTGAAGGTGGTAGAGGTGTTTCAGGAACAGCATTTCCACAACAGCCTGTAAAGGCTTTGAAACTATATGAATTTGAAGGTTCACCATTTTGTCGTCGCGTTCGTGAAGTGATTACACTTTTGAATCTGGATGTTGAAATTTATCCATGTCCTAAAGGCGGAACAAAGTATCGTTCAGTGGTAAAAGAAAAAGGCGGCAAATTACAGTTTCCTTTTTTAATTGATGAAAATACTGGCGATCAGCTATATGAATCACAGGATATTATTCATCATTTATTTAAACATTATGGTAAGACAGGGAAAACACCGCAGAAATTTTCGAGTTACCCAAACATGCCTTATGTTGCAGTTGCAGGAACTATATTAAATGGAGCTCGTGGAATATGGATAAATAAAAAAATTGTTGATAGAGCTGCACCTGAACAAAAACTTGAGTTATGGAGTTTTGAAGCAAGTCCGTATTCACGAATTGTAAGAAGTCTACTCTCTGAACTTGAGCTACCATATATTTTGCATAATGTGGCAAAAGAGAGATGGCAAGATATGGGACCTGCTATTCTTCGCTTAAAACCTGGTAAATACATACCTTTAGAAGGCGGAAAAAGAGAAAAGCTGTTGCCGATTATGCAAGGTAAAATGCAAGTACCATACTTAGTAGACCCAAATACGGGAGTGAAGATGTTTGAGTCGGCTCAAATCGTAAAGTATTTAAAAAAGCAATATGGACGTTGATTAAGCTTAATCTGAGTAAGAGTTTAGGCGTTTTCTTAAACTCTTATCAACATCAGATTTCTTAACAGGTTGTATGAAAAAAATATGAGTATGCTAAATTAATAAGCTTAAATACCTAAAAAGGCATATTTTATGGAATGTATGAGAATTCAACCTGTAACGAGTGCTCCTGGTGAAAATGCATTATTTATTGTATTGGGACTAGCTCAAGGTGATTCTGTAATAGAAAAAGTAAAAGATTTTGCTGCTAATTTTTCAGCACTAACCAGAAGTCTCTTTAATCGTTATCCAGATAGTAAATTTAATGCTACTTTAGGTTTTAGCTCAAATGCATGGGATATATTATTTCCAGAGCAATCCAAGCCTCAAGAGTTACAACCATTTCAAGAAATTAGAGGTCCGAAATACACGGCTGTCTCAACTCCGGGTGATTTATTTTTTCATATACGTGCTGATCGTCAGACTTTATGTTACGAGCTGGGTAATATAATTAATCAACAGCTTGGTAAAGTAACGTATCCAATTGATGAAGTTCATGGTTTTCGTTATTTTGACGGTCGTGCAATTATTGGCTTTGTGGATGGAACAGAGAATCCTGAACCTGTTATTGCAGCACAGTGGGCATTAGTAGGCGATGAAGACCCTGACTTTATCGGGGGAAGTTATGCTTTTATCCAAAAATATACACATGATATGGACAAATGGCGTTCATTAACTGACGAAGAGCAAGAAAAAGTGATCGGCCGAAAAAAGTTCAATGATGTTGAGCTCGGCGATGATGAAAAACCTTTAACTGCTCATAATGTCGTTAGTAAAGCTCATGATGCAGAAGGTAATGAGCTTAAAATTATGCGAGCTAATATGCCTTTTTCAAATCCGTCTAGAAATGAATATGGCACATTCTTTATTGGTTACTCGCGTAAATTTAGTACAACCCGACAAATGCTTGAAAACATGTTTTTAGGCAATGAGCATGGTAACCTAGATCGGTTACTTGACTTTAGTACTGCTCAAACAGGTACTTTATTTTTTGTACCGACTGTAGATTTTCTTGATGATTTAGGCGATGAATAATCTTTAATTTAGAAGACTCAAATGATGGGAGTGACTAGGTTACTTCCATTATTTAAATTGAAATAAATATGATGTGATGAAATGTTTAAAAAGATAACACAGCTTTTTCAAGGCTCGAAAGAGACACCTGAACAAATTTACTTGCAAGAGAATCAATTAAAATTTGATTCTGAACGTGGGCCTATCATTAATGATGTAGTGATTAATCAAAAGTGGTCAGAGCATCTTGAATATTTCTCAAACCGTAAATTACAGAATTTTGATAATCTTCAAAAGTTATTTCAAATTACGCCACAAATTAATGAAAAGATTGATCTAGAAATCGCAACACAGCGTTATGTTGCAAGATTGGAAAATAATCAAGAAAAGCTACTTCAACTTAAAGCGATTATACAAATTTTAAATCAATATTATGTTTTGTTTTTGCGTGATAAATAATCATAGTTGATTGATTAAAAAATATAAAAAGTAGGGCCAACTAGTAGTTTGATTTTCAAAAAAATAACTCATTTCACTAAAAACATCATGCTACTATTGAGCTCATATCTTCTTAGCTGATAAAAGCCATATACATGTTTCAACAAGAAATCTCTCAATTGAATTTACAACAGCTCAAAGTCGGTGAAAAGCGTTGGGTAGGGTCGTTATTAGGTTCGTCTGCTGCATTATTATTCAAAGAAATTGCCGTTCAGCATTCATCTTTGCTTGTTGTAGTCGCTCGAAATAATCAACATGTTGCTCAGTTAGAAAGTGAACTTGAATTTTATGGCATAAAACCGACAATTTTCCCTGATTGGGAAATTTTGCCGTATGACCGCTTGTCACCCCATCAAGATATTGTTTCAGAACGGCTCGCGATTTTATCCAATATGCCGCAAAAAGGTGTATTGCTCGTTTCAGCAAGCACTTTAGCTCAAAGAGTTGCACCATATTCTTGGGTTTTAGGTGAGCATTTTGATATACGTGTGGGGCAAAAATTTGATTTAGAACAACAGAAGCTACGTTTAGTACAAGCTGGGTATCATTTAGTAGATACAGTTTACGACCATGGTGAGTTTGCTGTACGTGGCAGCATTATGGATATTTTTGCATCTGGTCAGGATGCACCTATCCGTATTGACCTGTTTGATGATGAAATTGATACTTTAAAATTCTTTGATCCAGAAACGCAAAGAACAACAACTACTTTAAAAAGTTTTACAGTTCTTCCCGCGAAAGAGTTCCCATTAAAAGAGGCTCGTTCCATTTTCAGAGATCGTTATTCTGAACTTTTTCCGACCGCAAATCCTAAGAAAAACCCAATTTACCAAGATGTTCTTGATGGAATCGCATCTCCGGGAATTGAGTTTTATTTACCGTTATTTTTTGATAAAACTTACATGCAATCTCAAAGTGCACTTACAACGTACTTTCCAAAGAATTGCATTGTAATTACAACTAATGATGTAGATGCTGATTTAACCAGTTTTTGGAAAGAAGTTTTCCGTCGCTATGAAGATAGACGCCATAACGCAGACCAGCCAATTCTCCCACCTGATGAGTTATTTATTGCACCAAATAACTTACTAAGTGCTTTAAATCAGTTCCCGCGTATGCTTGTAAGCGCTGAAGCAGTTGAAGAAAAAGCTGGGGCTCTAAATCTTAAGGTTGAGCAACCACCTAAGTTGCCAGTTGACCCGAAAAAAGAAAAACCATTTGCGGTAGTTAAAAAATATATTGATGAAGCAAATCATCCTGTTTTATTGGTTGCAGAAAGTGCTGGTCGACGAGAAAGTTTAAGAGATGGTTTGCGTGCCAGTCTGGGAGATATTCCTAGTGTAGATAGTTTTGAGCAATTCCAGAAAAGTCAGTTTGCGATTGCTATTACGAATGCGCCATTAGACCGTGGGTTGCTTTTAACCGATCAATTGTCTGTTATTTCAGAAAATCAGTTATATGAGCATCGGGTAGTCCAACGTCGTCGTAAACGTCAGCAAGAAGTTTCAGAAGAATTCCTAATTCGTAGTTTGACCGAATTAAGCATAGGTGCTCCTGTTGTTCATATTGACCATGGTGTAGGGCGTTATGCTGGATTAATTACTTTGGCAATTGAAGGGCAAGATTATGAATTCTTGCAACTAGACTATGCTGAAGAGGCAAAAGTTTACGTGCCTGTGACTAACTTGCATCTCATTAGCCGCTATAGTGGTGGAGACCCGGATTTAGCACCATTACATAAAATTGGAACTGACGCGTGGAGTAAGGCTAAACGTAAAGCTTTAGAACAAATTCATGATGTTGCAGCAGAGTTGCTACATATACAAGCACGTCGTCAGTCAAAACCTGGCTTTGGTTTTGAAGTCGATCAGTCACTTTATATGCAATTTGCAAGCGGGTTTGCGTATGAAGAAACACTTGATCAAGCCAATGCTATTGAAGCGACGCTTTACGATATGCAACAAGCTAAACCGATGGATCGACTTGTTTGTGGGGATGTTGGTTTTGGTAAAACAGAAGTTGCAATGCGAGCAGCATTTGTTGCGGTGCAAAATGGCAAACAGGTCGCTGTTTTAGTACCGACGACATTACTTGCTCAACAGCATTATGAATCTTTTAAAGACCGCTTTGCCGACTGGCCTGTTCGTATCGAAGTACTATCACGCTTTGGTTCAAATAAAACGCATACGAAAAATATTGAAGATCTTGCTGAAGGTAAAGTCGATATTGTGGTGGGTACCCATAAACTTTTACAAGAAAATGTACAGTTTAAAGATCTAGGGTTAATGGTAGTCGACGAAGAACATCGTTTTGGTGTGCGTGATAAAGAGCGAATTAAAGCATTACGTGCAGATGTAGATATGTTAACACTTACAGCTACACCAATTCCACGTACGCTTAATATGGCTTTTTCGGGAATGCGTGATTTATCTATCATTGCTACACCGCCAGCCCGTCGTTTAGCTGTTAAAACCTTTGTACAAGAACACACTGAAGCGTCTATTAAAGAAGCGATTTTGCGTGAGTTACTACGTGGTGGCCAAGTATATTTCTTGCACAATGAAGTTGATACGATTGAGAGAGCAGCTGAAAATATTCGTGTGCTTGTCCCTGAAGCTCGTGTAGCTGTTGCACACGGACAAATGAGGGAAAGAGAACTTGAGCAAGTCATGCAACAGTTCTATCACAAAGAATACAATGTATTGGTATGCTCAACAATTATCGAAACTGGAATTGATGTTCCAAATGCCAACACTATTTTGATAGAAAGGGCCGACAAACTAGGTTTAGCTCAACTACACCAATTACGTGGCCGTGTAGGACGTTCACACCACCAAGCCTATGCCTATTTATTAGTTCCTTCGATAAAGCATTTAAAAGGTGATGCTGAAAAACGTCTAGATGCAATTCAACGTGCTTCAACTCTTGGTGCTGGTTTTATGCTGGCTACAGAAGATTTAGAAATTCGAGGCGCAGGTGAGCTTTTAGGTGAGCAGCAAAGTGGCTCAATGCAGGCAATTGGATATAGCCTATATATGGAAATGCTGGAAAAAGCTACTAAAGCGATTCAGCAAGGTAAAACACCGAATTTTGATGCGCCTTTATCATTAACTGCAGAAATTAATTTACACATTCCTGCACTGATTCCAGATGATTATCTAGGTGACGTGCATCAGCGTTTATTATTCTATAAGCGTATTAGTAATACAGATACCCAAGAAAAGCTCGACAATATCCGTATGGAGCTGATTGACCGTTTTGGGGTTCCACCGCAATCAGTTAAACACTTATTTAGTGTTCACCAAATTCGACTGAAAGCTGAACAGTTAGGTATTACTAAAATCGATATTAATACTCAAGGCGGCAATATTGAATTCTCGCCTGATACACCTGTTCAGGCCATCAGTATTATTCAACTCATGCAAAAGCATCCAACCTATTATCGTATGGAAGGTGGTCAACGTTTAAAGGTTATGGTTCAGCTTGAGGAACAGGAAAAACGAATCCAATTTATTAATGATTTATTAGCGAAATTATTGAATGAATTACATGCTTAAATAGTGTTTTAAAGTGATTTTCATTCTATACAAATCCTTTGTGTGTTGATAACAGAGTTTTATGCACGATTTCTCGGTCTATTGGGAGAATAAGTGCATAAAATCATTGTTATTTGTAATCAAACCAGAGACTAGCAATACTCACATCAAAACTGATGTGATAGTATTAGCCATTATTGTTTATTGTCATTTATAAAAGATATGTTTAGTTTGCATCCACAACTTGCTCAAGATACTTTTTTTGTAGGCGATTTTCCGCTTTCAACATGTCGTTTAATGAATGATATGCAATTCCCTTGGCTGATTTTAATCCCTCGTGTGCCGGGAATCACAGAACTATATGAGTTGAGCCAAGCTGACCAAGAACAGTTTTTACGTGAATCAAGTTGGTTATCTAGCCAGCTATCTCGCGTATTCCGTGCTGATAAAATGAATGTTGCAGCTTTGGGGAATATGGTGCCTCAATTGCATTTCCATCATGTGGTACGTTATCAGAATGATGTTGCATGGCCTAAACCAGTATGGGGGACACCTGCGGTTCCTTATACAAATGATGTGCTGGCTCATATGCGTCAAACTCTTATGCTTGCGTTACGTGGTCAAGGTGATATGCCATTTGATTGGCGCATGGACTAAATCAATGCAATGCCACATTTATGTGAATGTGGCTACATTGAGGTGTGGAGGATAGGGTGCAATTAGAGAGGTTTATCGATAGAGAGCCTAAGCAGTTTGCATATTTTCATCGTTTGATGGGATATTCAATTCTGTCATTAATTTTAGTGATCTATGCTTTTACCTCACCTAATACTAATTATCAGATCTATGTTCCACCTTTTTTCCTATTCCTACTTTTTATTAGTTCGAAGTTAGAACACTGGCTTCAGTACCAATTCGATAAAAAAACTCAAAAAAGTGTTTTCTTTGCAATTGATGCAATTGTTGTAGCCGTTACCTTAGCAGGTCTGCATCTTAATTTGGTGCCTACATTTATTGCACTCTTTGCATTATTTTATTCAGCAATTAATAGTCGTATTTCTTTCGCAGTCATTTGTTTGACCAGCTTATTAGGCGCGATTATTTTTTATTTAAGTACTTTCTTTTTATTTGGTTTTTATACATATTTTGAGCCTACTAGCCAAGAGTTGACTGTAATTACACTTCTTGGCTTGGTTATGTTTATTACCATTGGAAACTACTATCAGCATCGCTGGGTTAAAAAAATCAGTCAGCAGCGTCAGCATTATTATGATCAAATGACCCGTTATATTGCTTTTGCTAATCAGTTAAGCCGTTATGCGCCACTACAGTTGTGGCAGTCTATTATGCGTGGTGAGGCTGAAGCAAAGATTGAATATAAGCGTAAAAAAATGACGGTGTTTTTTTCTGATATTCAGGGTTTTACAGAGTTATCAGAAACTTTAATTCCAGATGATTTAGCATTCTTGCTTAATGATTATTTAAGTCATATGACGGAAATCGCTAAACAGTATGAAGCCACAGTCGATAAATTTATGGGTGATGCCATCCTCATATTTTTTGGTGATCCGAATTCACAAGGTGTGGAGCAAGATGCCAAAGCCTGTGTAGAAATGGCAATCGCTATGCGTCAGCAAATGAAATTGTTGCGCGAGCGCTGGAAAAAAATGGGTTACTCAGCATTGCATATCCGAATGGGCATTAGTACTGGTTATTGCCACGTAGGAAATTATGGGGCAACACATCGTATGGCTTATACGATTGTAGGTCGTGATGTGAATTTAGCGGCTCGTCTGCAATATGCTGCTGAAATAGATGAAATCTTAATTTCAGATGATACTTATCAATTAATCAAAAGTGATTTCCTGTGCGCACCTAAAACACCGATTTATCTAAAAGGTATTCAAGGTGCCGTAAAGACATGGCAAGTGATGGAGAAATATACAGGCAATAAATCGGATCATCAGCAATGGTTCGATTATGAGTATAAAGGCTTTCACTTGGTACTTAATTTAGAAGAAGTACAAAACTATGAATATCCTGAATTAGTAGAAGTGCTTGAGAAGATGATTCAACGAATTAAAGTTCAACAAACTTTAGTAAATACTCAAGGTATTGCACAGTTAAAACTTGAAGATGAAGTTAAACCTTTAGAAATAGACCAGCAAGATCAGGTTTAGAGTTTATAAAATATAAAAAAAAGCTGCTTTAAAAGCAGCTTTTTTATTAACATGATTAATGATTTTCTGAAGCATGGTTAATTGTATATTTAGGAATCTCAATTTCTAAATCTTCATCCACAACTTTTACTTGGCATGAAAGGCGAGAATCCGGTTCAAGACCCCAAGCGCGATCTAAAAGATCTGCTTCAACATCATCCATTTCTTCTAAGCTATCAAAACCTTTACGAACTACTACGTGACAGGTAGTGCAAGCACATGACATGTCACATGCGTGTTCAATTTTAATTCCTCGATCAAGCAAACTTTGGCAAAGATTTGCATTCTGTTCAACTTCAAATTCTGCACCTTCAGGACAAAATTGAGCGTGAGGAAGTACTTTAATGCGGGGCATATTGATCACCTATACCTTTAGTTTGAATTTGACCAATCTTCAAGTTTTGTACCTTTTAAGGCGTGGTCAATATGTCGATTCATACGTAGTGCAGCAAAAGCATCACTATGTACTTTAAGTTGTTCTACAGCTTTTTCAATTGCTTGAATATCATTGCCTTCAAGTTGTACTTTAAGCGAGTTTTCAGCGGCTTTAAGTGCTTCGAGCTGTTCATTATTGAGTAAATCAGCATCCACTTTCAAAGCTTGTTCTAATGCTTCAAGCTCGCGTTGGGCCTCAACTTTGGTTTCTTTTAAATGACGCAGATTTTTGTCTTCTTCTGCGTGTTGGAAACCTTCAATTAGCAAGCGTTCAGTGTCAGACTCTGATAAACCATAAGATGGTTTAATATCAATTTGAGCTTGTACACCTGAAGTTGTTTCACGAGCTGAAACAGTAAGCAAGCCGTCTGCATCTACCTGAAAGGTAACTTCAATACGTGCTTGACCAGCAGTCATTGGGGGAATGCCATGAAGAATGAATCTTCCTAACGATCGACAGTGTTCGACTAAATCTCTTTCACCTTGAACTACATGAATCAGCATGGCAGTTTGGCCATCTTGATAAGTAGTAAACTCTTGGCGGCGAGCAACCGGAATAGCCGTATTACGAGAAATAAGACGCTCTACTAATCCACCCATGGTTTCTAAGCCAAGAGAAAGAGGAGTAACATCTAAAAGTAGTGAGCCGTCTTGGCTGTTTCCAATTAATTGATTGGCTGTGATAGAAGCACCAATCGCTACTACTTCATCAGGATTAATCGTGCAAAGTGGTTTTTGGTTAAATACATTGCGAACTGCTTGCTGAACAGCATACGAACGGGTAGAGCCACCTACTAAAACCACATTTTGAATATCTGATAATTCAAGTTTTGCATCACGTAAAACACGTTTGCAAACACTGATTGTTTTGTCTAAAGCAACTTGAATAATGCTCTCAAAGGTTGAACGATCAAGTGTTAGTACATTTTCAAGTAGTTTTAACTGAACAGATTCTTGTGTAGAGAGTTGTTCTTTTGCTTGGCGAGCAGCAACAATAAATACTGCATAATTTTCATCACTTAGCGTATCAATATTTAATTGTTTTTTAGCCCACTTAACAATGAGACGATCTAAATCATCACCGCCTAAAGCAGTATGACCACCTGTAGCTAATACTTCAAAGACACCTTGTGAAAAACGTAGGATTGATACGTCGAAAGTACCACCACCTAGGTCATAAATCACATAGTTATGATCTGTAGCTAAATTGGTTTCTTGATCTAAACCATAAGCCACAGCAGCAGCAGTTGGCTCATTTAAAAGACGTAGTACATTCAACCCAGCCAGCTGTGCAGCATCGCGTGTTGCTTGACGTTGTGCTTCATCAAAATAAGCTGGAACAGTAATTACGGCTCCATTTACTGGGTTTTGTAAGCTAGATTCAGCACGCTCTTTTAGTTGTTTTAAAATTTCAGCTGAAATTTCAACAGGCGTTTTACGACCAGAACGTGTCTCGAAAGCTGGCATCTCATTTTCAGAACCCACTAATTCATATGGGTGTTGAAATTTGATATCTGCTTTTGAGCGTCCCATAAAACGCTTTACAGAAACAATTGTATTTTTTGGATCAGCAATAATGAAAGGTTTTGCTTCTTCACCATAATGAGTGACATCATTTCCATAATGCACAATAGAAGGAAGAAGTCGTCTTTCTTTTTCGTCGTTAAGGACTTTTGGTTTGCCTGATAACACTGTCGCAACTAAAGAATGTGTTGTTCCTAGGTCGATACCAATCGCAATGCGGTGTTTATGTGGGGCACTGGATTGACCCGGTTCAGCAATTTGCAAAAGTGCCATGAGTTAAATCCTTTGAATATAAATTGGAAAAAGCAAATTAAAAATCATCGTCTAAATCAAAGTTGTCTTCATCATCCAACAGTTGATCTTCTGCTTTTTCAATATCGTTAAGAACGCGCTGAAAGAAACGTAATTTACGTACAGTATCTCGAGCTTCGCCCCAATCTTCATCTGAGTAGTCAATTTTAAATTCGCGAACTAAGCCATCAATCCACTGAAAAACTTCTTGCTTAAGAGTACTTAAATGCTCTTGTGAAGTTGCTTCATCAAGTTGCTCACGAAGTTCTAGAGCTGATTGTAGGAACTCAAAATCACTAATGGATTGATCAAGGTGATGATCTTGCTTTTTTAACGCTAATAGATAAGCAGCGCGGCTATCTACTTGCGAAAGTACTTTAAAAGCTTGATTGATTTCACTTGATTTGATCAATGCCTGATCTTTATCTTCTGCTTTATCTGGGTGATATTGCTGTTGCAAACTTAAGAAACTAGATTTTAAGCTCGCCAAATCGATATCGAGTTCTACGGGTAAATTGAACAACTCAAAATGATTCATTAGAAAGGAGGTCCACGTTAATTAAATACATTAAAACAGTGCTATAAAAAGTCACTGTTTTAATGAAAAGGATGGAAGGAGAAGAGGGAGTTATACAGTGAAAGACTCACCGCAACCACATTCACCTTTTTTATTGGGATTGTTAAATTCGAACCCTTCGTTAAGGCCATTCTTTACGTAGTCCATTTCTAAGCCTTCTAAATAGACAAGACTTTTTGGATCTACAAAAACCTTAACGCCAAATTGTTCGAAAACTTGGTCATGTTCATCGACAGAATCAACAAATTCGAGAACATAAGCCAACCCAGAACAACCAGAAGTTTTCACACCCACGCGAATGCCTTCACCCTTACCTCGATTTTTAAGGTAATTGCTAATATGAGTCGCAGCATTTTCAGTTAAATGAATCATGAAAACTCCAACGTTTACAATGGTAACAAATTAAGCTTTAGATTTTTTACTGCGGTAATCATCAATCGCAGCTTTAATTGCATCTTCGGCTAGTACAGAGCAGTGAACTTTTACTGGAGGAAGAGCAAGCTCAGTTGCGATATCAATATTTTTGATCGCTTGAGCTTCATCAAGAGTCTTACCTTTTAACCATTCAGTTACAAGTGAGCTTGATGCAATTGCAGAACCACAGCCATAAGTTTTGAAGCGTGCTTCTTCAATCACACCACTATCATTTACCTGAATTTGCAAACGCATCACGTCGCCACATGCAGGTGCACCCACCATGCCTGTACCAACATTTTCAGAGTTTTTATCTAAAACACCAACATTACGTGGGTTTTCGTAATGATCAATTACCTTTTCGCTATAAGCCATTTCGCTTCTCCAAACCTCGGGGTCAGCCTAATATTAATATGAGGGTTAAAACACTAATTTCAATAATTAGTGTTCTGCCCATTCAACTGTAGAAAGATCGATACCTTCTTTGTACATATCCCAAAGCGGAGAAAGTTCACGTAATTTCTCAACAGCGGCTTTGGTAATTGTAAGCACGTGGTCAATGTCTTCTTCAGTTGTGTATTTACCAAAACTAAAGCGGATTGAGCTGTGTGCTAGCTCATCAGATAAACCTAATGCGCGAAGAACATATGAAGGCTCTAAAGTTGCAGAAGTACAAGCAGAACCACTTGATACTGCAGCATCTTTAAGCGACATCATTAAAGATTCACCTTCAACAAAGTTGAAGCTAACGTTTAAATAGTTTGCAACGTTTTGAGTTGGGTGACCATTTAAGAACACTTGTTCAAGGTCTTGTAAACCGTTCCAAAGTTTGTCACGAAGTTTACGGAGACGCTCTTGTTCTGCATGCATTGTTTTGCCTGCAATTTCAAAAGCTTCACCCATACCAACGATTTGGTGAGTAGCCAAAGTACCAGAACGCATACCACGCTCATGACCACCACCATGAATTTGTGCTTTTAGACGAATACGCGGGTTACGACGTACATATAATGCGCCGATACCTTTTGGACCATAAATTTTATGAGCAGAGAAACTCATAAGGTCAATTTTCATCGTAGATAAGTCGATATCAACTTTACCAGCTGCTTGTGCTGCATCTACGTGGAAAAATGTTTTATTGGCACGTGTTAATTCACCAATCGCTGCTACATCTGTAACTGTACCAATTTCATTGTTTACCATCATAAGAGAAACAAGAATAGTATCTGGGCGAAGGGCAGCCTTAACCATTTCAGGAGTGATTAAACCTGTTTGTGGTTCTGGCTCTAAATAAGTAATTTCAAAGCCTTGTTCTTCTAATTCACGACAAGGATCTAGAACAGCTTTGTGTTCAATTTTACTTGTAATGATATGTTTGCCTTTAGATGCATAGAATTGAGCTACACCTTTAAGGGCAAGGTTATCTGATTCAGTTGCACCAGAAGTCCAAACGATTTCACGTGGATCAGCTTTAATTAAATTTGCTACTTGCTCACGTGCATATTCAACTTTTTCTTCTGCCTGCCAGCCATAAGCGTGGGAACGAGACGCAGCATTACCAAAGGTACCGTCGAAAGTTAAACACTCCATCATACGTTCTGCAACTTGCGGATCTACTGGAGTGGTTGCTGCGTAATCAAGATAAATTGGACGTTTCATATCAAATACCTGTACCCGATAAAAGAGCTGAATCTGTGCCAGTCACATTTTGGCGTAATGCAACAGTTTGAACGTTGTCTCGGCTAATGAGGTCGGCAAGAGAGATTTTTGCTAAATAGTCGGCAATATGATGAGAGAGTTCTTGCCATAAATCATGAGTGAGACACATTGCACCATTTTGGCAGTTACCTTTATGGTCACAACGTGTTGCATCAACCGTTTCATTTACAGCTTCAATAATTTCTAACACAGTAATTTCATCAGCATTTCGAGCCAAATGGTAACCACCATTTGCACCACGAACACTAGAAACTAACCCATGACGCTTAAGTTTTGCGAATAACTGTTCTAAATAAGCAACTGAAATGGATTGGCGTGCGGCAATTTCGGCGAGCGTGATCGTTTGTTCAGTTGGCTGCAAAGCTAAATCAAGTAGAGCAGTCACTGCGTAGCGACCGCGAGTTGTAAGGCGCATGATTCGATACACATGTTAAGACTAGATAATAGGATTTTATGAATCCCGACTAAAATAGTCAAGTTTTTTTATTTTTAATTCAAGTGTAGGAACAAAATAGAAAAATAAATTAGGCAACCCAGAAATTATATATGAAATAAACAATAAATATTAGGCTAATTATACCAAAGGAGAAGTTAATATTTCGTTGACGTCGTTGTAAGCGAGTAATTCGATTTTGATATTGTTTAATTTCCACGTGAAGGGAGTTGATCTCTGATCTTTGTTGATCAATTTTCTCAAGTAATGGAGCGATCCGTTTACGTGAAGCAAGGGTTTCAGCTTCATCATCTGAAGTGTTAAACCACTGTTTCCAGTCAACTAGCAATTTTGGAAGAGTTAAATGAGAAATTAAATCTAGAAGTTCCTTTTTCGTTTCCTCATCACCATCAATACGCATATTTTTAAGACTGCGTTGGTTAGAAAAACCAAAAATTTTAATTAAATCGATAAGCGTACTATTGATCTCAAGATCAATATGTCTATCAAAAGAATGAATATCGAATAACAAACCTTTTTCTGTAAATTGAACATAGAAGTCAAAGAAAGGTAAATAGCTATTAATACGAATCGTTGTTTTGTTCAAAATAAACTTTTTCGCTTGCAAGCGAAGGGCACCATCGTGGGTGAGAATAAATGAAAAAAAAGTTTCTAAAATAATTAGAACAATATTCAGCAACAGACGCGGATGTTTTTGTCTTTGTTGCGTTTCACTCATAAAAGTTTATCCTTAGAAATAGCAATTAACCGAAGAATGGGACATCCTATCCCAAACTTAACACAATGTCGTGTTAAATATATTTACATGACTTATTTGCTTTGTAGAACAGTTTTGTAAATGGATCAAGTCTTTACTTTGTTATTATAGAAATATTTTGTGGTCAAATCAGTCATCATTTCTCTCATCTGATTAGGAGTTTAGATTAATGGATAATGCAAATACAGATACCCAGATAGAAGAGTCGGAAGAAAAAAATAAATTAAAATCAAAAAGTTCAAGAAAATCAGCTTTAGATTTTAGGAAGTATACTAAGCAAATTTGGCTAGCAGGACTTGGTGCTTTTTCACGTGCGGAAGAAGAGGGAAATAAGCTCTTTGATTCTTTGGTTAAAGTGGGTGAGGAGCTAGAATCAAAAACTGGAGACTTGGCAGACAATACTGTTGGCAAAGTCACAGAAAAAGCAAAAGAATCTGTATCTGAAACAAAAGACAGAGTAGAAAAGATTCTTGATACGAGTGTTAATCACTCTTTAAACCGTATTGGATTGGTGACACCAAAGGATTTGCAACACATCGAACAGCTGCTCGTACAACTGCATATTAAGGTGGATGCTTTAATAGAAGAAAATCAACAGTTGAAAGCAAAATTGAATAAAAAGTAAAAAAATGTTGGGATTTAGCAAATATATAACAGTTTTTTAGCATTTATTTTTGCTAAAAGCCCTGCTCTAGTATTGCGTTTTCCCCTAAAGCATTGCTATAAAGGCGTCATGGCCTTTTAAACTATAGCCTTGGACCTTAAACAAACGATATTAAGAGGATGTTTTATTCATGAATAAATCAGAATTAATCGATGCAATTGCTGAAAAAGGGGGAGTATCTAAGACTGATGCAGGCAAGGCACTCGATGCGACAATTGCGTCAATTACTGAAGCACTTAAAAAAGGTGACACAGTAACTTTAGTTGGTTTTGGTACTTTCAGTGTTAAAGAACGTGCTGCACGCACTGGTCGTAACCCTAAAACTGGTGAAGAGCTTCAAATTAAAGCAACAAAAGTACCTAGCTTTAAAGCTGGTAAAGGTCTTAAAGATTCAGTAGCTTAATCTTTTAAGATGAATAAACGCGCCAATATAGGCGCGTTTTTTATTAAATATCTGAATTGACCAATATTGCTCATTCATTGATTGTGGTTTTTCAGTTAAAATTCTCCTCGAAATAAAATATTGGAATACTTATGGAATCGTTTCGTACAGTCATTAAGGGTTGGCTCGGCAAAGTCCTTCTAATTTTGTTTTTGACCCCTTTAGCACTTGTAGGTATTGAAGGATATTTTAATAGGGGAAACAAGGCTGATGTTGCTAAGACAGTAAATGGCCAAGAAATATCTAAAAAAGACCTTGAAACTTTAACTCAGTCTTACAAAGAACAATATTTAGCTGCTGTTAAAGGGGATGAAAGTTTACTTAATTTGCCTGTCATTCAGGCTAAGGCACTCGATATTTTGGTGTCACGTAATCTATTAATACAGCAAGCAGAAAAATTAGGTATCTCTTTGAGTGATGCTCAAATTGAGCAAATGTTAGCTCAGCAGCCTAGTTTGCAAGAGAATGGTCAATTCTCACAAAAACTCTATGAAAATTACTTACGTTCTATTGGCATGACGAGTCAGGGTTTAATAGCAAGCCTACGTCAAGATCATGCTTTGAAAATGTTAACGTCAACCTTTGCTGATTACTCTTTAGTAAGCAAAGTTGATCTAATGCAAATTGCGAATTTGCAAACTGAACAACGTACGTTACATTTAGCTAGTATTAAATTAGATGCTTACAAAACAGGTTTAACTGCATCTAATCAAGAAGCTACAGATTACTATAACAAGCATCAAAATGAATTTAAGCAACAGGCTTCGGTTGATGTTGATTATGTTGTCTTATCTCCATCAATGATGGCTAAACCAGCTCCTGCAACTGAAGCTGAACTTCAGCAAGCTTATGCAAAGTTTGTTGAAACTCAGAAAAAAGATGCTAAACGAACTGTAAAGCATATTTTAATTACTACTGATGCTCGTGATGACGCAGCTGCTCAAAAACTTGCAAAAGAAGTTTATGCGAAAATTCAGGGTGGTCTTTCGTTTGCACAAGCTGCATCGCAGTTTTCTGAAGATCCTAGTTCAAAAGCAAAAGGTGGTTTAGTTGAAGCATATGCTCCAGGTGTTTTCTCGGATGCATTTGATAAAACTGTTTTAAGTTTGAAAAATGGACAAGTTTCGCAGCCAGTAAAAACACAATATGGTTATCATATTATTGAAGCAGAAACCCAAGCTAATCAGATCCCTTCATTTGAAGCTGAGAAAGCGCGTTTAACGGCTGAGGTTGAAAAGAATAAAGTTGCTACTGTTTATTCAGATGCCGTAAACAGTTTGAATGAAACAATTGTTGGTAATGATTCTTTAGAAGCTGTTGTACAAGAAGTAAAAGGTGCAAAGGTTGAATCATTGAATGGTGTAACTTTAGCAACTCAAAACCCATATTTAAGTGATCCAAGTGTCAAAATTAAGTTATTTAATGATGATGTGAAAAATGGTGACCGTAATGCATCATCTAATATTCAATTAGCAAGTGGTGATACGGTATGGGTTAAAGTGCGTGATTACCACGCAGCTGGTGTAAAACCATTAGCGCAAGCGATGAATGAAGCAAAAGCCAAAGTTATCGATGCAAAAGCGCGTAAAGCAGCCCAAGCAAAAATTGCTACCATGTTGACTGAGTTTAAAACTCAACCAGCAGAACAAGTAGTTGCTAAAAATAAAGTCGCATTTGAATCAGCTGGCGTATTTAGTCGTTCACAGGGTTTAAAGCGTGAAATTGAACGTGCAGCATTTAGTTTAGCTACCCCTAAACCAGGTATGTGGTCTGTTACAACAGCAAACTTACCAAATGAACTGGTAGTCGTTGCAGTTTCAAATGTAAATTCATCAGCCGCTAATGCTATTCCTGCTGATCAATTACAACAGCTAAAACAACTTTATCGTCAATCTCGTGGTCAACAAATATTGGAAGATTACAGCCAATATTTAAAATCACATGCAAAAATTAAATAATAATTTGATCAAATAAAAAAAGCGCTTCGGCGCTTTTTTTATTTTCTATTAATCGAGATGATGTTCGATATATTGCTGTCGATATTGTTTAGGTGATAAATCAAAAATTCTTTTAAAGGCCTGACTAAAAGCAGTCTCGGATGAATAGCCGACTTTGTTTGATATTTGCTGAATTGAAAAATTACTTGTGCGTAAGTACTGACTTGCTAAACGAAAACGGTAATGTTGCAAATAAGTTAGAGGTGGTTCCCCAATAATACTATTAAATAGATTTGCGAATTTGGACCGTGACATACAGCATTGTTCTGCTAAAGACTCAACTGTCCAAGCGACTTCTGGTTGGCTGTGAATAGCAGATAGGGCATTACTTAATTCAGGATGGGTTAACGCACTTAGCCAGTTTTGTTGATCTGTCATTTGTTGAACGTGATCACGGATGCACTCAATGAGAAGAATACTGACCAAATGATCAATAATTTTGTCATGTCCCGGCCTGATTTTTTGAGTTTCAATTGCTAAAAAATAAAGCCCAATTTGTAGCCATTCTGGTGGGTTGGTTTGATTTTCGTGTTGAATATGCATGATCGAAGGCAATGCATTAATCAAAGGGCCTGCCATATGAGTATCAATCTGACAGCGCAAACACAGTAATAAGGTTTTATTAGGAGAGGAGGTACCAAATTCAATTGCGTCTTGTCTATGACCGTTAAAAAGCGAAGTAATATCTAATGAATCTACTAATTTAGTTGCTGTTGATTTTGAGTCGGTGGCATTATGTGCCTTTCCAGAAGGAATTAAAATAATATCACCAGCTGTCGCAATTATTTTTTCTGACGCATTAAGTTGAATATATACTGAACCAGTTAAAACAATATAGGCAAGTAAAGCAGATTGATCTTGTGTTTTAAAAGCCCATTCTCCTTGTGCTTTTAAATAAATGTATTCAGACTTATTAAGGTGAATATCATCAAAAAATTTACTTAGTGCATCCATCTTTAAATGATCAATCATTATTTTAATAAAATTATAGTGAGCTATAAGAATAGATCAACATGTGTTTTTAGGACAAAAAAGTGGAAGAAAATGCCAAAGACTTTGAAATAGGTTTTTTGGACGGTTACTACTGTTAAGTAAGTACTATTTCTTTAACTATATAGATATATAGAAAAAGGAAATATGACTATGAATGCACCAGTAAATGTTCAGCACGAACTTATGCCAGTGCCAGCGTCTATGCGTGAGATAGATCGTAAGCGCTATTTATGGATGATTAGTCCAGCTCTACCTGTAATTGGCTTAGGTATTTTAGCTGGTTACCATTTTGGTCCACGCCCATTAAAAAAAGTTTTCGCTTTAGGTGGTCCACTTTTATTACATGTTGTGATCCCTGCAATTGATACTGTTATTGGGAAGGATGCACGTAATCCGACTGATGAAGAAATTAAGCTTTTAGAAAAAGATCCATATTATTCACGTCTTGTGAAAAGTTTTATTCCTTTGCAGTATGCTGCAAATGTTTATGCATGTTATTTAACAAGCCGTAAGACCACGTCATTCATTGATAAAATTTTACTTGGTGTTTCAATGGGGGCGATTAATGGTATTGCGATTAATACAGCCCATGAATTAAGTCATAAGCATGATCGTATTGATCATATTTTATCTCATCTTGCTTTAGTTCCTACAGGTTATAACCATTTCCGTATCGAACATCCTTATGGACACCATAAACGTGCAGCAACTCCTGAAGATCCAGCTTCTTCACGTATGGGCGAAACATTTTATGAGTTCTGGCCACGTACAGTTGTAGGTTCTTTTAAGTCTGCAATTGAAATCGAGAAAAATCGTTTAAAACGTAAAGGAAAAGAGTTCTGGTCAGCAGATAATGAATTATTACAAGGCTGGGGAATGAGCGCTGCTTTCCATGCTTCTATGGTGGGAATTTTTGGTAAAAGTCCAATTCCATATTTAGCGACACAAGCATTTTATGGCATTAGTCTTTTTGAAATTATTAACTATATTGAACATTATGGCTTACTGCGTCAGAAAAAAGAAAATGGTCAATATGAGCGCACAATGCCAGAGCATAGCTGGAACAATAACAACGTAGTAACAAACTTATTTCTGTACCAGTTGCAGCGTCACTCAGATCATCATGCTTATCCGACTCGTCCATTCCAAGCATTACGTCATTTTGATGAGGCGCCAGAATTACCAAGTGGTTATGCAAGTATGTTATTACCTGCGTTAATTCCTTCGTTGTGGTTCAAAATAATGGATAAGCGAGTTTTTGATCACTATAAAGGTGATTTGAACAAAGCGAATATTTCACCAAAACGACGTGCAAAAATCTTCAAAAAATTTGGTGCAGTAGATAAATCATTAGAAGCATAAAAATTGAATAAATAATATATATTCCTGAAATACCAAACCCTCTAATCATGTGATTAGAGGGTTTTATCTTTTAGATAAATCTTAGAGTTATGAAGCAAGAGAGTTTAGATTCTCTTGCGTCTTTTTTATTTTAATTCACTGGAAGATTTACCAAGCTCACGACGCGCAATAATTAATTGTTGAATTTGCTGAGTACCTTCAAAAATATCAAGAATCTTTGAATCACGTGCCCATTTCTCAAGTAGTTCATCTTCGTTATAGCCAACACTTGCTGCTAACTCGACACATTTTAAAGTGATCTCGTTACCAACACGACCTGCTTTTGCTTTTGCAATAGAAGCTTCTTTAGAATTTGGCTTTTTGTTATCAGCCATCCATGTTGCTTTTAACATGAGCAGACGAGCAGCTTCCCATTCAGCCTCCATACGGTAGATTTGTGCTGCAAGGTTAGAAGCATGCAAATAGGGAGTCGAGTAGTCAGGATCAAGCTGATCTTTAAAAATCTCTTTAATACGCTCTAGTGAAGCTTTTGCACAACCGATTGCCATTGCTGCAACTAAAGGCCGAGTATTGTCAAAAGTTTCCATTACACCAGCAAAACCTTTAGCAACATCCACTTCGGCATTACCCAAAAGGTTCTCAGCAGGTACACGGCAGTCAATAAAACTAATCACTGCCGTATCTGATGCTTTAATTCCTAATTTATGTTCGAGACGTTCGACCTTCATGCCAGGCGTACCTTTGGGCACTACAAATGATTTAATAGCTGCACGGCCAAGTTTGCGATCAAGTGTGGCCCAAACAACGACAGAGTCTGCTCGTTCACCTGAGGTCACAAAAATCTTTTCACCATTTAGAATGTAGTCATTGCCATCTTTAGTTGCCGTGGTACGGATAGCGGCAGAGTCGGAGCCACAACCAGGTTCTGTGATGGCCATTGCTGCCCATGTTCCTTTGAACCGTTCTAATTGCTCATCATTTGCGACAGCAGCAATTGCTGAGTTTCCAAGACCCTGACGAGGCATACTCAGTAATAAGCCTGTATCGCCATAACACATCTCAATAATTCCAAGAGCAGTCGACATGTTGGTTCCATTGCGAATACCTTCATTGTCGGTATCACCGCGCTTTCCAGCACCCGCAGCACCAGCATTAATTCCTTCACCACCTTCATTCATGCCATCAATGAGGGAGGCAAGCATATCAAGTTCTTTTGGATATGCATGTTCAGCTTTATCATATTTGCGAGAAATAGGGCGTAAAACATTGATCGCAACATCATGTGCCTGATCAATCATCATTTTGAATTTTTTAGGATTTTGTAAATTCATTAAAGTATCCTCTGATTGATCTTTTAAGCATGTAAGCCAGATTGTAAAATTGCAGTAGCCCGTAAATCGCGGTACCAACGTTCAACAGGATGTTCTTTTGTGAAACCATGTCCACCAAGAATTTGCACACCGTCTGTGCCAATTTTCATGGATTTTTCAGCACAAAGTAGATGGGCTAAGTAAGCTTCGCGGTGAAATGGCTTGCCTGACTCTGCAAGGCTTGCTGCATTTAAAATCAACATACGCATTGCATCAATTTCAATTGCCATATCTGCAATCATGAAAGCGACACTTTGACGATGTGAAATAGGTTCACCGAACGCGGTTCGTTCATTGGCATATTTAATACAGTAAGCTTTTACAGCTTCACATGTACCTACAGCCATTGCACACCACATTAAGTTGCCTAAATCTACAAAGGCTGTGTAATCAAAATCTGTTGCACCTAAACGTAGAGCAGGAGTGTGATTAAAGCGAAGAGTTGCTGTTTCTGTCGCTTTAAGACCCATGGCCGGAGTGTTTTTTATTGAAATTGTTTCATTACACTGCACGACGAATACGTCTGGCTTGCCGTTAAAGTCTGCACTTACTAAAAATACATCAGCTAAATCGCCTAAAATCACTAATGTTTTTTCACCATCAATAAAAAACTGATCATTTTCAAGTGATGCTTTTGTTTTTAAAACATAAGGGTTAAATGCTGGAGTTGTTTCTTGAACAGCAAAAGTTGCTGTAATGTCTGAGTCTTCTGCAAAACATGGTAGGTACATCGACTGAACTTCAGCAGAACCCCAACGTGTGATTGCATTAATAACGCTAAATGTACTGAGTAATCCTGCTGTAAGACTGAAATCACCTTCAGCTAGTTTTTCAGCAATTAATAAGTTACTAACGATATTTTGTTCGGCCGCTACTCCACCGAGTGCTTCTGGAAGTGCATAGTAGTTAAGTCCTAAATCTTCAACATATTGCCAAAGACTTTCAGGAAACTGAGCTTCCTGATCGGCATTATGAGCTAACCCCAATAAAACCTCTTGAGCAAATTGAGACATTGCTTCAGAAGTCATTTGTTGTTCTTCGGTTAAACTTAAATCAAATAAATTTTTTTGTTGGCGAGGTAAACGTTGTTGAGAGATTTGCTCGGGCTTAAATGCTTTTTGAGTCTGCGTTAATGCTCTAAAGCCAGCTTTTGAACCTTGATAAAGAGATTTTTCAACAAATTTACGCAACTTGAGTTGATCAAGTACATCGCTTCCAGCCAATCTTGTGATCAGCGATAAACCCAAACCCTGAGCTTTATTGATCATACTTGTCATGATTATGGTGTCCTAACACATTGTTATTGTTTTATGCTGACACGCCTTATATTAAAAAACTATGTCGTTACTGACATTCGAAAAATGAGTAGATAAATGGTAAATAGAAAATAAGAAAATTATAAGTTTTTGATTTTATTTATTTAAAATAATTGTAATGTTGGGGAGCCGAGAAGGATTGACTAGAATGACATGGAATCATTCTAGTCTTTCATTAAATCAAGCAAAGTTACGAATCATACGTCGCACATTGGTTTTTGCATCAATAACCGTCATAAATGTGTAGGCTCCAATGAATTTACGGCTAATAAACATAAACTCTTTTGGCGGAACTGAAAAATAACGTGAAGCCATTGATTTACTAGCTTGTTGCATAACACGGCTATGAAGCTGGCTTTTCTTCCAGTCATAACGTTCGTGTTCATCCATAAGACCAGCGGGCATATCTGGGTTATTTGCAGGAGTACTGAATGCTTCTGTAGCAAGTAAAAAGACATCAGCCATACCTGGTTTAATACTTTCAGGCATTGCATCAAAGAACTCGTAACCAGTCATGGCTTTGACCATTGCATCTTTATTATGTTGATAACCTGCCTGAATGAGTTGACGGGCAACTGATAGCAAGTGTTCATCAAACTGGCGAATAGCACCAAAATCTAATAATACAATTTTGTCTTGAATGTCTTGGCCATTACCTAAACGAACAAGGTAATTACCAAAGTTAGGGTCAGTTTGCATTTCACCCCATTCAAAAATTTCACGAACGGCAATCTCTAATGACGCTTCACCGAGTTGATTACGACGTTCTTGAGGTAATGACAACATCACAGGGCTATTAATTGGCACACCACGTTCAAAAGTCATACAGAGCACTTGATTTGTGCAATATTCATCTACAATTGTAGGAACAATATAGCGCTCATCATCTTTTAAGCGTTCACCAAAGCGACGAGTAGTGGCAGCTTCAACATCATAGTCAACTTCGCGATGCATCATTTCACGTACTTCATCAAACCACTGATCAAATTCACGGGTTTGTGGAACCATACGCGTCAGTTTAAGCATGTTTTTAAACAAGCTCATATCGGAGTCAATAGCATTTGCAACGCCCGGATATTGAATCTTTAAAACTAACTCTAAACCATCTGATTTACGCGTTGCACGGTGTACTTGTGCGAGAGAGGCCGTACCAATTGGCTCATGATCAATTGTTAAATCATTTAATTTAGCGCCCAATTGCTCTTGAAGGTGCGGCTTAATTGCAGGCCAATCTAAAGCAACTGTCTGGTTATTTAAGGTGTTTAGTGCTTGTGTAATTTCTTCAGGTAAAAAATGCTCACCATAAAGGGCCATCATTTGGCCAATCTTAACAATAGAACCCTTAAGTTTACCTATTTCAGAAACCAGATAATTAGCTTGCTCGCTCATCGCTTTTTTGCGTTTCTTTTCTTTTTCTTCCTCATTAGAAAATAAAGAAGAGGCACTTGCAGTTGCCCAACGTGTTCCTGCAAGTAAAGAAGCTTTCGCGATTGATAAGCGTCGATCCATGGAAGAAGTTTTTAAACTCTTAAGCTTATCTTTCTGATTTGACATGAAAATAGAATCCTATGCGCATCATGCAGCCAAACGCTGGTGATCTAAAATTGTAACGAATATTACATGTTTTGAGCGTATTAAAATAGTTCTCTCAGACTGAATGATCAGTCGAAATGGCTATCTTTATTTCATTAACTTTAAAATAGCCTAAGCAATTTTAAAATTTAAGAAACTTACAGCGTTCAGGTGAGTAAAACTAGGGTAAAAACGGATCTTTCACAAAAACTTAAATTACATTTTAAATTGGATCTTCAATTCAGACTTTTGCATTAAGTGAAGGCGATTGGACTGAATATGCAGTAATAACATTTGTTTGACTGAATCATGCATAAAACCAAGTGCATGAGCTTTTACAATAATAATGCTGGGTAAGGTATAGAAAAAATACTTAACATCCTCGAGTGTTGCGTTATTAAAGATGCGTTGTTCAATTAACGTCTGCTGTAAAAACTGCTTTTCATTTAAGACATAATCTGAAGATTCATCCCAAAAACGGTGACGCATAGCCATCAGATTGTTGTGTTTATAACTCATAAAATTGTCAGCTCAGACTTAAATCTAAATAAAATATATGGAGTCGAGCCATGAATATCAAGTTGAGATTATTTTTTATTCAGTTGCTGTTTGATTTTTTATGTAATTCTTGTAAATAGCCTAAGCGAATTTAAAAATTTTTCTAAAAAAACTATAATCCAAATAATTTCATCTATAACACTACTTATTATGACTCCTGCATGTAGACTGTTAAAAAGTAATAAAATCGAATTTTCTATTCATGAATATGAACATGATTCAAATGCTAAAAGTTTTGGATTAGAAGCAGCAGAAAAACTAAATTTAGATGTAAGGGAAGTATTCAAAACATTGATGGTTAGCGATGATAAGAATTTTTTTGTTGCAATATTGCCAGTTAATCACCAATTAAATTTAAAAAAAGTGGCTATGGCGTTTGGCTGTAAAAAATTGCAAATGGCTAATCCTAAAGACGCTGAACGTTTAACAGGATATTTGGTCGGAGGGATTAGTCCGTTAGGTCAAAAGAAACGCTTAAAAACCGTTATTGATGCATCTGCACAAGAGTTCAGCAAAATCTATGTGAGTGGAGGAAAACGGGGACTAGATATTGGCTTAAACCCGAAAGATCTAGCACAACTCTTAAATGCTCAATTTGTTGATGTACTTGATGAGTAATATAAATCTTTTTCTTATCTCACTAAATTAACTAATTTTAAGATAGGTAGTATTAAATCAAGTTCTTTTAATAAAAACAATTCTCATTATTATTTATATTTAGTATTATGCCGAACCTTATAACTATCTAATAACTTTTGGGTTTGGAGAAAGGGAAAATGAATCAATACAAAAAGGTTCGGGCTAACTCAAATCATCTGATGTGTGCTGAATCACAGTATTTTAAATTAAAACCTTGTTGTATTGCTCTAGCAGCAGTATTTGCGCAGCAGGTTTATGCAAATACAAATATTGAAAAGGAAATCCTTAATAATCAACCGACACAAAAGCCTGTAGCTCAATTGCAAAAAATTATAGTGACGGCGACAAGGACGCCCAAAAATATTGCTGAAATTGCCGGCACAGTTCAAACGATTGAAAAGCAGCAAATTGAACAACAGGCAAATGCTGGACGAAAAATTGCCGATATACTCGCTCAGTTGGTTCCATCACTTGGGGTAAGTAGTGGAACGACTACCAACTATGGGCAAACAATGCGTGGTCGTGATGTCATGATTATGATTGACGGCGTATCACAAAATGGATCACGCGATGTTGCTCGGCAGCTAAATAGTATTAGTCCAGGCATGATTGAACGTATTGAAGTTCTTTCAGGAGCTACAAGTATTTATGGATCAGGTTCTACCGGCGGGATTATTAATATTATTACGAAACGTGCTGATTCGACTAAACCAGTAAGTTTTGAAACTAAACTTGGTATTACGTCTTCCGATACATTTCGGAGTGATAGTCTAGCTTATGATATTGGCCAATCTATTTCATTTAATAAAGATAATATAAATGGTTTCTTAGGGGCTAATTTCACTAGTCGCGGATCTCAGTTCGATAGCCATGGTGATCGTATTGCTATAGCACCTATGCAAGGTAGCCGTCCTGATACTGATACAATTGATATTAATAGTCGTATAAATATAGATTTAACTGATAACCAATCACTAAGTTTGGGTGCACAGTATTATAAGGATGAACAAGATACGAATTATGGTCCTGATTATGGGAAAAATTATATTTATGGAGGAGCGCCTAACTCATATATTGGGAAAAAGGGTTTAGAAATATCTAATCAGCCTTTTACAGAGCGCTATGCATTCAACACTCAATACCAAAATAAAGATATTTTAGGTCAGGTCTTAAATTTAGAAGGATATTACCGTAAAGAAGATGCTCGTTTCTTTCCAGTCTTTTTAGGAGGGGAAGGTACAGAAGCAAAGCAATCTCAATCTGAAATCGAAGTGGCTGGTCTGCGTTCAACAGTACAAAGTGATTTAAATATTATGAATCGTGATCTTAATCTAACTTATGGTTTAGATTATGAACATGAAAAAGATCATCAACATTATGAGCATTTCACAGCGTTTAATACAGGTTTGACCTATAAACCTACAGGTAAAACTTCCGATGCCGGTCCAAATACAACAATTCAAAGTGCTGGCATTTTTATACAAGGTGATTACGCTTTAACAGACCGTATGAATGTCCAGGCTGGTACTCGTTACCAATATATCAAAGCTGAAACAGAACAGTACTCGACTAAAAATGGCATACAGCCAAGCGGATCTGTAAATGACGATGCTGTTTTATTCAATTTGGGAGCGATATATAAATTAACAGATGAGCAGCAAATATTTGCTAATTTCTCTCAAGGTTTTAGCTTTCCAGATGTACAACGGATGATGCGTGATGCATTTAATATCTCAACAGCGAATATTCAACCTATTAGTGTAAACAGCTATGAACTAGGCTGGCGTTTACAAGGGGAGCAAAGCCTAAATCTAGGTATAACGGGTTTCTATAATACCTCAGATAAAGTTGTTCAATTCTACAAGAACAGTAATAAAGAAACTGTTGCTGAGGTTATGGACAAAGACCAACGTGTATATGGTGCTGAACTAACGGCGACCTACCCATTTATGGAAGAGTTTAAAGTTGGGGGAACACTGGGTTATACGCGAGGTCAATATAAAGATACGGATGGTAAATGGAAAGAGTTGAATGCTTTTCAAGTTTCACCAATCAAAGGTACTGTTTTTGCCGAGTGGAACAGTGATGAAGGATATGGTGCTCGTATGCAAATTCTTGCTATAAAAGGTACAAATGAAGCAGTAAAAGATGGTTCACTTTCAGCTGTAAAAATTAAGGGCTATAGCACGATGGATGTTTTGGCTCATTTTCCAGCTTGGAAAGGACGTATAGATTTTGGTGTATATAATGTTTGGAATAGAGACTATCGAACTGTCTATAGTCAACAAGCAGAAAAAGTATATGGTCTTGTAGAAAGTATACCAGCTGAAGGACGTACTTACGGCCTCAGTTATACATTTAATTATTAATATGAAGTGAGATAGGGAATATCTATAAATCATAGGTATTCCTTAATAAATTAAAAAAATAATAAAATAAACTTGCATTATTAAATGTAAATGATTATCATTATCTATATTGAAAGTTGAGGAATATTCTAGTAATTAAGTTTAACGTCTACTACTTTAATGCTAAGTTTTAGGCGATTTAAAGTTATACCAGAGACTCCAATAATAATGATGTTGAAAAAGATGAGTTGATTTCTGGTATGTGAGCGCCTGCAGGATATTATAAAAATAGGCAGGTTCAACTAGCGGTAAATGGAACAAAGAAAAATAAACATTATCAGCGCAACAAAAAGAACTAACCAAAAGCAGTAGGCGAGGATGGCCTACTGCTTTTGTAGTTAAAGTTCATTTCATAGTTATTTATACATTTCAACTCTTTTGGACATTTAACTCTATACAGTAACAGTTCGAGTATGTTTTTGATTAAAAAATAACCACTAATGTTTCATTTATTAACATCCTACCTTTTTAGCGATTTTTTTGTATACCCTGAATAAAACATGATCAAAAAAAGAGGTAAAAACGTGCTTATTTTTCATGGAAAACCTGTTCACGGAGCTATCTTCGATATGGATGGGACAATGTTTGACACTGAGCGATTACGGTTTCAAACATTGCAACAGGCATCTCAAGAACTCATTGGACAGGAATTTTCACACGAATATTTAATGCAATGTTTAGGCTTAAGTGCAACTACTGCTGAGCAACTGGCTCAACGTCTATATGGCGTAAATGTTCCATATAAAGAAATTCGAAAAAAAGCTGATGAGATGGAACTCGAATATATTCGAAAACACGGCGTACCGATTAAAAAAGGTTTGGTTCAAGTTTTAGAACGTTTACGAAAATCTGGTTTAAGAATGGCTGTTGCGACTTCAAGCCGTAGGGCAATTGCCGAAGAATATTTAATTAATGCGAATGTTTATAAATTTTTTGATGTGATTACCTGTGGTGATGAAGTAGAGCAAGGAAAGCCACATCCAGAAATCTTTTTAAAAGCTGCTAGTCAACTTCACTTGGACGCTAACCAGTGTCTTATGTTTGAAGATTCTGAAAATGGTTTAACTTCAGCTCATACTTCAAAAGGTTTAACGATTTTATTAAAAGATATTAAAGAACCAAATGACGAAATGCTGGAAAAAGCACATTTTTATTATGATCAGATGTATGACTTTTTAACCGATCTCGACCAATTTATTCCTGTTATGGACATGCCAGAAATGCAGGAACCTTTTCCGCAAAGTCTGAATCAACTGACAGTGGGAATACATGGTTTCGGTGCTATTGGCGGTGGTTATGTAGCGCAAATCTTGTCACATTGGGATGGGTACACAAAACCAAAAAGAATTATTGCTTCAACACGTAATAGTCTTTTTCGAGAAGCCGTAAATGCATTTGGAACATATAGCATTCGCTATGGGCAATTTTCTTATGATGAACGTATTGAGAATATGACCATTGTTGATTCTGACAACGAACAACAAATGTTGGAGATGTATACCCATTCAAGTTTGATCGCACTGTGTTTACCCGAACAGGCCATCGAAGTTGAGGCAAAAATAATTGCAAAAGGGCTATATGCACGTTTTAACTCATCACTTGAAACATGTATTGAGCCGTTAACTTTTCTAATTATTTTAAATAAAGTCGGTGCGAAATATTTAGTTATGAAACATCTTAGAGAAGCTCTACTAGAATTGACCAACGATGAAGATGTGACTGAGCATATTTTAAAAGAACATTACTTTTGCGACACCGTTGTAAACCGCATGGTTTCAAAGCTATCTAATCAAAATTTATATCGCCAACTTCGTATTAAGCATAATTTTCTTGAACAGCATTTAGAAGATGTGGAAAACGAGGAACAAATCGAAATTGAAGACTGTAATAAATTGACTCAAGATCAGCAAAATCAGGCATCTTTATATGTTGATAACATGCGCCGTAATTTTCAGCCAGGCCATATATTACAAAGCATGGATCTAATTCTGTTTCATAGCGAAACGGATATGCCAATTTATGTAGAAAAAGGCAGCCCTTTACTCGAAAAGTTGCGTCAAGTTGTCTTGGTTAATCAGATTACAGACATTCAATTAATCAAAAACCGACTATGGAATGGCGTGCATGCCATGCTTGCTTGGTATGCATCTTTACTAGGTTATGATTCTATTGGCGTCGCAATGGGGGATCATTCAGTTAAAGCGTTTGCAGAGAATTTAATTAGGGAAGTAAAGCAAGGGCTTGCAATTGTATTACCTAATTATGCAAAAGATCTGGACCGCATGGCACAAAGCTTTCTAGACTCATGTGAATATGCATTTAAAGACCCTTGTCAACGAGTAGCAAGAGATCCACTTCGCAAGTTAACTCATAATGAAAGAGTAATCGCATCAATTGAGGTAAATATTGCACATAATTTACCTTATAAAAACCTATTAAAAGGTGCTGCTTTGGGTTATGCCTATGCGATTCAATTTTTAGAAATTGAAGAGACTAATGCAATTAAACATTTACACGAGCAAGTTAAAAAACTGGATATGAGTGCTGCTCAAAAAGCACAACTTGAAGTTGAGTTAACGCAATTAGTTCAATATTTATTTTCTGAACAAGGCAAACAGCCTTTAAACATGAATATTGTCAACTCAGAAAAAGCGCGTACTCAATATGCCTAAATCCTTTTAATTATGCTCTACAACTGAAAGGCAAACATGCTTTAATACAAGAATTGAATGATTTTGAATTAAAGCTGTGTTGCTAAAACCCTCGACGTTCATGGTGCCAACATCTATACGAGATTATCCTGAGTGGCATCTTGGACGGCAAAATTATGCTTTATGGTATTTAGAAATTAATAATCAAAAAATAGTTGATTATTTAGATGACTTGCGCGCGCATTTTTCAGAATTCTTATTAGAACCCAATAGTCGTCAATATCATATCACGCTGTTTATATGTGGATTTTTAGACCACGAAACCAGAGTTTATAGTGATGACTTTAGTTTGAGTGAATTTGAGCAGCAAAGAGAAATCTTAAAAAAAGAAGATTTTGCTCCGTTTCATTTAAAAATTGGTTCAATCGATAGCTTTAGTAGTGCTCTATTTGTAGAAATAGGAGACACTGAAAATATCTTATTTCAGATACGCCAAAAGTTAGGTTTAGTTTCTAATGAAATTGCGGCTTTAGATTATTGCCCACACATCACTTTGGGGTTGTATAAAACAGACTATAGTAGTGATTTGATTTTACAAAAAATTTCTGAATTACCTGTACAATATAAACAGGCTGAATTTGACCTTAAAGTTGAGCATTTAACATTTGGTTATTATCAAGCTCAAACTTTACAAGGTAAGTTATATCCGTATCAGCATTTGTTTTTAGGTGATGCATGTTGCAACTGATTTTGGGTGGAGCCCGTTCTGGCAAAAGCCGACTGGCTGAACAAACGGCAATAGACAGGCAATTAGCTGTCACTTATGTTGCAACGGCGCAAGCGCTAGATTCTGAAATGCAAAGTCGAATAACCCATCATCAAAATCAGCGTCCTTCTCACTGGTCCTTGGCTGAAGAACCTTTATATTTATCAAAAATGCTGCAAAAAATTGATAGACCTAATCAAATTATTCTTGTGGATTGTTTAACACTTTGGCTAACCAATTTGTTACTTTTAGAAGATCAAAATGTTCAGAAATTTGAATGTGAGCAGCTGTTAAAAATTTTACCCACGCTTCAGTCAGAAATTATTTTAGTAAGTAATGAAACTGGTCTTGGTGTTGTACCACTCGGTGAGATCAGTCGTCGGTTTGTCGATGAAGCAGGCAGACTACATCAAGCTCTAGGGCAAATTGCAGATAAGGTTGTGTTTTGTGTGGCTGGTTTTCCAATGATTTTAAAAGGTGAGAAATAAAATGAACTGGTGGTTACAATCTGTACAGCAACCTGATGTGGACGCAAAACAACAAGCTGAGCAACACCAGCTTCAACTCACTAAACCTACTGGAGCCTTAGGTGATCTAGAACTGATAGCAGTAAAACTTGCTAGTTTGCAATCAAATGCGCATCCACACATTAACCATCCATGGATTACAGTTTTTGCTGGCGATCATGGCGTGGTTGAAGAAAATATCTCTGCATATCCTCAAGCCGTTACCCGTCAAATGTTACAAAACTTCACGACTGGTGGTGCAGCAATTAGTGTTATTGCCAAATATCATCAAGCTCATTTACAAGTGATTGATTGCGGTACAGTTGGTGAAGCATATGAATATGCAGGGGTTGAACGTCATTGTATTCGTGCCGGCACAGCAAATTTTGCCAAACAAGCTGCAATGAATGCAGATGAATGTCGTGCTGCTTTAGAGTTAGGTAAAAACAGTGTAGACACGGCCAAATCTAAAGGTGCAGATATTTATATTGCTGGTGAAATGGGTATAGGAAATACCTGTTCTGCTTCTGCCTTAGCATGTCTTTTATTAAATGATACTGCCGAGCAATTAACCGGAGTTGGTACAGGAATTGGTGCCGATCAGTTAAGACATAAAATTGAAGTAATTGAAAAAGCCATTGAGCTTCATCATAAACATGTTGTTGGTGATGTATTTAAAACACTATGTGTTGTAGGTGGTTTGGAAATTGCGGCAATTACAGGTGCTTATATCCGCTGTGCGCAGGTGGGCTTACCTATCATTGTGGATGGTTTTATTAGTTCGGTCGCTGCTTTATGCGCAGTACGAATGAATTCTAAAGTGCGTGACTGGATGCTTTTTGGCCATCAATCGGCAGAATATGGCCACCAACGTATTTTACAAGAACTCAATGCTGAGCCGATTTTAAAAATGAATTTACGTTTAGGTGAAGGTAGTGGTGCTGGCACTGCTTTGGCATTGGTTAAAATGGCATGTGTATTACACAACCAAATGGCTACCTTTGCTCAAGCTGCCGTAAGCGGGGATAAAATTGGGTAAATTTAGAATTGATTTGCTCAGACATGGCGAAAGTCAATATAGCCATACTTTACGTGGCCATTTAGATGATGAGTTAACAGCAAAAGGTTGGCAGCAAATGCAGTCAACCATTGAGCAAGTGGCTAATCAGCCATGGGATGTCATTATAAGTTCATCATTAAAGCGTTGTGCTTGTTTTGCTGAGCAACTTGCGAAGACAACTCAGCTGCCTTTACTTCTAAATCATGACTTAAAGGAAATGTATTTTGGTGATTGGGAAGGCGTCTCAACTCAGCAAATTTATGAAACCTCACCCAAATTACTTGCAAATTTTTGGCAAAAACCGAGTCAATATTGTCCACCTCGCGCAGAAACATTAAACCAGTTTCAAATAAGGGTTCTTAAAGGCTTTCAAGATTTGCTAAAGCATATGCAAAAGCAAAACTTACAGCATGCTTTAGTTGTTACTCATGGCGGTGTAATTAAGCTATTGGCTTGTTTAGCCAGACAACAACCTCTAGATGACTTACTTAAAATGCCAGCAGAGCTCGGAAAATTATATTCACTCGAATTTTATGAAACAGATGGTCAAATAACTTTTAAGTTAAGATAGTAGTTTTATATTTTTATACACTTGTAAGTTATTATTTTTACAATATTATTTTAGCCTGTGTAATAGAATTGTCATTACTACTATCTAAGCTAATGGCATTTCTTATTAATCACACATTTGGCTTATGAATATTTTATTTAAAACAACTATACTCGCTGCATCACTATTACTCGTTGCGTGTAACGATAATGATGATCAAGGAGCTCAAACTACACCATCTACAAACCAATCAAAATATTATCAAACGAAAACACCTTATCAACCTCAACAAGAAATAAAAAACTATGAACAAACACCGAATGGATTCCAGCCAGTTTTTACAGAGCTAGTAGCACGTCACGGTTCAAGAGGTCTCTCAAGTCTGAAATATGATTTGGCACTTTATAATTTATGGAAACAGGCAAAAGCAGAAAATGCCTTAACACCATTAGGTGAGCAATTAGGTGCTGATTTAGAAGCTATGATGAAGGCAAATATCTTATTAGGCTATGGTGTAGAAGGGATCCGCCAGTATGGTTATGGGAATGAAACTATGACTGGTATTTTAGAACACCGCGGCATTGCCGATCGCTTATTACAGCGCTTACCAACTCTTTTAAACTCGCAAGCATCTATATTGGTACAAAGTTCTGGAGTGGATCGTGCGGTAGATAGCGCAAAATTCTTCACTGCTGAACTCATCAAACAACGACCGCCACTGAAAGATAAAATTGTTCCATTGTCTTATACCAATTTATCGAGTGAAAGCGTGCCAAGTGTTGAAGATGGTGGCGTTGATCGTTTCAAACTCTATTTTCATAGTTTGAATGCAGACGAAGACTTAGCTCAACCCTTGAGTGCTAGCCAACAAAAAATTTATGATGCTAGTCAGGCCTATCAAGATTTTGAAGAAAATAATAAAGATTTAGCACAAAAGTTAGATGAGTTATCGAAAAATACCGAGGCTGAAAAAACAGCTCAAACAGTGCTCAGCCCGATTTTTAAAGCAGACTTTATTAAAAAACTTGGTACAACAGGTTATAGTTTTAGCAACACTGGATCTTTTACAGTCACTTCACCTAAAGGTGAGCAAATTACAGAAAAAGGTAAGGGCAAAAATACGATTGCTAGTGCAGTAGATGCAGCAGCTTATATTTATGAGCTCTATTCAATTTCGGGCGGCATGAAAGATGAGTTGAAAGGTATTAATTTTGATAAATATATGCCGTTAGATGCTGCAAAATTTTATGCTGAATTTAATGATGCGAATGATTTTTATGAAAAAGGTCCAAGTTTCACAGAGTCAAATCAAGTCACAAGTGAAATTGCCCAAGGACTCAAACAGGACTTGTTCCAACAAGTTGATGCGGTTGTAAATAAAACCCAACCATACAAAGCAGTTTTACGTTTTGCCCATGCTGAAATTATTATTCCTCTAGCAACCAGTCTAGATTTACATAATATGATGCAGCCTTTACCGCTTCGCCAGACTTATAATTACTCAACAAACACATGGCGCGGTGAAGTAGTTTCACCTATGGCTGCAAATGTACAGTGGGATATTTATCAAAATAGCCAAGGCTCTACTTTGGTTAAAATGCTTTATAATGAAAAAGAAACTTTGTTTAAATCTACATGTAACTATGCACGTTATACACCAACTAGTTTTTACTATGACTACATCAAATTGAAACAGTGCTATCAAATGCAATAGATTTTCAGTTTTTGAAGTCTTTAATGGGAATAGGGATTGCTATTCCCATTTTTATTTCTTCATAATTCAATTTGTTTTTAAATATAGACCAGTTAGAGACTTGGATATGATACCTTTTTGGATTGCATTGCAATTTTTAACTGTTCTGCCTATTGAGTTAAGGACTATACCAACGGCGCAACAAAATGGTCGAGCTACTTTATTTTATCCGCTGGTCGGGCTGATTATTGGTGGCATACTTTTTATTGTTGCCTGTCTTCTTGCCAAATTACCCATTCTTTTACTTACGACAATCATACTCACTTTATGGATTTGGCTGACAGGTGGATTGCATTTAGATGGGCTAGCGGATACTGCAGATGCGTGGATAGGCGGTTTTGGTGACAAGCTGCGTACTTTACAAATCATGAAGGATCCAAGTTGTGGCCCAATTGGAGTTCTCAGCTTAGTTATCATATGTTTGCTCAAATTTGCACTGGTTTATGTATTGATTGAACAGCATCAAACGTTATTTTTAGTCTTTGTTCCTTGCCTTGGACGTATTGTGCCATCTATTTTGTTTTTAACTACACCCTATGTCCGTGAAAAAGGTTTAGGGCGTTCTTTGACAGACCATTTACCCAAAACTGCTTCATGGATAATTACTGGGTTCGTTCTACTATTACCTTTGTATTGGGAGTTGCAAGGGCTTATTGCCATCATTAGTTTTTTAATAAGTCTCGTTTATTTGAGACATGTGTTTATAAAAAGCATTGGTGGTATTACAGGGGATACAGTTGGTGCAGCAATTGAGATTAGTGAAACCGTGCTGCTTTTTGCTTTTGTTTTGAGTTATTTTTATTTAGTTTAATTTTGAGTTCCATTAAAAAATAAAAAAGCCCTCAAAAATGAGGGCTTAATTTTCAATTGTAAAAAGATGAATTAACGGTTTGGTAAAACATTTTTTAAAGCTTCATGCATTTCAAGCAATGTCTTTTCAGTAGTTTCCCAATCGATACAACCATCAGTTACTGATTTACCATATTCAAGGTCACAAAGATTTTCAGGAATATCTTGGCGGCCGCCTTTTAAGTGACTTTCGACCATAATACCTACGATTGACTTGTTACCATCTAAAATTTGTTCAGTAATATTTTTAAGAACAAGCGGTTGTAAGTACGGGTCTTTATTTGAGTTAGCATGGCTCGCATCAATCATGATTTTGTTGCTCACTTTTGCTTTTGCTAAAGCATTTTCTGCTTCCGCAACAGAGCCTGCGTCATAGTTCGGTTTGCCATTACCACCACGTAATACAACGTGTGCATAAGGGTTACCATTTGTATTAATAATTGAAACCTGACCGTCTTCATTTAGACCTAAGAAACTATGGCCATATTTAACAGATTGCATCGCATTGGTTGCAACAGTTAAGCCACCGTCTGTACCATTTTTAAAACCAACTGGTGAAGATAAGCCAGAAGACATTTCACGGTGAGTTTGGCTCTCTGTTGTACGTGCGCCAATTGCAGACCATGAAATTAAGTCTTGGTAGTACTGTGGAGAGTTAGGATCGAGTGCTTCAGTTGCACATGGCAAACCTTTTTCATTCAACTCAAGCAAGAGTTTACGGCCAATACGTAAACCTTTTTCGATATTAAATGAGTCATTCATATCAGGGTCATTGATTAGGCCTTTCCAACCAATTGTTGTACGTGGTTTTTCAAAATAAACACGCATAACTAGATATAGAGTATCTTTAACCTTTTCGCTTAGCGCTTTTAAGCGATCAGCATATTCGTGAGCAGCTTTTGGGTCGTGAATAGAGCAAGGACCAATAACAACAAACAAACGTTTATCTGAACCATCTAAAATATTACGAATAGTTTCGCGGCCTTTTAGAACAGTTTGCGAAGCAACATCAGATAAAGGAAGTTCTGACTTAAGCTCATTTGGTGTTACAAGAGTTTGAATGCTTTTAATATTAACGTCGTCGATATCTGGCTTTGAAACGGAATTTGAATGTGTAGTCATTGCTGTCACTGGTTCGATCATACTAAAGGTTGTTTTGTGTACTGAATATACCATGAAATAATTATGAAAATACTACATCTCATGGTATTTCAGATTGGAAAAATCCTATTGATTTTACTATCTTTCAGTTGAGTTGCCTGTTTTTTCGGCAACTACTGCTTGTTGTTGTACCACAGGTGCTTTCGGTTTTGCTTTGACTGGATGAACCATAAAGTTAACACCGAGGGCAAATAGGGTAATCCCTAGAATTTTTCGGATTAAACGTTCAGGCATACGAGAGCTAATTAATGTTCCAATAATAATTGCTGGAATTGAACCCACCAATAACCACATCAGAAGTGTAAAGTCGACGTTACCAGCACTCATGTGTCCAAGGCCAGCCACTAAGGTAAGCAATACTGCATGTACAACATCCGACCCAATAATTCGGATCATAGGTAAGTTCGGGAACATAATCACAAGTGCCATTATTCCAAATGCACCCGCACCAACTGATGAAAGAGTTACGAATACACCTAAAATGATACCCATAATCACGATAAAGCTACGTTTTTTATGGATTGCTAACTGCTCATTTTCACTTTGAGTAACTTCTTTAGTTCTGAATTTATTAAAGAATTTCTCAATACGCGTACGGAAAATGATGGAAACACCAGTTAAGGTCAACATAAAACCTAACACCATGGTGAGTACAGCTTTATAGTGTGTTGACTGGCTTAAATAATGCTCAAGTACCCATGAAGTAATGAAAGATGCAGGAATACTACCTACGGCTAACCATAAAACAATTGGCCAGACAATATTGAGTTTTCTAGCGTGAACCATTGATCCACAAAATTTTGAGATTGCAGCATAAAGTAAATCGGTACCAATCGCGATATGAGGTTCAATTCTAAAAAGGCTAATTAAAATTGGTGTCATTAATGATCCACCACCAACTCCTGTAATCCCTACACAGAAACCAACTAACATACCCGCTAAGATAAATTCAAAAGCACCAGACATCTTTATCGCCACTTATCACGAAACGCAGATATCTTATTCCTTTTAGAGATAAACAGTTGTCATGAATAATGATTTACTTATGCAAAAAAAAGCTAAGCAACGAAAATTTTGCTTAGCTTGTACTATTTTTCATCATTTTTAAAGAAAATGATTATTTTGATGACTTTAGTGGGTTAATTAAAAGTATAAGAATAAAAGTTAATGGCGTTGCAAAGATCCACCAACTGACAAAACCAATTGAAAATTTATATTGTTGAATAAGAATAAATGCACATAAACCAAATAGCATGAATGCAGCTATTTTAAAGTGCCGGTAATATTTTTGAGCTAATGATTTGAAATGACCTGTTGATTTCGGTGATCGATATTTTTCGCTCGCCATAAACAACAAATACATCCCTAATAAAATTAAGATGAAAGCTATAAGAATCATGAGCTCACCTCAGTATTTAATTTATTCAGCTTTTTTTGAATTTTTGCGACAGCTTTATGCTGGATAGGTTGAATTTTGCAAAATATAAAAATGGCTAAAGCTGCAAATAGCCACAAAAATACATCTACACGTGCAAAGATCCAATAATCACTGAGGCTTTGAACATACTCATGTTTAAGTAAATAAATTAGATTTAAGATTGGAAGTGCAAGACACAGCATAATAAAAACGCTAAGTTGAGTTCGCCACAAATGCTGTTTTTTAGTGATTAATGCAATGATTAAGCTGATTAACCAAACTAAGAAAAAGCTATAAATTTCATAATTGATTGTGGTTGAAGTGACTGTAAATAATCGATTGGCGCTTAAATAGGCGACAGTTGCAGAAGGTAATCCCACAAACGCTGCAACATTTAATCGATCAACTAAGTAGTGCCCAAAATGAAACTTACTATTCTTATTTTGAATTTGTCGTTTAAGACTCCAGAGTAACAAACCAGAGGAAATCATTACACAGCCTAAAATGCCTGAGAAAAAGAATCCTAAGCGAAGTAAAGGTTGAGCAAATGTTGCCATGTGCAGGCCATAGACACCCGCATTTAACGTTGCAATAGGACTATTATTACGTGTATCTGCCAAGACTTTGCCAGTTGAAGCATTTAAGGTAATTTGAGGCTGATTTCGAGTAATAGTGCGGTCTTCTTTTTGAATAAATGTAATTTGAGCTTGATTGGTATTTGGATTTTTTACACTCATTGTTGATAAAGGTTGGTTGCCCCAACTTTGTTGAACTTGGCTCAACAGCTTCTCAATAGCTAAGTTTTGAGCAGGCTGAATCGATTGATTCTCAAGTACAGTCTTTGTGCGGATTTCGGTAAAATATTGATAAGGGTTTTCAGGGTAAAGCTTTTGCATTCCCCAAGGCAAATATAAATAAAAGAAAATAGCTAAGCCCGTAAATGTAATAGTTAAAAAGAAGGGCAGAGCAACGACTGAAGAAATATTGTGAAAGTCTAGCCATGAGCGCTGAGACTTAAATGTGCGTAAAGTAAAAAAGTCGGTGAATATTTTTTTATGGGTAATAATGCCTGAAACCAAAGCAATCAGCATAATAAATGCGGCAAGACATACGACTAATCGCCCAACTATGATTGGAATTCCAAAAAGTTGGTAATGGAAACGGTAAAAAAAATCGCCGCCTAGAGTTGCCGAAAGTTGAAGCTCTTTTCCCGTGTTAGCATCAAGTGTGGCATTGCCATAACCGCCGTCAGCTTTTTCCCAATACATAGTGTTGACGGGACTTTCTGGTGTTGCAACTGTTAAATACCAAGATTTGGCATCTGGAGCGTTTTCTTGTAAATATTGATATGCTGTTTTAATAGCAATATCTTGCTTTACTTCATATTGTGCAAGTGCAGGCTGCATCCATAAATTAATTTCGTGGCGGTAATAAGATAGGCTACCCATTAAGAAAATGGCAAATACGAGCCATCCAAAAATTAAGCCAGTCCATGAGTGTAGCCATGCCATAGATTGACGTATACCTTTATGCATAACCCACCGTCCGTGTCACAATAAAGAAAAGGGCAAATAGTGCGATTGATAAAATGGTCAGTCGTACTAATGATTGAATGCAGAAACCAACAATTACAAAGACTACGTAAAATAAAATCGATATAAATGCTGAAAGATAGATAGCCTCAGCTTTGTCCAGATTCAAAAGGAAAATTCCAGTGAGTCCAAGACTTAAATACGTCATACAGGCAAAGCCCATACCGAAAACTAGCAAGAATCGATAGAAAACTTTTATACGATATGACACAGGGAGATTTACAGTTTTGGACATCTTGACTGACACATAAACAAAGAATAATAAGTAAAGCCAATCCCTAAATTGAGATTGGCTACGGTATTAATATTTAAACTTTACAGCAACTGTATAGTTGGCTGGAGCGCCATAGTAACCTTGGCCACCAGATAAACCTGTCAAATATTTTTCATTTGTCAGGTTGTTACCATTTACTTGGAACAGTACATGTTCGTTTAAATCATAACTGGCCATAACGTTAAGCAATGCATACGCATCCTGTTTTACAGTTGAGTAAGAGGTATCATGTATATCATCTTGCCACTTAATGCTTGCACCAACTTTTAACTTTGGAATCTGTGGAACAGTATAAGATGCCAAAACGTTAAGCGTTTGAGTCGGGATATTAGGTCTACCTCTTTCACCCGTTTCCATATTTTTTAGACTAAATGTTGAAAAACCAAAAACCAAATCTAAGTTATCAGTTAATTTTCCAGTTAATCCTACCTCAACACCTTGCGATCTAATCGTTCCGATTGGAGATGAGTATTTGTTATAAAGCGGATCCCATAATGGGTTTAGTGCAAAATTATCTTCATCTGTTCTAAAGATGGCGATATTTCCTGTTAAAGCCCCATCTAACCAAGCGCTTTTTACACCTAATTCATAGCTTTCACCCTCTACTGGTACAGCTGTTTGTTTAGTAGAAAGATCAATAACAGTTTGTGGTCTAAAAATAGAGGTATAACTCATATAACCTGTGTATTCAGGAGTAAAGTTATATGTAATACCTGCATATGGAGAAACTTTATTCTTTTTATATTCTAAAGTGTCGATTTCAGTGTAGTTGGCACCTAAGATAAATTTAAGATCCTCACCTAAATGAAGACGAGTCGCACCGTAAACGGACTTCATGGTTCTTTCTTCTGGGTCTGCATAGGTAAAGTCTCCCCAAGTCGGTTCTTCAGGAGTCCAGCTTGGTAAGTCTGTGGTAATAACACCTAAACTACTGCCATACGAATAAACACTTTGAGCACTATATTTTGACCAGTTATAACCAATATTTGCTTCGTGTTGCTGTCCTAATAAATTAAAAGTACCTTGAATGTCTGCATTAGCAGTAGTTTCTTTAAATTTCTGATTATAAATTTCTGGATATAGTGAAATACCAGACGTATTGTCAGTAGCAGAAGGAAAACCACTGAGATAAAGCATTTTATCTTTAACATCTGATTTCTTAAGGTTATAGCCTAATCTTAACTTCCAGTCTCCCCATAATTTTTGTTCAATATTGGCAAAATAATTATCTATTTCCCAATCGTAGTATGTCCATGACGGTGCATAATTATAGTTACGAGAATAACTTAATGGTTCACCTTTGGAGTTAACCAAGGGTAGAGCACCCCATTGAGAACCATTAGCGTATTGACGAGTTTTCGAATATCCTGCTGAAACATTCGTAGTGTCTGTAACGTCAGCTTCTAAAATTCCTTGAAAGCCATTCTTTTCTTCTGAATAGCGGTCTAGATAAGAATCTCCTACTTTCTCATAACCTACAAGACGTCCTCGTACTCGTCCATCTTGTGTAAGAGAACCAGAGATATCCGCTTCATAACGTTGTGTATCCCATGAACCATAGCTCACCCCGGCATTTGCTTGAAATTCTTTAGTGGGACGTTTACGAATATAATTAATTGTAGCGCCAGGATCCCCTAGAGCATTTGTCAGGGCATCAGCACCTTTGACAATTTCAACACGATCATAGAAATAACTATCTGCATCACTATTATTATAGTTATAGCTGTCAACTTGAGGGATACCGATTCCATCAACCAAAATGTTTGAAATATCAAAACCACGAGCAGTATAAGTTGTTCGGTTTGTTTCTAATCCAGTTACAGTTACACCTGGTGTATTACTTAAAATATCTCGGGTACTGGTAAGTCCGAAATCTTCAATTTGCTGACGAGTAACAACGTTAATGGTTTGAGGAGTTTCTTTAGCCTCAATATTAAGCTTGGTTGCACTACTCGAATTTTTAACATTATATGCTTTAGTTTGTTCAGAAGACTGTTCAGCATTTGAGGCTTTAACTTGGATCGTCTGTAAAGCTTGTACCTGTGCATCTTGGGCATAGGTGAGGTTTGCATAACAAATCGCGCAGGCGATTACGGTAAGCTTAAATGGTCGAGGTGGGATATTCATAAGATTAAAGATAATGTAAATAATTCTCATTTATTTTATTGTTTGTAAATGTAAGCTACAATTCAAATTGCATTGTTAATTTAGATTAAAAGATGGTGAATGAGTGTAATTTTAGATAGCTTGTGCTGTGGTCGCTCTTGGTAAGTATATATAGATCAAGTTCAAGATTGATAAACCTCTATGCTAGAATGCATTATTTCAAATTCTTGGGTAAATCACCTTGGCAAACCGAAAACTTAAAATAGGTATTGTAGTTGGGGAAGTTTCTGGAGATACGCTTGGTGTGAAACTTATGCGTAGTTTTCGAGAACAGGGAATCGATGCTGAATTTGAGGGAATCGGTGGTCCTCAAATGATTGCTGAAGGTTTTAACAGTTATTACCCAATGGAAACTCTATCTGTGATGGGGATTGTTGAGGTCTTAAAAGATTTAAAAAAATTATTCGCCGTGCGTGATGGTCTAATCAATCAATGGACTCAACATCCGGTTGATATTTTTATTGGTATTGATGCACCAGATTTTAATCTCAGACTTTCTAAAAGTATTAAAGAAAAGAATCTTCCAATAAAAACAGTTCAATATGTGAGCCCATCAGTTTGGGCGTGGCGCCAAGGACGTGTTCATGGCATCAAACAAAGTATAGATTTAGTACTTTGCTTATTTCCTTTTGAAAAAGTTTTTTATGAACAATATGAAGTTCCAGCAGCATTTGTAGGACATCCGCTAGCTAAACAATTGCCATTTGAGAATCCAATTCAAATTGCCAAACAGCAATTGGGTATTGATGAAAATCAGAAGCATATTGCCTTGTTACCTGGTAGCCGCAAAGGTGAAGTAGAGCGTCTTCTTCCTATGTTACTGGGGGCTGCCAATATTTTGCATACCAAACATCCAGACATTCAATTTTTAATTCCGGCAATTAATGATGCTCGTAAACAACAGATTGAGCAGGGTGTTGAACAATTAGCGCCTCAATTAAAAGCAAAAATTCATATTTTAGAAAATACGGATAATGAATCGAAAATTGGTCGTATGGTCATGAATGCGAGTGACGTTATTGCTTTAGCTTCTGGAACAGCGACATTAGAAGCCATGCTCATGCATCGCCCAATGGTCACATTCTATAAATTGCATTGGTTAACTTATTTAATTGCTAAATTCTTGGTGAAAATTCCTTATTACTCTTTGCCTAATATTATTGCGGGTAAAAAAGTAATTGAAGAGCTAATTCAAGCTGATGCCACACCTGAAAATTTAGCAGCTGAAATAGAAAAATTGATGAATATAGAAACCGCTCAAATTCAAGTGATGCAACATTTAACTATGCATAAACAGCTTATTTCTGGAAATACAGAAGACCCAGTCCAAACAATCCTAAAAGTACTTGAAAAGTAAAAAAAAGCCCCATTTTTAGGGGCTTTTTAAATCTACTCAGGCACGTACAATCAGCTCGTAACCAGTATATTTACGAATGTTGATAACACCAATATCAAAAATTAAATATTGGCCTTTAATACCTTGTAATACACCGCGAATTTTTGGTGTTTTATCTAAGTTTAGAGACTTAATTTTTTCAGGATATTGTTCAACTGGGTATACAAACTCACGTGGCAATTCATTTTCTAGTAGTTCAACCGTTTCGTTAAATTCAAGGTTTTGACTAAATTCTTCACGAATAGTTTGAATTTTAGGGGCGAACTCTTCGATTAATTGATCACGTTGTTCAACCATATTTAAAGGTTCAGCTTCACCCTTGAGGAGTTTGCGCCAATCTGTTTTATCAGCAATTAAAGAACCGAACATGGTTTCAAGCTGACCAGATAAACGGCGTGATCCAACTTTTAAAATAGGTAAGGCTTGAGTTGCACCTTGATCTAACCAACGACCTGGCATATGGCTAACACGCGTAATACCCACTTTTAAAGCACTAGAGTTTGCCAAATAGACAATATGTGGTTGGAAACAAACACTATGGGCAAAGTCATCTTCACGACATGTACCTAAATGATAGTGACATGTTTCAGGTTTCATAATGCAAAGATCACATTCTGCTTTGGTTTTAAAACATTTAAAGCAGTGGCCTTGAGAATAAGACTTCGGTGTTTTAGCGCCACAAGAGGTGCAATAAATATTACCTGTCCATTCGATTTCTAGTTCTTGTCCTAAATTAAAAGGAAGATCAATTTCTGAACGGTCTAATACAAATTTGTATTCAACATTTGCCTTGGTTGTCTGTTGATCAGTTACACTAGCATCTTTTAGGCCTGCATGCATTTTATGGCAAATGCCTTGTAGTTCCATAAAGTTTAAACTCACATCTTTCAATTAAGGGTTGCAGTTATGGCTGAACAAAATGTCATCACTTCTATGCTAGACGATTTATCAAACGAACAGCCCATTCATACTGCACTTTGTATTGGCCAGAAAATTGACCAGAATAACGCAATTCAATGGCACTATTTTACCGTAACTGAGCTTTTAAGTCTGCCTTTTACTCAGCGTTATGACTTGGGTTTTGTATTGTTTGATACTGATGAAATGCAGAACATCAGCGATGTACAAAAATCACAATTATTAGTAAAGCTAAGAGATTTATTAGCGAAACGAATTGTAGTGGTAAGTAAACGCAGTGATGAGCAGTTATTACGTTCTTTAGGTTTTACTCAACTTATTGATAAAACTTCACATGATAGTGATTTTGCTTTATGGCAATTTAATATATTGACTTATAAACATGTTCCAGACTGGTTTAATTCAAAGTTCTGGGCGAACCCGGAAAACTGGAATAAATTCCGCTGGTAAAAGAGCCCTAAATCTCTTTCAAAATTTAACAATTTGGCTTTTGCTGTCTTATCAAGAATCCGCGTATGCTCATGTATAAACCATACATAAGAGTTACACATGACTAATTTAAGCAACATTGTAGAAGTTTTGGCTAAGCAGGCTTTAGGTGGGAATCAGCAAGCGTCAGGTCAAGGTGGTTTAGGTGGAATTTTAGGTTCAGTGCTAGGACAAATGGGGGGTAATACTTCATCTGGTACCCAAGGTGGCCTTGGAGGAGTATTAGGTTCTGTATTAGGGCAAGTGACTGGCAATAACAATACACCTCAAACAGGTGGCGGCGTACAAAGTTTATTAATTGCAGTTGTGCCTTTAATTTTAGGTTGGGTACAGCAACAAGGTGGTTTACAAGCTGCATTAGAAAAGTTGAAAGGGGCTGGTTTAGGAAGTCAGGTTCAAAGTTGGGTTGATCCAAATCAAAGTAATAGCGAAGTTCCGACCCAACAGTTACAGAGTCTATTTAACCCAGCTGACATTGAACAAGTTGCCGAGCAAGCTCAAGCGCCCAAAGAACAAGTTTATGGTGCAATCGCATCGGTCTTACCCCAGGTCATTGACTCTTTAACACCTCAAGGTAACAGTACCGATCATCAAGAAGCAAACCAAGATATTCAAAATGTCATGAATCTTGTAAGTGGTTTTTTAAAATAAGATATAAATCTACAAAAGCCGATAAGTTTTATATCGGCTTTTTTTACTCAGAACAAAAAATAAAAGGGCATAAGCCCTTTTATTTTAGATCTGAATCAAACATAACTGATTAGAAGTTATATTCGATACCAGTACCTACAACAGTTTGTTTATCGTCTTCTTTAATCCAGTCGCGTTTTTGTTGAGCAACGATACCGTAGAAGCGAGCTTGTTTGTTGATTTGGTAGTCAAGACCTAAACCGTACAAGTCGATTTTACGATCTGATTGGCCACTTACTTGTGTTTCAGCTGAAGCATATTCTGCTTTCACTTTAAGTTTAGTGTTAGGAATTTTATAAGCAGCTGTTACTGCATATGCTTCTTCTTCTAAACCACGGTAAGCTTTGCCAGCTTTATCGATTGAACCATCTGATTTATATGATTGACCATATGCAGTCAAGTCATCAGTAGGTTCAGCGTGTTGCCATAAAGCACCTACAACAAAACCAGATTTAGCAATATCATAAGAACCAGTTACACGGTAAGCATCTGTATAGACATCTTTTAGACCGTAAGCTGCATATTTACCTTTAATACCAAAGTCACCAGCAGCAGCAATTGCTAAACCGATATCTTTGTTTTCGTAACCAAGCGATGTTGATACAGAGTCAAAGCTATCATTTTTGCTATCTTTACCAGTTTCACCCGGTTTGCTATCAGAGGTGCTTTCACCAGTTTGAGCCATGATATTGAATGTTAAACCAGCTAATAATTTAGGGTCTAATTCAAAACCGATCACGTTGTCTAAACGGTTTTCACCGTACATGATATTAGTAATATCTAAACGTGTATCGTCATTAAAGATGTCTTGGTTACCACCAGCAGCTGTTTTGAAGTAAGAATCATACTTACCTACTTTTAATGTACCAACACCTTCAGTTTTTAAACCGATAAAACGGTTACGAGCACTAAGGTCAGTATCAGAACCTGAACCATCAGTAGAAATTGCCCATTCAGCTAAATAAACAGCAGATAACTTGTCAGTTAATTTCTCTTCGCCTTTTACCCCAATACGAGAAGAGTTTGAGTTAACTTCGGTAACGTCACTTTTACCATCGAAATTTTTATTATCAACTTGGTTAATAGAAACATTTAGTTTGCCATACAAAGTTGGCGCTGCTTGCACCGCGTTTACGCTCAAAGTTGCAACTGCGGCAGCGAGTAGCAATTTCTTCATTGAGATTTCTCCAAAAGGTATTTAAAAATGGCGTATGCCTAGCTAACTATTTATTTTGTAGTTGACTTATGTACAAAAAGTTACAAAAGCTCACCAACTTGCTAAGCAGTATCGGCAAATTTTGTGACAGAGAAGTGAAGAATAAATGACAGTTTTATGACGTTTAAAATTTAGAAATAAATTAGTTGTTTTCATTTTTTGATAGTTTTTAGACGAAAAAAAGCGGAGCCTAAACTCCACTTTAACCATCTAAAAATCAAAGAGCTGCTTTAATTTTTTCAGCTAATTCTTTAATTTTTTCTTGATCCCCTAACTCAACAGCATGGCGTCCAAGATGATGCACATTTGTTGGAATTAGGTGAAAATGAACATGTGGAACAGTTTGTCCTGCTGCTGCTCCAGAAAGTTGCATCAATACAATACCTTCCAAATTGAGCGCTTTTTCCATTGCCTTAGCAATCTTTTGAACAATTTGTATAGTATAGGCTGCTGCTTCAGCAGGTAAGTCCAGCAGTGTTACAGCAGGTGTTTTTGGAATAACTAATGTATGACCATCGGCTTGAGGCATAATATCCATAAAAGCTAGAACTTGATCATCTTCATAGACTTTTATCGCTGGAAGTTCACCACGTAAAATTTTTGCGAAGATATTTTGATCATCATATGCCATGTATTATTCCTTTAAAATTATTTACATTTCAATTCTTTTTGACGTTCTTTAATAGCGTCAAGACGTTGTTGCTCTTTGTCAGAAAACTTTGGTTTCGTCGTATGACAGTTTTCATTACCATATTTTTCTTTAGCATCAGGATCTTTAAAACAAAAGCCTTTTGACGCATAAATCAAATTGTAATCATCTTGCAATTTTTGACATTCTTGCTCAGGTGTTGCAGCTTGTACGCCTAAACTAGCAATGCTCACTATGCCAGTAAAGACTGCAACCATAAATTTATTCATGAGCTTTTCCTCAGTTAAAGGTATGAACCTGTACTCAATATAAGGTTTCTTACCAATATTTCAATGACTATTAATTACTCAAGTGTCATTTTGGTTTGTATTTTAGGCAAAAAATGAATAAAATCTTTATATATCAATGTTTTAAAAATAAACAATAAAAACAAAAACTTAACTAAATTTTTATATATCTTTCGATAATTTAACTACGATCTAACACTTTGTAATTGCTCGTAATGAATGTAACAGAGGTCTTGCATCTGTTAAATAAAAAATTAAAAATGGCGTAGAAAAGCCATATTCACGACTCATCTTTTGCTGAAAAGACAGTTTTAGTTTGAATTTTGGTCAATGGAAAAGAAAGATATTAATGACATGATCAAAAAATAAAGCGTGATAGTTATCACGTTTTGTATTTTAGGATTTGGTGGAATTCACTAGGCCCATTTATTTTAGACGGAAATGGGCTTCTTTTATTGAAACAAAGATAAAATTTTCTCGACTTTTATTTTAGTTTACAATTCAACTGAAAGATATATTGCTTTTACATGTTATAGCTTCTATCATATGCTCCTTAATTGCTGCGTTTGATAGTTTTTTGTTTTTATAGCCTATTTCTCCAAATGAAATAGGTTTTTTTTATTAAAATTATTTCAAATCATGAAAAATAAACGGTTTATAATGATAATGATCTTACATTATATTTTATTTTTGTGATCGAATAGAGGGGTCACTTTCACAATTGCTGTGGTAGTTACTTTATAGCCTCATACCCTTACATATGGTAATAATATATCCATCATACTTCCTTAAAGGATCTAGTCATTCGTTAAGACTAAATATTAAAGGAATAGATGAGTGATGCCACAATTTTTACTAATTGCTGAAAGAGTTTATAAAAAGTTTGAAGAGCAAAAGCTTTTCTCAGAGGATGTAATTGGGCACTTAAATAGCTTAGTTAGTATTATCCGGCAAGAGATAAGAAGTACACCCTATCAACTAAAATATAACTTTATTGATTTTGAAGAGTGTTTAAATAAACCCGCACAGGAATGTAAAGTTAAACTCGATATTAGCTTAATGCCAACTTATAAGAATAAAAGTGAGTACATTATGTGGTTGGCAAGTTTTATCGAAAAAATTACTTTAGGTGGAAGAGAAAAGTTTCCACCACTTACAAATAGTTTACTACCGAGCTGTATAGTGATTAATCCTTATTTAACAAAACTGGAGCAGGCAAAGGCTTCTTCTGAAAAAAGTGCACAGATGATTGTAAATTACTTTAAATCATCTGATTATAAAAAAGTTAATAAAGTGCCTACACAATAAAAATAATAATTTTCTATTAAAACAATAATATTATAGGTAAATGTATCGTTATATGATCGTCTATTCCATCCACGCAAATAAAAGCAATAGGTTAAATTGTGACCTTATTCTTAAATTTGCGTTGATCTTTCGGTGAGCCATTTCGCTAGTTGTGGCCAGAACTCCAGCGCACTTGCCTGACTCGACATGAGGCCCAGATGACCGCCAGGGATGAGAGTAAATGTGACATCTTGGCTACTGGTTAACTGACTTAATGGTTGAGCTGCATCAGCCGTAACCAGTTGATCACTACGACCAGCTCCAACTAAGAGTGAACAGTCAATATTTTTTAATTCGATTTTTTTATCTTTTAATTGAATAGAACCTTGTCTTAATGGATTTTGTAGCCAAACATTGAACAACATGTCCTGATTTATTCCCCCCGGGTAATCAATCATATTATTTAAAAAGCTACTTAGTGTGGCATGTTCTTGTACGAACTGAAGATCATTAAGATTTTTAAGTAATTGAATATGACCATCGAGCCAGCCTTTAGGGTCGAGAATTTTGAAACCTAAAGAATTTAAAATTCCTGGGCTATGAATCAAACGTTTTGGCAATCCAGAATAAATACGGTCTTGAATTTTTTTATTGCGACCAATCGCGTTGTTTATGGCTCGGTAGAGTTTTCCAATATAACCAGAAGCATAACTGTCTATTGGACTACCAAGAACAATAAGATTTTTAACATAATTTGGATGATTATGCGCTGTATATAAAGTGACGAATATACCTGCCATACTCCATCCGTGAAGCGAGATTTGTTCACTTCTGGAGTGTGTTCTGACAAGTTGTATGGCTTTAGGAATGAAATCTTCAATAAATGATAAAAAGTTAAGATGTCTGTCCTTAAACTTTAAACGGCCCCAATCTACCAAATAGACATCAAAACCAGCATTTTGGAAGTATTTAATAAGAGAACGATAAGGATATAAATCATATATCGCCATATTAATAGCGAGTGGTGCAACAAATACTAAAGGTTCTTTAAATTGTTTTTGGTTAGTGGCGTAATAACGAATACGGGTTTGATTGAATTCACCAATCACTTCAAACGGAGTGCTTTGTGACAATACTAATGTCTGTGGGTGAAATAGTCGGGTAGAGAGGTGCTTGATTTGACTTTGTTCAGAGACAAGGGACTTTAAGCGTTTCATCTTGCTTTTACCAACTATTTACTAAAGTTGAATAAAGTCTAAGCGATAATTTTAAGGTTTACCTTGACCTTAAATACCCTAGACACTCAAAATGATGATAGTTTTTTAGTACATGACCAGTAAAGGCGAACATTTAATGAACCAGTCTGATGATTTAGAATACCAACTTGATACATTAGCCATTCGTACCGGACATACTCGTAGTTTTGAAGGCGAACATGGCGAACCGATTTTTTTGACTTCATCATTTGTATATGAAAATGCGGCTGAAGCTGCAGCAAAATTTTCTGGTCAGGTTCAAGGAAATATCTATTCTCGTTTTACTAATCCGACTGTATCAATGTTCGAAAAACGTTTAGCAGCTTTAGACGGTGCTGAACGAGCTGTAGCGACGAGCTCTGGAATGGGCGCAATCTTGTCAGTTGCTATGGCATATCTAAAAGCGGGTGATCATGTTATTTGCTCAAGAGCAGTTTTTGGTTCAGTTGTTGCCTTATTTGAAAAATATATTGCCAAGTTTGGTGTAGACATTACATTTGTTGATTTATGTGATTTAGACGAATGGAAAAATGCTGTACGTCCTGAAACCAAACTTTTCTTTGTTGAGTCACCGTCTAACCCTCTAGCTGAGATTGCAGATATACAAGCACTAGCAGATATCGCCCATGCGAATGGCGCATTACTTGCGGTTGATAACAGTTTCTGTACACCTGTTTTGCAGCAACCACTCAAGTTTGGTGCGGATCTTGTGATTTACTCTGCGACTAAATACCTAGATGGCCAAGGCCGTGCATTAGGCGGTGCTGTTGTTGGCAATCATCAGTTGTTAGAAGAAGTTTTTGGTGTTGTTCGTACGCTTGGACCATCAATGAGCCCATTTAATGCATGGGTTTTCTTAAAAGGTCTAGAAACTTTACGTTTACGTATGAAAGCACACTGTGAGAGTGCTCAAATTCTTGCAGAATGGTTATCTACTCATGAAAAGGTAGAGAAGGTTTACTACGCTGGTTTACCAGCTCATGACGGTCATGAACTTGCTGCTAAACAGCAAAATGGCTTTGGCGGTATTGTATCGTTCGTTGTTAAAGGCGAGCGTGAAGGTGCGTGGAAGGTTATTGATAATACTAAGTTTATCTCGATTACTGGTAATCTAGGTGATGTGAAATCGACGATTACCCATCCAGCAACCACAACTCATGGCAAACTTTCTGTTGAAGCAAAAGAAGCAGCTGGTATTCAAGAAGGTCTAATTCGTGTTTCTGTGGGTCTAGAAGATATTAATGACATTATTGGTGATATCTCACGTGGGTTAGATTTAATCTAATTAAGTTATGTTTGTTATGGAAAAGCCACATACATTTTAATGTGGCTTTTTTGTGTTACTAATAAACAACAATAGCAATAAAAAGTCTACGTTTTGTTATAAATCAGTCTAAAATTTCAACGTATAAAAGCTCTAAATTTAATAAAAATAACAAAGAGAGTCTTTAGTCATGCTTAAACCAATAATTATTTTAGTTGCGATAGGGGCAATTGGACTGGTTGGATATAAAGTATTTGCTCAAAAAGATGAACCAACACAGATGAGTGAAACTGTATTATTAATTAATGATGCAAACAAATCCGTTCAAGATGCTGATCTTTCAATAGAAAAAGCCAATACTTCGTTCAAGAAAGTTCCTTTAAGTGAATATAAAACAAACAATAAAAGTCTACAGGCTGCACAGTAACTTTTCTAAATTTTACTTTTTTCTATTCAACAAAAGTTTTTTATATAAAAGCTTTATAGTGGATTGACCATAGAAAATAGTTTCATAGATACCAATAGAAAACATTGATTTATTGTGTCAGAATTACGGATTAATTTTGATTTAAACGTACTAACCTCAATGATCTTGAAGATCTATAGGGGGAGTAGAAAGAGTTTAAGTTTTGCAGTGTTATGTGACTATCAATAATACTTGAAATATGTGATAGAGATACGGAGTTAGGTTTATGAATATCAATATGCTTATGCAGCAAGCGCAGCGCATGCAAAAAGATATGGAATCAAATATAAAAAAGGCTAAAGAAGAGCTTGCTCAAACTGAAGTACATGCTGAAGCGGGCGGTGGTTTGGTTAAAGTCACAATGACTGGCCGTTATATCGTAAAACGTATCGAAATTAATCCAGAATTACTTCAAGATGAACCAGACATGATTGAAGACTTAATTGCTGCTGCAGTAAATGATGCTGTGCGTCAAGCAGAAGTGATTTCTGAAGAAAAAATGCAAAAAGCAAATTCTGGTATGGGTTTACCACCTGGTTTAGCGGGCATGTTCTAAGGAAATTCAGTGTTTAGCGATAGATTTGAACAACTCGTTCAAGCTTTACGTATATTGCCAAGCGTTGGTCCGAAGTCGGCTCAACGTATGGCTTTACATCTTTTGATGAAAAACCGAGAAGGGGCATTTGCATTAGCGCATGCTTTACATGAGGCTTCAAGTTATATACATGAATGTAGTGTCTGCCATTCTCTGACTGAACATGAAATTTGTGATATTTGCGCCTCAACTGACAGAGATGATCAGTTATTGTGTGTGGTTGAATCACCAGCGGATGTGATGGCGATTGAGCAAAGCGGTAGCTTTCGTGGAAAATACCATGTTTTAGGTGGCCATCTTTCTCCATTAGATGGTATTGGTCCGGAAGAAATTGGTATTCCTTATCTCATTCAGCGTCTAAGCCAAGGTACTATTGAAGAAGTCATTTTGGCAACCAATGCAACTGTAGAAGGACAAGCGACAGCCCATTATTTGGTAGAGGCGACTAAACATTTACCAATACAAATGACACGTATTGCTCAGGGCGTACCTCAGGGTGGTGAACTCGAATACGTAGATAGCCATACTTTAAGTCAGGCAGTGCATAACCGCATGAGAATGAAATAAGCATTTCGATGCTTATTCCATTACTGAATGCGCTATTAATTTGATTAAATTTATTAATTGAATTCAGTTATTAAACATAAATATTATTCTGTCTTTTATTATTAAAGATAGTTTAAATAAAATATGAATATAAGCATGAAAAAGATCTTATAAATTTTAAATAAAGAACATTTGGAGATAAATTTAAAAAGTACAAATAAAAGATCAAAAAATTATCTATTTTCGAAAAATTGTTCAAAAATAGAGTATTCATAAAGGATTAAGTAGCATTTTTCTGCTTCTATGTTATATATACCAGAGTTTAAAGCACTCTTTGCAATACTTGAGAAAGCATGTTTCAGTTTATCCAACAGCAAACCGAATTGGTTGATGTTCTTCAAAAAATGGATCAATGTTCAATATATGGACTTGATACAGAATTTATTAAGGTTGACACACTCTGGCCTAAACTTGGAGTATGCCAAGTCAATGTAAATGGTGATGTCTATCTGTTGGATGGTGTTTCATTAGATCTAAGTCAGTTTTGGAAAAAGATTTTTCTCGCGCAGCAAAACATTTTTCATGCATGTGGAGAAGATATTGATTTAATCTATCATTATGCTGATCAAGAAGATTTGCTTAATGTGTTTGATACTCAAGTGGGGCTTTCTTTTTTAGGTCATGGCCTGCAAGTGAGTTATCAAGGTGCTTTAAAACTTTGTCTTGATATTGATATTGAAAAAGATCAAACCAGATCTGATTGGTTAGCTAGACCGTTATCGCCTCAACAACTTTGTTATGCTGCTAATGATGTTTTGTATCTAATGAAGTTAGCTCATCATATTCAAGAGCAGCTTAAGCAGAAAGGGCTGTATGACTACGTTCTTGAGGATTGTAGTAGCTTAACTAAAGAAATCATTAGAGAAACCCCTAACGAATTACTATATACCGATGTGGGAAATTATCGTCACTCACGTCGTCAGCTAATGCAGCTACAAAATTTAAGTGAATGGCGTGAATACATTGTGAAAGCAACGAATCAGCCACGTAGTTTTATTCTTAGAAACTCAACTATGATTGATATGGTTGAAAAGAACCCACGCAATAGCTTTCAACTATCGCAAGTGAAAGATATTCGTCCAAATGTGGTTCGTGAGTACGGCAAAACGATTTTAGAACTTCTTAAAGATTTGCCAGTCGAAAGCAAATGGCCATCAAAGATTGCAAAACCATTTAAGGTTACGTCTAAAGAGACTTTAAATAAAATGGATATGGTGCTTGCTCATGCAATAAATGAGACTTCTATTCCTAAAGAAGTGTTGCTGAGAAAAAAATGGTTAAACGCCATTCATCAACATGTTCTATGTCAAGGGGATGAACAGGATTTACCAGACTATCTGTTAGGATGGCGTTATGAGTTATTAACGCAACCATTAATCCAATTGTTTCAAGAAGAAAAACAAAGTTTATCTATTTAAAATGAACAAATAATAAGAAATTTAAAGGCTCATCATATGATGAGCCTTTTTAACTAAAGCATAATCATTCTGTTAAATTTTTAATTAATTATTATTTAAAATGAGCTAATTATAATATCTAAGTATACAAAAAATAGATTTTCTGTAGTTTATCTAAATAATTATTTAGCCTGATAAAATTCATAAAATAATGTAATAAAGTTAATATAATTTGAAATTTCAATAATGAATTAAATTAATTTATATAATGAGAAAAATTCAATTGATTAAACATACAGGTCTGTATATTCTTAGATCTAAGAAAAACAATTTCAACTTATATAATATATAACTATAAGTTTGTTTCGGTGCAGAAATGAAAAGCCTACCCAATTGGGTAGGCTTTTTTATTTTTAATGATATGGATCAGTTAAAGTGACTTAATTTATGAAATTTAAAAATGAGTATTGAAATCTACAGATATTATCTAAATGAATCAGCAAGTTTAGACACAACTTCTTCAGTTTTTCGAAAAGCATTTTCCAATGACTCTCTATGCCTTTGATCTCCAAACTCTTGATACTCAGAAGTAATTTCATAAATTTTTTCTACGCCTAAATATTTGCTCAGTGTACGAATGTGGGGTACAAGATGACTCATATCATGCCGAATCCCATCTTTCTCAAACCCAAATTCACCGCTGGAAGTGATAATAATTAAAATTTTTCCAGCTAAAAGAGGTTGTAAGGGAAAGTCTCCACGAGCTAGGTCAAAATCAAACGTTTTATTGATACGAATAATTTGATCAAACCATGCTTTCAGTTGAGCAGGCATGCCGTAATTGTACATAGGTGAAGAAATTACAAGAATATCTGAGCTCGAAACTTCTGCTATTAATTGATCTGATATAGATAAAACATCACGTTGAGCTTCGGTCCTTTTATTGTCAGGTGTGAATACAGCATCAATCCAATTTTGATTAATAAAGGGTGGTGGATTCATTCCTACGTCACGATAGATATACTCATCTATAGGCAATTGTTGTTTCCATGAGTTGATCAACCGACTGGCAATATTTTTTGAAATAGAATTGTGATTTGGGTTAGGGTTAATTGCAGCTCTGACACTAGCATCTATATGTAATATTTTACTCATCATTAATTCCACAAAGTTGGGATTTAATTTATTTTGAGTTTTAAAACATAAGTAGACAAACGAGAAAATTACAATTATAGATGATTTTAGTTCATCTATAATTGTAAATGGGGAGAAGACATGCAAGTTTCTTTGCAAGCACTTAAAGCATTTGAATCAGCCGCTCGATTGGGTAGTTTTAAGTTGGCTGCTGAAGAACTTTCGCTTACACCGACTGCAATTTCACATCATGTTGCGAATCTAGAAAGCAGATTAAATGTTGATTTATTTCATCGACAGGTAAGGAAAATAACGCTTACAACGACAGGGCAAAGACTTGCTGCAGCAATTTCTGAGGGGTTTCGTAAGATTGAAGATGCACTAGATGAAATAACAGTAAATGGAAACGTAGTGAGAGTCGCTAGTACGTCTTCACTAGCTGCAATGCTGCTAATTCCTTCAATAAATGAATTTTATCAATTGTACCCCGATATATCAGTTGAGTTTTCTACTGGTGAAACTTTAGATAATCACTTATATACATTACCTATTCGATATGGCGACGTATCATTGGTCCAGTCTCAAGATATCGTTAAATATGAGTCTTTTAATGTATTTGGTACATCCAAACTTGATCCGCTTAAATGTTCTAGTGAACCAATAACTTTATTTACGACAGAATGGAAAAATAAGGCGTTACCAAGCCCACCACTAGAGGCTTGGCTTGAGGAAAATGAATGGAACCAAGATAGGGTGACGATTAAGAAATTTGATCAGGAAATTTTTGGGATACACGAGGCTTTATCTGCCAATGGATTAGTATTTTGCTCTACTACACTTATCCATAGGTTTGTTAAGGCGAATCTTTTACAGGAGTTTAAAACTAAAGCCGTTCAATCAAAGCTATGTTACTACATTCCAAATAAGGAAGATCTTAAAAATAGAAATGCCAGAAAATTTATCGAATGGGTAGAAAGTTTATTCAATCAATAAACTTATATCTCTGATTAGTTTTAACTACACAACACTAAAACTTATATAGCCTTTTTATGCTATAAAATTATATAGATTAATAATTAGAGAGATAAATATGCTTAACAACTTTAATGCTGAACAAGCTCGTCAAAACGCTAAAAACTTTAAAATAAATCAAGACGTCATATTGGAAAAAATTTTAACTGGTACTGAGTCTGAATCTAAGGAGGGGAAACGAAAAGCAACTTTCTGGTTTCCTGTTGATGCTATAAGCCCTGATCATCTTACACTGGTTGAAGAGGAGCTTAGAAGCAGAGGTTTTAATGTATCAACTGATATTGAGCACTCCGGTACTACGATTACAATTGAAATAAGCTTCTAATGAGTGATTGTTTTAACTAAACCACTCTTAAAAAAGAGTGGTTTTTTACTGTATATTTTTCCGTGATTTAAATGAAGTTAAATATAAATTTATTTACAATTAAATTTATATTAATCAGGATATTATTTGACAGATTCTACCTTGTTCTGTAGCTTTACTTTTTAAGTGGAATATGGATATGAACTTCCAAACAATACTTTTATCTTTCAAAAATCAATCTACTGGTACAGATGCATTTAAAGACTTAAAAAATGCATGTGAGCAGTCTCTTAAAGAATCTCAAGATACAAAAGAAAAAGCAGCAGTTTACCTAATCTACGGTTTCGCACGTAGTTATGTAATCTTATATGAAGATGAAGCTGTAACGACCGAATTTGCCCATACTTCTAAAACCCAACTCATCGCTTATATGGAAAGTCTTAATGAGGCTTTATTAAGTCAAGATGATAGCGCTATTTTGAGTGCCTTAAATCAAGTAAGCGATGACTATATAAAAAGCTCTCGCGTCTTCTAGAAAAAAATTAAAACGTCCTTAAATAAAAAATACTTCTTTAGTTTGGCTAAAGAAGTATTTATTTTTATATATTAATGGGACTTTTTCTTACCGCCACCATCTTGTTTGTTGACGGTAGACCATGCAATTCGTTCGGCTTCTTCTTGAGAATGGCCTCTATCTACTTCACTCTCAACAATATGTTTGGCCTGACGTTTTTGCTTTGCTGTATAAGCAGTTTTATCACCACGAGGCATAAGTTCATCCTCCACCATATCTATGAACAAGATACTTATTATTGAAACATATCTCGCTATTAAACGAGTTAAGTAACATCTGGTGATGTGTAGTGAAGTAGTTAAAAGTTTTACTCAAGTGTGTATTCTTAAATAGGTGAAAAAGAAATTTATTATTTTGATAGCTTAAGTATAAATCTTGCAAGAACACTATTATCAAATCTTTGATGATGAATACTTTTTTAAAATCCAAGAACTGCTTTTATTTTAATAAAATAGATTTTGTGTTTTAGTATTTAAAATCAAAAACTTATATTGTTTTTATGAAATCTAACTCCTGTTTGGAACAAAGTTATTATCGACCTTAATCAATGTTGTAGGTTAATATTTCTCAAGAATTAAAAAAACGACTGATGCGTAAACAAACCTGCGTGTGTGTGTCGTTTTTTTTCATGTATGCTGTCCTTAGTTCAAGAGTTGATTTGAAATGCACTGTGATATTTATAGATCGAGCAAAAAAGATGAAATGTACATGTATATTGCTCGTCCAAACTATCCTGACAATACGGAACAAGCTGATCCGTTTGAAAATGTTCCTGAAGCTGTTTTACAAGCGTTTGGTCGTGCAACGTTTGTCATGCATTTAGAGTTGGCTCCAACACGTAAATTGGCGCGTGTTAATGTTTTACATGTTTTAGACTCATTACAAACAAAAGGTTTCTTTATTCAGATGCCGCCAGAAGGGTTAATTAACCCGAATGCAGTTGAACCAGAGGGCTTACGTGGTGCGTGAAGATCAAACTGGAATAATGAATCAGTTATTCTCTTTTTTGGATGTTATTCCTGAAGGTGTTATTGCTTTAACAGCTTATGGAATAGGCGCTATTATTGCTTTGTGGTGTTGGTGGCGATTAATGCGCCGTCTTCCTACCACTTTTGGTGCAATTAGCTGGTTGATTGTATTTGCTATTTTAGTTACACCAACAGTGTCTGAAGGACCGAATGCATCTGTAGCACCTGCTATTTTTGGACTTCTTTTTGGTATTTTAACTAAAGATAGTCCGTTAATTTGGTCAAATTTATCTTTAATTCTGTTTGTAGTTGGTCTAGGTTTGGTGATTGGATATTGTTGGTCAAAATATTCAACAAACAAAAGCATGCGTTCCATCTAACCATTGAAATAGAAAAATAAGGTCTTTACATGTCTGCTGATACCCAACATTTTACCGGTACAGATCAATATATCGCGACTGATAGTCTTAAGCTTGCTGTAAAAGCAGCTCGTGCTTTGCAAAAGCCTTTACTGATTAAGGGTGAACCGGGCACGGGTAAAACTTTACTTGCTGAACAAGTAGCACAAAGTTTAGGTTTAAAACTGATTACTTGGCATATCAAATCTACAACTAAAGCACAGCAAGGGTTGTATGAATATGATGCAGTTTCTCGTTTAAGAGATAGCCAGTTAGGTGATGACCGAGTTTACGATATTAAGAACTACATTAAACCCGGTAAATTGTGGGAAGCTTTCACCAGTGAAGAGCGTTGCGTATTATTAATTGATGAAATTGATAAGGCCGATATCGAGTTTCCAAATGACTTGTTGCATGAACTCGATAAAATGTCTTTTTATGTTTACGAAACGAATGAAACAATTACGGCAACGCAACGCCCAATTGTAATTATTACTTCAAATAATGAAAAAGAATTACCGGATGCATTCTTGCGTCGTTGCTTCTTCCACTATATTGAGTTTCCAGATGAAGCCACAATGCGAGAAATCATTGCGGTTCATTTCCCAAATATCTCTGCCACACTAGTAAACGAAGCTTTACAGGTTTTCTTTAAACTACGTGAAATTCCTAATTTAAAGAAACCACCATCAACCTCTGAGTTAATTGATTGGTTAAGCTTACTCATGGCAGATGATATGCCTGAAGATGTATTACGTAATCGAGATACCTCTAAAGCTATTCCACCTTTATATGGTGCTCTCATCAAAAACGAGCAAGATGTACAACTTCTCGAACGCTTGGCTTTCATGTCTCGACGTTAAGGGAGGGAGTAACCCATGTTTGTGCGGTTATTTTACACCTTACGTAAATATGGTGTTCCAGTTACCACTCGTGAACTCATTGATCTAAACCGTGCGGTGAGTGAAGGTTTGGTTTTTGCCGACCAAGAAGAGTTCTATCAGCTTGCTAAAACTATTTTAGTTAAAGATGAGCGATTTTTTGATAAGTTTGACCGTGCCATGAAAGATTACTTTGATGGCATTGAAACTTTTGATATCGATGAGTTGCTTAAGCAAGTTCATAAATTACCAAAAGACTGGTTCGATTTAGAACTTCTCGAAAAGCATTTAACACCAGAGCAAAGAGCTGAACTTCAAAAAGCAGGTTCTTTAGAAGAACTGATGAAAATGCTAGAAGAGCGTTTACGCGAACAGCATAAGAAACACCAAGGTGGTAACCGTATGGTTGGCACAGGTGGAACTTCACCTTTTGGAGCTTTTGGTGACCATCCAGAAGGCGTCAGAATTGGTGGGCCGGGGCGTAAACGTTCGGCGGTTAAAGTCTGGGAACAGCGGAAATACCAAAATCTAGATGACGACCAAGTTCTTGGAACTCGTCAGATGCAAATTGCGTTACGACGTTTACGCAAATTTGCTCGCCAAGGCGCAGCTGAAGAGTTAGACGTTGATGGAACTATTCGAGAAACAGCCAAGCAAGGTATTTTAGATGTTCAGATGGTGCCAGAGCGTCGCAATCGAATCAAAGTACTCATGTTGTTTGATGTGGGTGGTTCGATGGATGCACACATTGCCCAATGTGAAAAGCTTTTCAGCGCAGCTAAAACCGAATTCAAAACGCTTGAATACTTTTATTTCCATAACTGTCTTTATGACTATGTTTGGAAAGATAACTACCGAAGAACAGCAACCCGCATGAATACATGGGATCTGTTCCATACTTACGGACGCGACTATCGTGTAATTGTGGTGGGTGATGCCAGTATGGCACCGTATGAGCTGAAATCGGTAGGTGGCTCGGTTGAATATATGAATGATGAAACAGGTGAAGTTTGGTTACGTCGCCTACGTCAACATTTTGATAAAACAGCATGGTTAAACCCCGAAACTGAAGGGTATTGGCATTACACTCAAACCATTGGTTGGATTAAAGAGATTTTTGAGAACCATATGTATCCAATGACTCTAAAAGGCATTGAGGATTTGACGCGTTACCTTTCTCGATAAACTTGATAACTTTAATAATTTAAAAAGAGGGATGATATGCAACATCAAATTAATGGTATTGCTTTGCCAAATGAACAGGGATTTTTTGGTGAGTATGGAGGTCAATTTATTCCTCCACATTTAAAAGAAGCAATGGATGAAATTAATGTTGCTTATGAAGAAATTCGCCATACACCAGAATTTCAAAATGAATTATCAGACCTCTTTTCAAATTATGTAGGTCGTCCAAGTCCTTTATTTTACGCAAAACGTCTTTCTGAGCAGTTAGGCGGTGCACAAATTTATTTAAAACGTGAAGACTTAAATCATACGGGTGCCCATAAAATTAATCACTGTTTAGGTGAGGCTCTACTTGCCAAATATATGGGCAAAAAGAAAGTTATTGCCGAGACTGGTGCGGGACAGCATGGCGTTGCTTTAGCAACGGCTTGTGCTTTAGTTGGTATTCCATGTGAAATTCACATGGGACAAGTCGATATTGAAAAAGAACACCCTAATGTGGTCAAAATGAAAATTTTGGGTGCTCATTTAGTTTCAGTAACACGTGGTACAGCAACCTTAAAAGATGCAGTTGATAGCGCTTTTGAAGAATATTTAAAAGACCCTAAAAACTTTATTTATGCAATTGGTTCTGTGGTTGGACCACATCCATTTCCAAAAATGGTTCGAGATTTTCAATCGATTATTGGTAATGAAATTAAAGAGCAGACGCATCATCGTTTTGGTAAAAACCCAGATTATGTTGTCGCATGTGTTGGTGGCGGTTCAAATGCAATCGGTGCCTTTACAGCATTTCTAAATGATTCGGATGTGAAATTGGTTGGGGTTGAACCAGCAGGACATGGTTTAGAAACTCACATGCATTCGGCAACTTTAACCTTAGGTAAACCAAGTCAAATTCATGGTATGGCGTGTTACGTGCTTGAAAATGAAGCTGGTGAACCGTTACCCGTGCATTCTATTGCTTCAGGATTGGACTATCCTGGTGTTGGGCCACAGCATAGTTTCTTAAAAGATTTAGGCCGTGTGGAATATAGCACTGCAACTGACCAAGAATGTTTGAATGCTTTTATGACCTTATCTCGTGTAGAAGGAATTGTTCCTGCGCTTGAAAGCTCACACGCTGTCGCATGGGCAATACGAGAAGCACCAAAGCTGTCGAAAGAAACCATGATTGTGGTTAATCTTTCTGGTCGTGGAGACAAAGATTCGGATTATGTGGCAGAAAAACTTAAGCTTTAAACCAACTAAACACAAAAAGCGGTCTTTAAATATTGACCGCTTCTTTATTTCATAGACGAAATCTATACCTGGTTAAAAGTTCATTATTTCTTAATTAAAACAAAGTATTCTGATTTTAAGCTGTGATTGTTAGAGATAGGTGTGTAAAACACTGCTTCACAAGGCAAAGCGTTGCGTTGCTTTGTCTCACTCAGTAGAATAGTCACTTTGCAAAATTTGCCTTTGGAGACGCCTAAGTGGAGCGACCGACGATTAGCCCTGAACATTTACAGGAAGCTGCTGAAAATTTATCTACAATTCGAGATTTTATTCGCTTTGGGGTATCAGCATTACGTCAACATGATGCACATTTAGGACAAGGTACTGAAGATTATTTTGCAGAAAGTTCTGCATTAGTTTTACAAACCTTATCTCTTGAATGGTCAGCAGACTCAGAGATTTTAGATGCTAAGCTTTTACCAAGTGAAAAAGCAGAATTCTTAAGTTTGTTAGAGCGTCGTATTAACGACCGTATTCCGACATCTTATTTATTAAATTTAGCTTACTTCTTTAATAAGCCATTTTATGTCGATGAGCGTGTACTTATTCCTCGTTCACCAATTGCAGAGTTAATTGAGCAACGTTTTGCACCATATTGCTTAGATGAAAATGGTCAAATGCGTGAAGCACTTAACAACCTGCCAGAAAATGCAAAACCTAAAACTCCACAGCGTATTTTAGATATGTGTACAGGTTCTGGTTGTATTGCTGTAGCTTTGGCTTATGCTTACCCAGATGCGGAAGTGGATGCAACGGACATCTCTAAAGAAGCCTTAGAGGTAGCATCGATTAATGTTGAACACCACAATAAGCAATATCAAGTTGCGTTACTTGAATCAGACCTATTTGCCAAGATTCCAGCTGAAAACCAGTACGATTTAATTGTAAGTAATCCTCCGTACGTTGATGCCGAAGATATGGCTGACTTACCAGAAGAGTTTTTACACGAACCTGAGCTTGCATTGGCAGCAGGCCAAGACGGTTTAGATCTCGTGCGTAAAATGCTTGCTCAAGCGGCAGATTATTTAACTGAAGATGGTTTAATTGTCATTGAAGTGGGTAACTCTGAATGGGCTATGCGTCAAAACTTCAATACTATTGATTTCAACTGGCTTACTTTCCAAAAAGGTGGTTCTGGCATTTTTGCTTTAACTGCAGAACAATGTCGTCGTTATAGAAAACTATTTGAACAGCAACAAGCATAAGGAGTTGTACATATGGCAGGGAACAGTATTGGACAACTCTTTCGTGTAACGACATGTGGCGAGTCTCATGGCGTTGGCTTAATGGCAATTGTTGATGGCGTGCCACCTGGTCTTGAGTTAACCGAAGAAGATCTACAAAAAGATCTGGATCGCCGTAAGCCGGGTACATCAAAATTTGCGACTCAGCGCAAAGAACCTGATCAGGTTGAAATTATTTCTGGTGTGTTTGAGGGTAAAACTACTGGTACACCAATTGGTTTACTCATTCGTAATACTGACCAAAAATCGAAAGATTATGGAAATATTGCGCAAACCTTTAGACCGGGTCATGCGGACTACACCTATACACAAAAGTATGGTTTCCGTGACTACCGTGGTGGCGGTCGTTCGAGTGCACGTGAAACTGCTATGCGTGTTGCAGCGGGTGCTATTGCTAAAAAATATTTAGCAGAAAAATTTGGTGTCTTGATTCGTGGTCATGTCACTCAAATTGGTAATGAAGTTGCTGAAAAACTGGATTGGAATGAAGTTCCAAATAATCCATTTTTCTGTGGTGATGTAGATGCTGTTCCTCGTTTTGAAGCATTGGTTACGTCTTTGCGTGAACAAGGTACAAGCTGCGGGGCTAAGCTAGAAATTTTAGCTGAAAAAGTTCCTGTAGGCTGGGGTGAACCTGTTTTTGACCGTCTAGATGCTGACATTGCTCATGCCATGATGAGCATTAATGCGGTTAAAGGTGTTGAAATCGGGGATGGTTTCGCAGTTGCTGGGCAGTTTGGTCATGAAACACGTGATGAGTTGACGAGTAATGGCTTCTTAGCGAACCATGCAGGCGGTATTTTAGGCGGTATTTCGAGTGGTCAAACCATTCGAGTCGCTATTGCATTAAAGCCTACTGCAAGTATTACAACGCCAGGTAAAACGATTAATTTAAGCCGTGAAGATACTGATGTGTTAACTAAAGGTCGTCATGACCCATGTGTAGGTGTACGAGCAACTCCAATTGCAGAAGCAATGTTGGCTATTGTCCTAATGGATCACTTCCTACGCCATCGTGCACAAAATGCAGATGTTGTTCCACCGTTTGCACCAATTGAACCATAGTCATAATTTTGACTATAGTAAATTAAGCCCCCATATTTAACTTAAACTTGGGGGCTTTAATTTTTTATCATATTCGGCTCTATTAAATTTTAAATTATTTCCTTGTCTTATAATCTCTATATAAATATAATACCCGCGATTTATTTCTGAATATATTTATCTGCTTAAGTAAAAAATTAAAATCTTATTAATTTTTATACTTGCACAAGATATTTATATCTTAAAACTAATTTTATTAAAATTAGTTTTATATAAGTTTATTACATATTTAAATTTTATTACTTTAAACAAATAATTTTCAAAGTCATCATTGAAATTGGGGAAATATCAATGAATCAATGTACATATAGAATTGGCTGTATGTCAAAGGATAAACTATTGCCTAAAAACTTAGAGGCAATGATAAAAGTTATTCATGACTTATCTTTATCGTCTCAGCTATCTGAAAACTGGATATATAGTGATGATAATCCAGATATATATATTATTGATTTAGATAGTGGCTATACAAATATTCTTATTCCTAAAAAAATTAAAATTGTATTAAGTAATAATCCTGAGCTTTTAAAAGGTTATCAATATGGATTAAAGAGGCCCTTAAGGTATCAGGAGCTTTTAAAAATTTTATTAGAAATTGAAAATAATGAATATTTTAAAAAATCTTATCGAGAACGAATAGAAAATATAACTGCTACAGATCCGTTTGAGACAAAAATTCTATACAAACTTGTTTGTTATCCAAACTTTAAAAATATTCATGCAGAGCAGATTGTTAATGTCACTAGAGTTTGTGCTTTATTATCTATTGAATCAAAGACAGTCCAAGAAATTAAAAAATTCTTGAACTTATCTGTAGATGAAATACAAAAAATTATAGAGATTATTAAAAAAGAGGCTTATCCTAACTATGAAACGATACATGAAAATATTGTTTCAATACTGCCATTTTCAAGTGAGACTATTCCTGTCGTACCACAAAGAATACAGCAAAGTTTATTGCTTAATTTTATCAATAAACTCTGGAATAAGTTAAAAGTAAAAAGTTTAATGAACTGGCGTATTTTTAAACTAGAGTAGTTAAATACTCATTTTAAAGATAAATATTTGAAATATTTTACACGTATAAATAATATAAATTTACCATATGGTTTATATAAATTATTTCTAGTAAGATATTTTAAGACTAAATTGAAGAAATGTAGGATATGTACTAGATTTAAATTACATGTTAGCTTTTCCAACGGATGGGAAAAGCTAATTGATTATTTCTAGTCATTTTAATTTAAAGAGGGAAGCTATAAAAGATCATAATTATTCAAAAGTCATTTTGAATAACGGTCTGACTTTCTAAGTCAGATCTACAATTTGTTCTTCGTTTACAGCAATCTTATATTGATTACGTCCATTGGTTTTTGCTTTATATAATGCATGGTCAGCTCGTGCAACAAAAGCAGAAATAGAATCGTTTAGACGTGGAATTGTAGTTGCGACTCCTACACTAATAGTGACATGTGGTGAAACATCACTACATGGATGTTTAATTGCAATTCTATTAATCGCATTCATTAAACGTTCGACTTGTATCAAAGCTTGCTGAGAATTTGTCATTGGGAATAGTAGTAAAAATTCTTCACCACCATAACGAGCAACTAAATCTCCACTACGAGCAGCGATAGAAGAAATAGCGATGGCGATTTCTTTTAAACATTCATCACCTTTGAGATGTCCTAGCGTGTCATTGTATGCTTTAAAATAATCGATATCGACCATCATAATGGTGAGTGGGGTTTCATGTCGTAATGCACGGCGCCATTCATTATCCAATGTTTCATCTAGATAGCGTCGATTGGCTAAACCAGTAAGTGCATCTTGCTGGGAAAGCAAAGATAATTGCTGTGCTTGCTGCATGAGCTCAATGCGATTCAGCTCGATCATGCAGTTTTGTAAGTAGTTTTCTCGATGTTGGCGGTCAGTTGCATAGGCAAGGGTCATTCCCAAGAAACTACTGAAGGTATAAGTTCGGTTTAAGAACGTCCAGTCGATCACACCATTTAAGTAATTGCTTGCTAAAATTCCAACCAGTCCTCCCATCCATCCAGCAAATATAGCCGTATAGAAGCGCATACCAACAGCGCCATAAATAATAACGATTGCATACATCATCGCAGCATGAAAAAGAACATTATCTTGTCCATTCTCAATAACGTTAATTAAAATAAAAGTAATTGCTACCGCTAAAGCCGAGCCAATTCCTACATAATAATCAAAATACTGATTTAATTTTTTAATAAATGATAAAATCCAAGCGATAAGAACAATTACACCTACCCAAGAATAATAGCTAAACCAGGATAAAACTTGCTCACTTGGTAAAACTTGATATATACCAAAGCTTAAAAATATATATAATATTAAAATAATAGGCGCTCTATAGCGGAACTCATAGGCAGCGCCATTTTGGTATTGAAAACGATAAATCGTTTCAAGCTGCTTTGGAAACCATACGAAGTTTAGTCCTCGTGTGGTTAATAAATCTATTTGTTCCTGTCCCAATATATTGGAACCCTGCAACTTCATAATTAATGCTCTCTATATTGGAAGTTGTCATAAAATGAGACTTATTTTAAGTAAAGTTCCATCTAAAAATATTGATTATATAATGTGTGGTTTATTCAAAATAATAATACAGATTTTTTAAAAAAGTAATGATTTTTATCTATGTTAAATGTGATAAAAATCACGACATTTCAATGATTAGCCTAATAATTATCTAAAGTTTTCCAATCCATCGAAAAAAGTTACAAATGGTCGATTAACGATTGTATCTTTATCATTTTCGGATAGACTTATAGCGTGAAATACAGATGATTGCTGTCATATAAATAGGAAAATTAGCAATGACTGCTCTAAATCAATATGGAATGAATTTAGAAATTACGCCGCATAATGGATGGTCACAACGGTTCTGGGACGACCTGTTACCAGCTAAAGAACGGGTGAGTAAACATCCGTTTTTTACGGAAATGGCCAATGGGGGATTGAGCCTAGATAGTTTCCGTTATGCTCTACTTAATTTCTATCCATTAGTCGCCCATTTCCCGTCATATATGGCTGGAGCATTGGGGAAAGCGACTGGATTTTCTGAACCGGGAGTTACTGAAGCGCGAGATTGGTTAATTCAAAATATTAAGGTAGAAGAGCGACACTTAAAATGGTATCGCGATTGGGCTGGAGGTTTTGGCTTAACAGTTGAAGAACTTGATCATGTACGACCACCCGCTGCTATGAATGCTGTAAACCATTTTCTATGGAATATGAGTCATCGAGGCAATTTGGCAGAATGTCTGGCTGCAACAAATTTGGCGATTGAATGGGCAACTGGAGATTGGTCTATTCAGGTGTATAAAGGTATTCATACCTATACTAATCATCCTGAAGTCACGATTGATAAACGTTCTTTAGCTTGGTTGCGCGCTCATGCACATTACGATGATCTTCATCCATATGAAGCTATGGAGTTGATTAAACGCTTATGTAATGACCGTCCTGACTGGCAGCAAAAAGCATTTCATGCTGCTGAAGAAGGGCTGCGATATTATGAATTAGCTTTGGACGACTGCTATAGGGTACAGCTTCAAGCCTCTGCTTGATCTAGCCTTAAAAAGGGAGAATATCGTATGGATATTCTCCCTTTTATTTTATTCGAGCAACTTTAAGAGTTTAGTTCGATAAGGTGTTTCTTCGGGTAATAATTCAAGTAAACGTTCAACAGCATCTACACGGTCTGGTACACGACTGACTACTCGCAATAATTGATCAATATCTTCAATTTGATAAATCACATGACTCAAACGAGCGTCAAAACAATCTCTCCATGCGCATAAAAAAGGACTTTCTGATTTAGCTAAGAAACTTCCTCTATAGAGTGTAAGCGTAGTTGATGTAAAACCTAGGTTTAAGGCTTGTTCGGCCATTAAAAAATCACATTGAATTTCGCAGTTGAGTCTATATGGTCGTGACTCGATAACGTCGGGTATTAAGTTTCTGAGTTGAGAAAGTTCTGCTTTTAAAGTGGTGGTACTTACAGGCCGATCACCATATAAAGCATAGTGAAGTTCTTCAAGATTAATCCCTTCGGGACAAAGGGTTAGAATGCACAGAATCTCAATTTGACGTTGAGTCAATGTAAGGCTGTGTTGGTTATATTGAACTTTAGGAGTACCGAAGGCTTTAATATATAAGATATTTTTCTGATGAAGCTGAATTGCTTGTTTAACAATGTCAGCACAACGCTCTACTGCTAAAACTCCAAGTGAATTATGTTTTTGATATTTGGTCGATAAATTCATAATTCCATAAAACTGACCTGTATTTGCATCAGTTATTGGGGCAGCATAACAGACCCAGTCTCTGACACTATTCATTTGGTTTTCATGTGAGTAAACACAGCTTGCAGAATGTGTATTTAATGCTAAACCAATGGCATTTTGACCTACTGCCTGTGTAGACCATTGTCCACCTTCGACAAAGTGTACTTGCTCTGCCGATGAGCGCATAGGGTGACTACTCCATGTCCAAAGTAGAGTACCATGAGGATCAGTTACACCAATGGCCATATCGGCATCTTCGGCAATATGCATTAAGTTGCGATGGCACTCGTGAATCGAACGACCAAATAATGAATGTTCCCATTCCTCGCCCAGATCAAACAAAGGTGCTGCTTCAAGGTCAAGTGACGGCTTTTTTCCTAATTGTTTAGAATGAGATGAGGATTCCGGCCGAAATAAGGACGGACTAGTGTCTATTAAAGGCGATGATAATTGTTCTGACATATCCATATCGAAATTCCTTTATCATTGAAATGGCGTATCCGTAGCCGCTTAACAGTTATAACTTTTTTATTGTGACTATTTCCTAGTTATCTCCTTACCTTAAATAATTTTATAAGTCTTGACCATTATCCTATTGGATAAGTTTTGTTAATTGCCTAATCATTAAGATAAGACATCTTGTCGGCTGAAAGGCTTTGGCACTTCTTCTCCGAAATATTGTCGATCAGCAAAATAGCTAGAACGAACCATAGGTGCACTCCAAATATTTTTAAAACCTAATCGCTTGCCGTGTCGGGTATATCGTTCAAATTCTTGTAAATTTACAAACCGATGAATAGGCGCATGTGATTTTGAAGGCTGAAGATATTGACCAATCGTGACAAGATCTACTTGATAGTCTTTTAAATCGTTGAGTAGGGCAAGCACTTCGGCCTCAATTTCTCCTAATCCAACCATCAGGCCAGACTTGGTTTTGATATCGGGACAATATGCTTTAAAACGTTTAAGTAACTCTAGTGAATGTTGATAATCTGAACCGGGGCGCATCGCTTTATATAAACGAGGAACCGTCTCAATATTATGATTAAACACATCTGGAGGAGATAAGCTCAAAGTTGAAAGCGCTGTCTCTAAACGACCGCGAAAATCTGGTACTAAAATCTCAATCAATGTTTCTGGACAACGTTTCCTAATTTCTTCAATACACTTTACAAAATGTGCAGCACCGCCATCATGTAGATCGTCGCGGTCTACAGAGGTAATCACGACATACTTTAAGTTTAGATTTGCGACTGTTTCTGCCAGATGCTTAGGTTCATCTTCATCTAGCGGTTTTGGACGACCATGAGCGACATCACAAAATGGGCAGCGACGAGTGCAGATATCGCCCATAATCATAAATGTTGCCGTACCTCCACCAAAACATTCTGGTAAATTTGGACACGCCGCTTCTTCGCAAACACTGTGTAACTTCTGTTGGCGCAGTAAATTTTTTATGCGTTTAATTTCTTCAAAATCGGTTATTTTGGCTCTAATCCAATCCGGTTTAGTGGGTAACTCTTCTGTAGGTAAAATTTTAATCGGAATGCGAGCAACTTTATCCGCTCCTCTTAATTTAATACCAGTTTCTATTTGCCTTTTTAAGTCCATATATAAAATTCCATTTTATATTAAATGATTTTCAACTAGACTCTATATAATAAAAATCCTTATAATTTAAATAGAGAATATGGATTTTATTAATGAGCGTAGTACACAGCTAATATTATAAATTAATAAAGGTTGGTTAAAGGTTTGTTTCACAAGTCAATGAAATGTATTAAAATTTTTTAATTTTATTTTTGCTACGCAAGTTCTTGAATAATAAAAAATAATAACCATAAAAACCATTTAAAACTTTTTAGTCTAATAGCATATTAAATTAAATTGAGCTTTATTATTTATAGCGAAATATATAACTCTCGCTGAAACTTGGTTGATTTTTAATAATCAAGATAATAAAGGAAAAGGATATGCAATTAACGGAAGAGCAATTACTCGCAGCATATAAACGCATGCGCGATATTCGTGAATTTGAGGATCGACTTCACGAAGAAAATACCAATGGTGATATTCCTGGCTTTATTCACTTATACAGTGGTGAAGAAGCTGTAGCAGTCGGGATTTGCGAAAATTTAACCGACAAAGACTATATCACTTCAACACACCGTGGACATGGACACTGTATTGCAAAAGGCTGTGACATTCACGCTATGATGCTGGAAATCTTCGGTAAAGATGACGGACTATGCCGTGGAAAAGGCGGTTCTATGCATATTGCCGATTTAGATAAAGGTATGCTCGGTGCCAACGGGATTGTGGGTGGCGGGCCTCCTTTAGCAATTGGTGCAGCGTTGACAGCAAAAACCTTAAAGACTGGTGGCATCGGACTGTCTTTTACAGGTGACGGTGGCTCAAACCAAGGCCTTACTTTTGAAGCGATGAACATGGCTGTTGTACTTAAACTTCCAGTAATTTTCGTTTTTGAAAATAACGGCTTTGGTGAAGGAACAGGGCATGATTACGCAGTAGGAAGCAAGGACATTGCTGGTCGTGCAGCAGGTTTTGGTTTACCTGCAGTTAAAGTTGATGGGACCGATTTCTTTGCCGTCTATGAAGCTGCTCAAACTGCCATTGAACGTGCACGTCGTGGTGAAGGTCCGAGTGTTATTGAAACCATTACGAACCGCTTTTATGGCCACTTCGAAGGTGACCCTGGCTTGATTCGTTCTAAGGAAGAAGTCGAGTTTATTAAAGAGAACAAAGATCCTTTGAAAATTTTCCGCGAAAAAGTCAAAGGCAAAATTGATGAAGCCAAACTAGACGAGATTGATGCATCTTCTAAGGCGAATGTTGATGACGCCGTTGCTAAAGCTCGTGCTGCGGCATATCCACAACCAGAACAACTCCTTACCGACGTCTATGTCTCTTACTAAAGGAATAGTAAAGATGCCAAATAAAAGTTTTCGTAATGCAATTAAAGAAGCCATTGAATCAGAAATGCGCCGCGACCCAACGGTTTTTGTAGTTGGTGAAGATGTTCGCGGTGGGCATGGTGGTAAAAATACCGAAGATAACGCGCTTGAAGGTTTCGGTGGTGTATTAGGCGTAACCAAAGGCTTATGGACTGAATTTGGTTCAGAGCGTGTTATTGATACGCCAATTACCGAATCAGCAATTATCGGTATGGCTGCCGGTGCTGCTGCAACAGGTTTACGTCCTGTTGCTGATTTAATGTTTATGGATTTCTATGGCGTGTGTCATGACATGCTCTATAACCAAGCCGCTAAATTCCGTTATATGTTCGGTGGAAAAGCAAAAGCGCCCATGGTTGTACGTGGCATGATTGGCGCAGGTTTCTCTGCGGCAGCTCAGCACTCGCAGTCACCATATAACGTATTCGCTGCGGTTCCGGGCTTAAAAGTTGTGGTTCCGTCTAGCCCATACGACGTGAAAGGGCTATTAATTCAGGCTATTCGAGATGACGACCCTGTGGTGTTCTGTGAGCATAAAATGCTTTATGACATTAAAGGCGAAGTTCCAGATGATGCCTATACCATTCCTTTTGGTGTAGCAAATTACACCCGTGAAGGCACAGATGTGACCATTATTGCTTTAGGCCTGATGGTACATCGCGCTAATGAAGTAGCAGACAAACTAGCAAAAGATGGTATTTCGGTTGAAGTGGTAGACCCCCGTACAATTTCACCTCTTGATGAAGAAGGAATTTTAGAGTCTGTTGCGTCGACTGGGCGTGTGGTTATTGTGGATGAATCAGCAGCACGCTGTGGTTTTGGTCATGATGTTGCTGCACTGGTCGCACAAAAAGGTTTCCACTATTTGAAGGCACCTGTTGAACTCGTAACGCCACCACATACGCCTGTTCCATTCTCTCCAGTTTTAGAAAAAGAATGGATTCCAAGTGTAGAGCGTATTGAGCAAGCTGTGCGAAAAACATTGGAGGCTTAGGATGAGCGAAATTAAAACGCTGGAGATCCCGAAATGGGGATTATCCATGGAAGAAGGCACGATTGCCCAATGGTTGATTAAAGAAGGCGATAGCTTTAATAAAGGCGATGAAATTTGTGAAATTGAAACCACAAAAATCGTCAATGTATTAGAAGCGCCTTTTGCAGGAATGCTCCGTAAAATTTTGGCGAAAGACGGTGATACTTTACCCGTCGGTGGTCTTATTGCAGTATGTGCTGATAGTGAAGTTTCTGATGCAGAAATTGAAAAGTTTATCGCATCACTAGGTGGTTCAGCAGCTCAAGCCCCCGAAGCACCTTCGGAGCAAAGTAAAGCGGAAACATCTGCACCTGTTGTTGAAAAAGCAGAACAACCACAGACTGCAGCAGCTAGCGCTCCAGCTCCTGTAAAGGTAGCTAAAGGTGACTATGCTGTACCCGAGTCATTACAAGGCTATCAAACATCTGATGAATTGTTTACAACACCGCATGCCTTAAAGCTTGCAGAAAAGCACAATGTGAACTTAGCAAAAGTCACAGGTTCTGGTCGTGAAGGACGTATTAGTGTTCAAGACATCCAGAAAGCTGTACAAGCTGCTGGTGGTCAATGGCCTGATGTTAAGCAGCAAACTCAGGCTAAAGTGGTTAAATCTACTGCTGATGATAGCCGAGTTTCAGCGACACCTGTAGCACGCCGTTTAGCAAAACAATGGGGCATTAACCTAAATGACTGCCGTGTTTCAGGTACTCGTGGCCGTGTCTGTAAAGAAGATGTTGAAGGGGTTTATTACCGTAATAATCCAACCTCGGTAAATGAACAATCTGCTCAATGTGCTGTTGCTCAACCACAATCGACGGTTACGACTGTGGCGATGAATGGGATGCGTAAAGCGATTGCTTCACGGTTACAGGCTGCAAAACGTAATGCACCACATTTTCGCTTAGTGGTCGATCTAAACGTAGAAGCTTTGCAAAATTTACGTAAACAGATTAATGAGACTGTTCCACAAGTGAAACTTTCTATTAATGACATGCTAATTAAGGCAGCGGCAGCGGCGCTGATTAAAGTACCTGAGGTGAATGTTCAATTTGATGAGGCGACTCAATCAATTTTACAGTTCTCTCAAGCGGATATTTCGGTGGCTGTAGCGATTCCAAACGGTTTAATTACACCGATTGTAAAAGCAGCAAATCAGAAGTCTTTAGTACAGATTTCCGATGATATGCGTGATTTGGCAACCCGTGCTAAGACTGGCAAGTTACAACCTGATGAGTTTCAGGGCGGTAGCTTTAGCATTTCAAATTTAGGAATGTTAGGCATTAAACAGTTCGATGCCATTATTAACCCACCGCAAGGTGCAATTATGGCATTAGGCGCTTCTGAATCACGTGCTGTTGTTGAAAATGGCAATGTAGTGGTTCGTGAGATTGTTACAGCGACGTTGTCATGCGATCACCGAGTCATTGATGGTGCAGTTGGGGCGAAATTCTTGGCCAGCTTTAAGCAGTTTGTTGAAAACCCTGCTTTAATTTTGGTGTAGGAGAACCCGCATGTCAGAAACTCAATTTGATTTAATTGTGATTGGCGCGGGACCGGGTGGATATGTGGCTGCAATTCGTGCAGCCCAGCTCGGGTTAAAAACCGCAATTGTAGAAGAGCAACATTTAGGCGGAATTTGTCTAAATTGGGGCTGTATTCCAACTAAAGCTTTGCTTGCAGGGGCAGAGCTTGCAACTCAGTTTAAACATGCAGGACAGTTTGGTTTTCAGGTATCCCAACTCGATTTTGATATACAAAAGCTTGTGCAGCATAGCCGACAAGTGTCAGCTCAGTTAGTACAAGGCATCGATTACTTACTGAAAAAGAATCAGGTGACTGTGTTTAATGGTCGTGCTCAACTTACGGCTAAAGAAAAAATTGAAGTGACTGATGCTCAAGGGAACAGTCAAGCTTTAAGTGCACCGCATATTATTTTGGCAACCGGAGCTAAAGCTCGACATGTTCCTCAGCTTCCTGTCGATGGAACATATGTCTGGAGCTATAAAGAAGCGCTTGTACCAGAGCAATTACCAAAAAGTTTACTCGTTGTGGGCTCGGGTGCGATTGGTAGTGAGTTTGCTAGTCTTTATCAAGACTTGGGGTGTCAGGTCACGCTTATTGATTTAGCCAAGCAGATTTTACCAACCGAAGATGCAGAAGTTGCTCAATTTGTCAGAAAACAATTTGAACAAAAAGGAATGAAAGTCTTAACTGATGCCGTTGTTCAAAGTATTCAAATTGAAAATGGGCAAGTTCACTGTGTGATTGAAACAGCAAATGACGTTCAAACGCTAGTTTTTGACCGTGTGCTTTCGGCAATTGGTGTACAGCCGAATACCACGGGTCTAGGTTTGGAACATTTAGGTGTAGAACTGAATCCACAAGGTTTTGTGGCAATTGATGAGTATTGTAAAACCAATGTAGCAGGGCTTTATGCCATTGGGGATGTTGCTGGAGCACCGTGTCTTGCCCATAAAGCAAGCCATGAAGCCATGATATGTGTCGAGAAAATTGCTGGTGTAGCAAACGTCCATTCACTCGATCGTAGCCAGATACCCGGTTGTATTTTTACGCATCCACAAGTGGCGAGTATTGGTTTAACGGAAAATGCAGCAAAAGCTCAGAATCTACCTATACGAATTGGCAAGTTTTCTTTAACTGCAAACGGCAAAGCTTTGGCAATTGGAGATGCATCAGGTTTCGTTAAAACAGTGATACATGCAGAGACGGGTGAATTACTTGGTGCACATATGGTAGGCCATGAAGTGACCGAACATATCCAAGGCTTTGCAATTGCTAAATATCTAGAAGCAACTGATGAAAGTTTAGCTCAAGTGATTTTTCCACATCCAACATTATCAGAAGCCATGCATGAGTCCATTTTGGCCTCAATGCAACGAGCGATTCATATGTAGAAATTCTACATTTACAGGAGTTGAACATGGTTAAGGGATTAAAAAATAAAGTCGTTTTAGTGACTGGGGCAGCTCAAGGCATTGGCCGTGGGATTGCCCTGCGCTTGGCGCAAGAAGGGGCACACATCGCATTAGTTGATATGAAACAAGATCGACTGAATGATGTGCAGCAAGAAATTCAGGCTTTAGGCGTAAATGCGAGTACATTTATTGCCGACGTAAGTGACCGCGAGCAAGTGTATGCCGCTATAAATCATGCTGAGAAGACCCTTGGTGGGTTTGATGTCATAATTAATAATGCTGGAATTGCACAAGTTCAAGCGATTGCGGATATCACACCGGATGAATTTCAAAAAATTGTTGATATTAATATTGGTGGCGTGCTGTGGGGCATTCAGGCTGCAGCTGCAAAATTTAAACAACGCGAACATAAAGGTAAAATCATTAATGCTTGCTCAATTGCAGGCCACGATGGGTTTGCTTTACTTGGTATTTACTCGGCAACCAAATTTGCGGTACGAGCACTTACCCAAGCTGCGGCAAAAGAATATGCCAGTCACGGTATTACCGTAAATGGATATTGCCCTGGAATTGTCGGAACGGACATGTGGGTTGAAATCGATAAGCGTTTTGCTGAAATTACCGGTGCAGCAATTGGTGAAACTTATAAAAAATATGTGGAAGGCATTGCCTTAGGTAGAGCCCAAACGCCTGATGATGTAGCCGCATTAGTTGCTTTTCTGGCAAGTGAAGATTCAGACTATATTACAGGTCAATCCATTTTAACGGACGGTGGAATAGTCTATCGCTAAAACAACATCCTGATTTGAGGGAGATAATAATGAAAGCAGCGCGTTTTTATGACAGAGGTGATATTCGTATTGAAGATATTCCTGAACCAGAAGTCACTCCCGGCACTGTAGGCATTAAGGTAGCTTGGTGTGGAATCTGTGGTACAGATTTGCACGAATTTATGGAAGGGCCAATTTTTATTCCACCGTGTGGACATCCGCATCCTATTTCAGGTGAATCTGCGCCGATTACCATGGGACATGAATTTTCAGGTGTGGTTTATGCCGTAGGTGAAGGTGTTGATGATATTGAAATTGGCCAGCATGTAGTCGTAGAGCCTTATATTGTGGCCGATGATGTACCGACTGGACCGGGTGATAATTATCATCTTTCCAAAAATATGAACTTTATTGGTTTAGGTGGTCGTGGTGGTGGTTTATCGGAAAAAATTGCGGTTAAACGCCGTTGGGTGCACCCAATTTCCAATAAAATTCCACTCGATCAGGCAGCCTTAATTGAACCGTTATCGGTAGGTCACCATGCTTTCGTACGTAGTGGTGCAAAGGCTGGTGATATTGCACTGGTTGGCGGTGCGGGGCCAATTGGTTTATTGCTTTCGGCAATTTTAAAAGCGAAAGGTCTTAAAGTCATCATTACCGAACTAAGTGCAAAACGTAAAGAAAAAGCCAAAGAGTCGGGTGTTGCAGATTATATTTTAGACCCGTCAGAAGTTGATGTTGTTTCTGAGGTCATGAAAATCACTAATGGTGATGGTGTCGATGTCGCGTTTGAATGTAGTAGCGTTAACAAGGTATTAGATACTTTGGTTGCGGCAGTGAAACCAACAGGCGTTATTGTTATTGTTTCGATTTGGAGTCACCCAGCATCAATTAATGTGCACAGTGTGGTAATGAAAGAGCTTGATGTACGAGGCACAATTGCCTATGTAAATGACCATCAAGAAACCATTAAATTGGTCGAAGAAGGTAAAATAAATCTGGAACCTTTTATTACGCAGCGTATTCAACTTGATGATTTGATTTCACAAGGCTTTGAAACTTTAATTCATAATAATGAGTCAGCCGTTAAGATTATTGTACATCCATAAACAGACACTTAAACCTATAAAAAAGAGCGATGATTCGCTCTTTTTTATTAAAGTAAATTGTTGTTTTGAGCTTCAATAATAGGGGGTAATGGCTGCCCTAATGAACTTAGAGACTCACGTTCAATCAAACGTACAATTGAATCTAGCGGTAAATCATTTTCTTGCAAACCAAAAGGTTCTTCAATTTGAGCACTTAAAGCATCTAAACCTAAAAACATATAAGCAATTAAACCCACAATAAGCGGTGTCCAAATGCCTAAAGCTGCTTCAAGGCTAAACGGTAATATGAAACAGAAACAATAAACGGCACGATGTAAAAGTACTGAATATGAGTAGGGTAAAGGTGTCCCAGCAATACGGTCACAACCTGCTTGAATATTGCCTAGCTCAACAATATGGCGCGTCAATGTGCTGTAGATAATGTCGCTAATTTCGCCGTCTTTTAAAGCTTTGACTAAATCTTTTTGAATATTTTCGAGTACAAACTGTGGTGCATTAATATGCTCATTTAAATAATTAAGTGAAGAGTTATTTAAATAGGCATGCTCAAGAAATTTTGTGGGTTCGACTGTTTGTTGACGTAAACGATCACGCAATAAATTACTAAAAATTAAGACCTGATGAATTAAATGTTCACGTTGTTCATTAGATAGAACATGGCTGTCTCTAACAATATGTCTGGCATTGGCAATTAAAGCACCCCAAAGTTTGCGGCCTTCCCACCAACGGTCATAACACGCGTTATTTCTAAAACCTGTACAAATCGAAAGAATCACACCAAAGATAGTAAATCCGATCGCGGGTACGGTAGGGATTTGAATCCAATCATAATAAGAGAGCCAAACTACACATGCTGAAATAAGTACAACAAAACCCAGTGCTGGCAAGACCTTCGGTAAAATTGTTCCTTTCCAAGCAAATAAAAGTTTAAATACATTGCTTTTATCACGAACAATCATATAAAGCCTTTGAACTAATGAACCTAACCAAGTGCAATATGATACGCCTTAGACGAGCTAAATACCTAGCTAAAGCTTATGCTTTTGTCTGTATCGCCAAAGAGTAGTGCGGCTAATTCCAAAAATATTCGCGACCATATTCAAATTATGGTTATATTTTTCTAAAGCAGCTTGTACATTTTCAGGGGTAAGCTCTGTATTTGTTTCAGGTAATTTAACGTAATCCTCTGCATTTAATAGCTCATTTGGTAAGTCCTCAACTTCAATTTCGTCCTTACCATTTGCCATAGTTAAGGCATAAAGCAAAGTGTTTTTAAGCTCACGAACATTTCCCGGCCAGTCATAGTTCAGCAGAACTTGCATAGCTTTTTGATTGACATGACGAGGCATGGTGTCGAGTTGAGTTGAGCTTTCTTTTAAAATCTGATCGACAATAAGAGGAATATCGACTTTTCGTTCTCTGAGCGGTGGTATAAAAATTGGAATGACACGCAAACGGTAGAGTAAATCATGACGGAAACGGCCAGCCTTAGCTTCTTCACGTAAAGCTTTATGTGTTGCGGTAATAATTCGGACATTGGCTTGAATCGGTTTTTCACCACCTACAGGAGTAAATTCACCTGTTTCTAAGACCCGTAATAATTTAGCTTGAAGTTCTAAAGGAATCTCGGCAATTTCATCCAGAAACAGTGTTCCGCCTGCGGCACGTTCAAACACACCTTTATGGTCGCGAATTGCTCCCGTAAAAGCACCTTTCACATGCCCAAAGAGTTCACTTTCTAAAATATTAGCATTAAGAGCGGCACAGTTAATCGCCACAAAAATTTTATTTTTACGTTGGCTATAATCATGAATTGCTTTTGCCACAAGCTCTTTACCACTACCAGATTCACCGCGAACAAGCACTGGAAACTCAGTAATTGCCACTCTTTGAATGATTGAAAACATACGGGCCATTTCTGGTGAACAACTATTGAAAACTTTAGCCAAGTCTTGTAATTGTTCTGTGAGCTCTAGTTGATCAGCGATATCATTCTCTATGCTAATGGGCTGTAGAATATGCAATTTCCCGATAATGCGATGCTCGGCAATATAAATATCATGTTCTTGATAGATAAATCGCTTTCTCATTTTAGGAGTATTGATTTCGAGATATTGATTGTGATGGTCTTGAGTAAGCGCTGCCATACTCTCAACAGAAATGTCATCTGTATTAAATTTATAGTGAATTGCTTGAGTCGTTGTGTCAGCGAGAAACAGACTCGCATTTGGGAATAAAGCTTTTAATTGCTCAAATAAAGTAAAAAAATCTTGTTCTGACTCAAAATTTAACTTTGCCATTTCATGTGTTTCACAATCGTTTCATTGAAACATACTTGAGTTTCATAGGAACATCAAGCTGAGTTTGTTTTCTAGCTTAAAATTTACTTATTATTATAAATATTTGATTTTTATATTTATTATTTAATTTTAAATAATTGGCATCTTATTTGCAAAATATAGGAAAGAAATAAATTATTAGGGTATAAATCATGTTCTTTAAGCAGTTTTTTGAAAAAGAAAGTTCGACTTATACATATATGCTTGGATGTGAAGAAACACGAGAGGCTGTTTTAATTGATCCAGTCGCATCAGATATTGAGATTTATGCAAAAGAATTAGAGCAGCATCAATTTACGCTCATCTATACCTTAGATACCCATGTCCATGCAGACCATATTACTGCTGCGAATTTGCTTCGTGAACGTTTTCATTGCAAATCAGTTTTACATCGAAACTCAGATGTGAGTTGCGGAGATATTTTAATTACAGATGGTTGCATGCTTAAAGTCGGCAATCTCAGTATTGAAGCACGTTATACACCAGGTCATACCAATGCTTGTACGAGTTATTTGGTTGAAAACATGGTTTTCACGGGTGATGCATTATTAATTGACGGCTGCGGTCGAACCGATTTCCAGCAAGGTAATGCGGGCACACTTTATGACAGTATTCATAAACAACTTTTTAGCCTGCCTGACGAGACTATTGTATATCCGGGACACGATTATAAAGGTCGTTTGTCTTCAACGATCGGTTATGAACGCTTAAATAACTCACGTCTAGGTCAGAATCGCTCGCGTGAAGATTTTATTGAATTAATGAATAACTTAAATCTGCCATATCCAAAACAAATCGATAAAGCGCTACCAGCCAATCAGGCTTGTGGTTCAACCTCACAATCATAAGGTGGCAATATGGAACTTAAACGAGTTAATCAAGATTTTTATGTTGCTGGCCAGATTACTGCCGACGATATTGTAAAAATTGCAGACCAAGGAATAAAAACTCTGATATGTAACCGTCCAGATGGAGAAGGTGCAGATCAACCTAATGTGATTGAAATTGAAGAAGCAGCTCAGCGGCATAGCCTAAACGTAATCTATCAGCCTGTGACCAGTGGTAAAATTACCGATCAACAAGTTACCGAGTTTAAGCAGCTTTATCAGAATGCTCAGAAGCCCGTTTTAGCGTATTGCCGTTCTGGTATGCGTGCAATCAGTTTATGGGCTTTGGCTGAAGTTGCTCCACAAGATGCAGCACTGTTAGTAGAAGCAGGTAACAAACTTGGTTTTAACTTAAAAGGCTTAGTGCCACGTATTTTAAAACGTGATCATGAACCAGCCACAATTCCTTGCTATAGCGTTGTGATTGTGGGCGCTGGCGCAGCAGGAATTTCTGTAGCATCGAGCTTACTGTCTCGTGAACCTCATTTAGATATTGTCATTATTGATCCGGCAGACACCCATTACTATCAACCGGGTTGGACTATGGTCGGTGGTGGTATCTTTAAACCTCAAGTAACCGCACGCTCAATGGCAAGTGTGATTCCTTCAAAAGTGAAATGGATGAAAGCTGCTGTTGCTGGATTCGATCCTGAGCATAATCAGGTCATTTTGGAAGGATGCCAACCGATTCAATATAAAGCTTTGGTCGTCTGTCCCGGTTTAAAACTAAATTGGCATGGAATTGAAGGTTTAGTTGAAACCTTAGGAAAAAATGGGGTGACGTCTAACTATCGTTATGATTTAGCACCGTATACATGGGAACTGGTACAACAACTAAATGGTGGAAAGGCAATTTTTACCCAGCCGCCTATGCCGATTAAATGTGCCGGTGCTCCTCAAAAAGCGATGTACCTTTCAGCCGACTACTGGTTAAAGCAAGGCAAACTTAAAGATATCTCTATCCATTTTTATAACACTGGTGCTGTTTTATTTGGTGTGAAGGAATATGTACCTGCACTAATGCAATATGTCGAAAAATATGGCTCTGAACTTCATTTTAACCATCAACTTGTCAAAGTAGATGGGCCTGCAAAAAAAGCATGGTTTAAGGTAGTGAACAATGAAAATGCAGCATTGGTCGAGACTGATTTCGATATGTTGCATGTTGTTCCACCGCAACAAGCCCCAGACTTTATTCGTGCCAGCACACTCACTGATGAAGCAGGCTGGGTGAGCGTGAATCCTCAAACCCTACAACATACACAGCATGCCAATATTTTTGCTTTAGGCGATGTGATGAATGCACCTAATGCCAAAACTGCTGCTGCGGCACGAGCACAAGCTCCGATCGTTGCAGTAAATGTTCTCGCACAACTGAACGGTGAGCAAAATTTATGTGAATACAACGGCTATGGCTCATGTCCACTTACTGTAGAACGTGGAAAAATCGTTCTGGCTGAGTTCGGTTACGGCGGCAAATTACTCCCAAGCTTTCCGAAATGGGTGATTGATGGGCAAAAGCCATCTCGTTTGGCATGGTTACTTAAAGAGCAGATTTTACCACCGATTTATTGGCAAGGCATGCTTAAAGGCCGCGAGTGGATGGTCAAACCTGAGCGAGGATAAGTAAAGCAACGCTTTACCCGAGCGCAAGGCGAAAGCTGTGCTTGAGCGGAAGAGGATAAACAAAGCAACGCTTTACCCGAGCGCAAGGCGAAAGCTGTGCTTGAGCGGAAGAGGATAAACAAAGCAACGCTTTACCCTGAGAAGAGGATAAGTAAAGCAACGCTTTGTCCTGAGAAGCGACTAAAGCTTCGCAAGAAAACGAGATCTACTTCCTCATTAACCAGCAGTCTACTGCAAATGATGTATATGCAATTTTAGGCTTTTGATATGTTATTACTTGTCGTTGAAGGCATCGTGATTGGCTTTTTACTTGGTCTTACTGGTGCAGGTGGGGGTATTCTTGCTGTACCCGCGCTCATGACCAGTCAAGGCTGGAGTGTGGCGCAAGCTGCACCGATTGGGTTGTTGGCGGTTGCGCTATCTACTCTCATAGGAACCATTGAAGGCTTATTTAAAAAGATTGTGCGTTATCGCGCTGCAATCTGGATTGCCCTAATTGGTGCTCCTATGGCACATATCGGCATTTTAATAGCCAACGCGATTTCACCTATTTGGCTCATGTTAATGTTTAGCTTGGTCATGTTTACAGTGGGCTATCGACTTATTAGTAACCGAGTATCAGACTTTCATAACCCGCCGTGTCAGGTTAACCCAAGTACGGGACGCTTTATCTGGAATTTTAAAACGGGAAGCGTTCTTGCCAGCATCGGAATTATTGCTGGGCTTTTAACAGGCATGCTAGGGGTTGGTGGCGGCTTTGTAATTGTACCAGCGCTTAGAAAAGTCACAAATTTGGATATGCATAGCATTGTTGCAACGTCACTTATGATTATTTTTCTCATTAGTGGAATGAGTATTGTGATGCATATTGCAGAGGGTTTTCACTATCCAGTAGGCATTACTAGTGCGTTTGCGCTCGCATGTGCAGTTGGTATGTTATTAGGGCGCAGAGCTATTCGTTTTATTCCGTCTGCAATTGTGCAAAAAGTCTTTGCTTTAATGGTTTTTGCTGTCGCAATTTATATGGTTATTAAGATTGTTAATCTAACAAATATCTGAGCGATATAGTATTTTAACCATCTCTATAATTAGCAATTTTCCAAAGATGAGATATTAAAATTATCTTGGGAAAATTGTTTTAAACGATATAAATTTTTGAGAAAGCGATATGAAGCGAGTTAACGTAGCAATTTGTGGTTTTGGACGGATTGGGCAACAAATTGCAGAGCTTCTTTTAAATCGATCGACATACTATAAAAAATATCAAATTGATGCCCGTTTAGTGGGCGTCTGCAACTCATCATCAGGTTTAATTGATCAAGAAGGTTTACACGCTTCAAAGTGGCTAGATAAAACAAAATATCAAGTAGGCCTAACAGAGCAAAAGTTTTTAGAACAGGTTCAAGCAGATGTCATTATTGAGACAGGGCCAAGTGACTATGTGACAGGTGGAAAAGGCCTATTTTATTTAGATTATGCTTTAACAAATAGCATGAATGCGATTGCGGTATCTAAAGGTGCTTTAGTCGTAGATGGTAAAAAATTAGTTAACTTGGCACATCAGCACAATAAAAAACTATTTTTTAGCGGTGCGACAGCTGCTGCCTTACCAACTGTTGATTTGTTTGAATATAACTTAGCTGGCTGCCAAATTTTAGAAATAGAAGGTGTGTTTACAGGCACCACGAATTTTATTTTGAATGATATGTTGCAACATGAATGTGCGTTTGCAGAATCTCTTGAAAAAGCTCAAGCAAAAGGTATTGCAGAACCTGACAGCTCTTTCGATGTAGATGGATGGGATACTGCTGCCAAAATTACGATACTAGCCAATACTGTTTTGGGGGCTGATGTAAAAATTCAAGATATTCCAAGACAAGGAATTAGTCACGTTACGGCTGAACATATTCGTGGTTGGAAAAAAGAAAATGTAATTCCTCGTCTGGTTGGTTTTATTCATATTAAGAATCAGCAAATTCAAACAGGTGTTGAATTAAGATTAGTTCCAGCAAATCATGCGTTTGCTCATCTGCAAGGTTCCAATAAATGCATTCGGGTGTTAACGCAAGAAATGGGGGAATTTGTTGTCAGTGGAGGGGCATCTGCGCCTTTAGCCACAGCAGCCGCGGCTTTAAAAGATTTTGAGTTGATGCTTAAAACGGGCTGCTAGAGATGAATTATTACTTATAAAAAAAAGCAGGCTTTTAGGCCTGCTTCTCACAATTTTTTTGACTATTAAATAACTTTTTTCCAATTTCTAACTTACTAAACATTAAGTAGTTACCAAGTAAGATGAGTAAAATTCCAAATACCGCATTTAAAGTCCATACATATCCTTCAAAGAAAGTAGAAACTGTTAGAGCAACTAAAGGAAAGAGCAACGTGCTATACGCTGCTTTGGCCGCGCCAATTCGTCCAACAAGAGAAAAGTAAGCAGAGAACCCAATAACCGTACCAAATACAGCCAAGTAAAGTACCGAGCTTAAAAATGGGAAATTCATTGGAGGCATTAAATCTTGGCCAGTAAATAAAGCTAGACTTAACATCACCAATGCCCCATAAGTCATGGCATAACAATTTGTTGAAAAAATGTTTAGGCCACATTTTTGGTGTCTAACACTAATCATGTTCCCTAAAGAAAAACCGTAAGTGCCTACTGCACATAGTCCGATACCCATTAATAATTGTGCATTAAACTGACTATTAATCAGGTCATGCCAAAATAGTAAAACAATACCACCTAGGCCTAAAAGTGCAGCTGGAGCAAAGTTTGGCGATGGTTTTTGCTTAAAAAAGATAAGCGCATTAATGGCATTAAAGAAAACAGCCATCGAAAAAATAACGGACTCTAAACCGCTATTTACATATTTAACGGCGGTATAAAAACAAATAAAGTTTAGGCCGAAAACACAAATGCCTTGCAGCATACAGAACAAATGATCTTTTAAAGCAATGCGCTGTAATTTTCCTGAAAATAGTAAAACACCCCACAGTAATAAGGCTGAAATAGCAAAACGCCATAAAATCGCGACAACGGGTGTTGCATAATGGCTTTGAACGGCAATTCCAATCCATGTTGTTCCCCAAATCAACACCACCGCAACATAGAGTAAAATATTCATAACTTCATCCTCGATTACCAAGCTTAAGTATCTAGGAATCCTTCATTTTTCACGTATATATTCTTGTGTTTCACATGCAAGATCTTGCGTTTTTTATATGACTGAACTAGCTGAATTTTGCTGAATATGGTTAACTTAAGCTCAATGATATTCGTTTTAATTTTGCATGGCCTATCAAACTTTAGAACAGCTACAGCAATCTAAAGCCAAGCTTCACGAAACTGTGGTGCTTGATGAGAATATGCAACTTGCATTTTGGTCTAATCAGCAAGATCGTGTAAGTGTCTGTAGCGATCACCATACTTTAAGTCTCTATATTCAAGATGGCTATGAAAGCTATCAAAAAACCCCTGCAGGCTGGAAAAACGGCGGTGGGCCGGGGCGTTTTTGCTTATTGCCTGAGCATCAGGAGTCGACTTGGGATATACGTGGTGGGCTTAAATTCGTTCACTTATATTATACAGACCAACATTTGCGTGATGTTGCCGAAAAAATATGGGACAAAGAACCTAATCAAATTGAACTAAACGAAGTTGTCTTTAATGATGACGAAAAGATTCGAGCGCTTTATCAGTTTTTCTTACTAGATTGTGATTGGAAAGATTCAGCAAACCATTTACAAATGAGTACAACTGCCAGTTTATTACTGAACCATTTAATTCGAAGATATAGCAATGTTCAATGGCAGCAACCTATCATTAAAGGTGGGCTCGCTCCTCATAAACTCAAATATATTCAAGACTGGATTGAAGGCCATCTAGATCAAGCACTTACCTTGTCTGATTTGGCAAATGTTGTGAATTTAAGCGAATACCATTTTGCTCACATGTTTAAACAGTCTATGAATATGGCGCCTCACCAATATGTCATGCAAAGACGCTTAACCAAGGCAAAGGGGCTAATTCAGTCATCTCAGCTTTCTTTGCAAGATATTGCCCTAGTATGTGGGTTTAGTTCAGCAAGCCATTTAAGTCATCGCTTTAAACAGTTTTATGGTATGAGTCCTTCACAGTTACGTTAAGTGTCTAATGTAATTGGTTTATCTTGAGCTGCATCAAACGCAGCTCTTGCCGCATCAATATCAGCAATGTGCTGTTGAGCCCATTGGCCTAAAGCAATTACAGGTTCTGTAAGTGAATGGCCGAGTGGAGTTAATTCATATTCAACATGCGGTGGAACTACAGGATAAACCGTACGTTTAACTAAACCATCTCTCTCTAAACCACGCAAACATAAGGTAAGCATACGCTGCGATATTCCATTGATACTTCTTTTAATTTCAGAAAAGCGATGAGAACGTGATGCAAGTGTCATTACAATGAGTATACTCCATTTCTCGCCAACTCTAGCCAATACTTGACTGACTCTTTGGCAATCTGAACTTTGGATATCGTGAGGTATGGTTACAGTCATATTACTTGGTTCCCTAAATGTGCCTTCTTGTGCATCAGAATAATAGTAGTAACATAATTAGTTCAAGTAACAATTTTATACTGTAGGTATAAACGATGAAACTACTTCAAATTGACACAAGTATTTTAGGTGAGCAGTCTGTTAGCCGCCAACTCACCTCATCTGTTATTGGAAAGCTCAGCGCAGCTTATCCTGATGCAGAAATTATTCATCACGATTTTGCTTTAGAACCAATTCCTCATTTGTCTGATGCTGAGTTTTTGGCATTGCAAGGTGTTGAACCTAATAATGAAACAGCGCAGCAACGTGTTGCACGAAACACCCAATATTTGGAAGAGTTCTTATCGTCAGATATCGTTGTAATTGGCGCACCTATGTACAACTTTAGCTTTCCATCACAGTTAAAAGCGTGGCTTGACCGACTATCTGTTGCTGGAAAAACATTCCGTTATACTGAAAACGGCCCTCAAGGTTTAGTAGAAGGTAAACGTATCATTATTGCTTCTTCGCGTGGTGGTGTGTACTCAGAAGGTTCACCAGCCGAAGCTTTAGACTATCAAGAAACTTATATCAAAGCGTTTTTCAATTTTATTGGGGTGACTGATATTACTTTTGTGCGCGCGGAAGGGATTGCTTTCGGCCCAGAAGCACGTCAAGCAGCCTTAGATAATGCAGCAGCGCAAATCGCACAACTAGCGGGTTAAAAATATAAGCAGCCGAACAGTAAAGAAACTGTTCGGCTGTGTTTATGGGTAATTAAAAAAGTTAAATCAATAAATAACTAAAAGAAAGTGACAGCGAGTCCAACCAGCGCTGATGCAAAAATCACATATAGCACGTTCACGTTAAAGCGAAATAAAGCAATAAATGCAGCCACAGTAATGAGGGCTGCAACTATATCAAAATGCCCTGAAAAGCCTTGTGGCCATAACACGTGATAACTAAAAAATAGTGCGAGATTTAAGATTACACCCACCACAGCCGCGGTAATTGCAGTGAGTGGCGCAGTAAATTTAATTTCATTATGTGTAGATTCAATAATGGGTGCACCCGCAAAAATAAAGACAAATGAAAAGAGAAAGGTAAACCAAGTCACAATGACCGCACCAAGTGCTCCAGCAAAAAATAGATGCTCAGAGCCAAGTAGTGAATGATTAACGCCTCCTAAAAAGCCAACAAAGGCAACTACCATAATCAGTGGACCTGGTGTAGTTTCACCTAAAGCGAGTCCATCAATCATTTGCGTAGGTGAAAGCCATCCAAAATGATTTACAGCCCCTTGATAGACATAAGGTAAAACCGCATAAGCCCCCCCAAACGTAAGTAAAGCAGCTTTGGTAAAGAACCACGCCATTTGGGTATAAGAATGATGCCATCCAAAATATGCGCCTAAAGCTAAAATTGGCAATAGCCATAAAGCGATTGCTACAAAAATAAGTTTAGCTAAACGCAACCAATGGAATTTAGCGTGCTCTGGTGTTGGAGTCTCATCATCAATAAATGCCGGACCATAATCTTTTTGACTGGCTTTATGTCCAGCCGCGGAGGAAAATAGTTCTGGGTACTTTTTACTCGCTAAATACCCAGCAATACCAGCTGATAAAACGATAAGCGGGAAAGGAAGCTTTAAGACAAAGATGGCAAAGAACGCCGTAATCGCGATGATCCATAAAAACTTATTTTTAAGCGAACGACTACCTATACGGTACGTTGCATGGAAAACAATTGCGGTAACGGCAGGCTTAATTCCATAGAAAATACCTGCAATAACGGGAACATCTCCAAATTTTATGTAAACCCAAGACAGTCCAATTAAAATAAATAAGGAGGGTAATACAAATAGAATACCTGCAACCAATCCTCCAGCAGTTCTATGCATGAGCCAACCAATGTAGGTTGCTAATTGCTGTGCTTCAGGACCAGGTAATAACATGCAGTAGTTCAGGGCATGCAAAAATCTTTTTTCGGATATCCAGCGCTTTTGTTCAACGAGTTCCTGATGCATCACAGCGATTTGTCCAGCTGGTCCGCCAAAGCTAATAAAGCCGAGCTTGAGCCAAAATAAAAAGGCTTGCCAGAAGGTGACTTGTACCACTGAATCATCAGGGGTATTTTGTTGTTTTTGTTGCATATTATCCCCTAAAAAATAATATTAATTTTTACGTTTATGGCATAACGGAGTATGTTTTATAGCATAACAAACACAAATGTATTTTTTATGATAAAAATTCAACTTTTATAGATAACTATTTATTAATTTATTGATATCAAATGAAATTATTTTTTTAACTAAAGTTATCGCTTTAAATTATTTCCAAAGCTGAAACATTTTAAACATTATTTGCTCAAGTTGTTATAACAGGTTGTGAGCCGTGAGTCAGCTACCCCAAGATCCCAAAAATCATAAGCCTCTTTACGATCAGTTAAGGGAACTCATCCTTAACAAAATTGTAAATGGTGAATATGCCGTATTGAGTCAAATTCCATCTGAAAACGAATTTGCTGAACAGTTTGGTGTAAGCCGAATCACAGTTCGCCAAGCACTCAACCAATTACAGTTGGAAGGTTATATTTTTAAGGTGCCAGGTAAAGGGACCTTTGTAAGTAAGCCAAAAACATTCCAGAACATTTCAAGTTTGCAAGGTTTTGCAGAAGCAATGTCATCTGCTGGTCACGAAATTTTAAACCGTGTCATCTCGGCCGAGCTTAAGCAGATCCCAATGCACGTTGTACCCAAATTAAAGTTACCTGTTAAAGCTAATGTGTATGAAATTCAACGTGTCCGTTTACTCAACCGTCAGCCAGTGTCTTATGAGTTGACTTATTTGCCAGAACATATTGGTTTGAAGCTTAAAGAAAAAGCGATTGATTTACGTACAACCGATATTTTCAAGGCATTAGAACAAGAGTGTGACATCCCTTTGGGACATGCGGATTTAAGCATTGATGCCACGGTGGCGGATGAAGAATTGGCGGCTTTGCTGCAAGTCGAAATCGGAACTCCTGTATTACGGGTTGAACGTTTAACTCATGACGCAAATGGCCAGCCGATTGACTATGAATATCTCTATTTCTCAGGGGATACCTTCCAGTACCGTTTACGTATTCATCGTTAATAGCTCAGATAAAAATAAGGATTTTACAATGGAAACTAAATATCTTGTGTTCGATATTGTGGTAATTGGTGGTGGAACTGCTGGACCAATGGCTGCGATTAAAGCAAAACAAGAAAACCCGAATTTAAAAGTCTTGCTCATTGAAAAAGCGAATGTAAAACGCAGTGGGGCGATTTCAATGGGAATGGATGGGCTGAATAATGCTGTTATTCCGGGCTACGCAACACCTGAGCAATACACCAAAGAAATTACCATTGCTAATGATGGGGTAGTTAACCAAACCACTGTATATGCATATGCAAAGCATAGTTTCAAAACCATTCAACAGCTCGATCAATGGGGCATTAAGTTTGAAAAAGATGAGACTGGTGAATTTGCAGTAAAAAAAGTACATCACATGGGGGCATATGTTTTACCAATGCCCGAAGGTCATGACGTTAAAAAAGTTTTATATCGTCAATTAAAGCGAGCTCAAGTCAAAATTAATAATCGGATTGTCACCACAAAGCTTTTAAAGAATGAGCAAGGTGCAATCAATGGTGTACTCGGTTTTGACTGTCGTAGTGGTGACTTTTATGTCATTAAAACGAAAGCTGCCATTTTATGTTGTGGTGCCGCAGGGCGTTTAGGTTTGCCAGCTTCCGGCTATTTAATGGGCACTTATGAAAACCCAACCAATGCAGGTGACGGCTATGCAATGGCATATCATGCAGGTGCTGAACTAGCCAACTTAGAATGCTTCCAGATTAATCCATTGATTAAAGACTATAACGGCCCAGCTTGTGCCTATGTGACTGGTCCTTTAGGAGGTTATACCGCCAACAGTAAAGGTGAACGTTTCATTGAATGTGACTACTGGAGTGGTCAAATGATGTGGGAGTTTTACCAAGAACTGGAAAGTGGTAATGGTCCTGTTTATTTAAAAGTAGATCATCTGGCCGAAGAAACCATTCAAACCATTGAAGAAATCTTGCATACCAATGAGCGCCCAAGCCGTGGACGTTTTCATGAAGGGCGAGGAACCAATTACCGTCAAGATATGGTGGAAATGCATATTTCAGAAATTGGTTTCTGTAGCGGACACAGTGCTTCTGGTGTATGGGTCAATGAAAAAGCTGAGACTTCAGTTAAAGGTTTATATAGTGCTGGCGATATGGCTGCTGTGCCTCACAATTATATGCTTGGTGCATTTACCTATGGTTGGTTTGCAGGTGTAAATGCCGCGCAATACGTAAGTGCAATTGAAGATAGCGAATTAAACCAAAGCGAAATAGAAGCAGAAAAAGCTCGAATATTTGCGCCATTGGATTGTTCAGAAGGTTTACCTCCAGAACAAGTGGAATATAAGCTGCGCCGTTTTGTAAATGACTATTTGCAGCCCCCTAAAACTCGCCAAAAAATGGAAATTGGGCTCAAGCGTTTTGAAGAAATTAAACAGGATATTAAACGAATTTCTGCAAGAAACCCGCATGAGCTGATGCGTGCCGCTGAAGTTTCTTTTATTCGAGATTGTGCTGAAATGGCAGCAAGAGCTTCACTGTTTAGAGAAGAAAGTCGCTGGGGACTGTATCACTATAGAGCAGATTTCCCTCAAAAAAATAACTCGGATTGGTTCTGTCACGCGCATTTGAAAAAAGATGAACACGGCAACATGGTCAGTTTCAAAAAGCCAATCGAGCCTTATGTGGTTCCGATTAATCAAGATGAAGCTGTGTCGTATGACCGTTTACGCATTCAAAAAGATGTTGCTCTAGCAGACTAAATAAATCAGGAATTTAAATTATGGCTTTTATTTTTAAAGAAGTACAGCACCGTACTGTCGCACCCGTCATTATCGATGAAGATAAATGTATTGCTGATAAAGGATGCACAGTCTGTGTAGATGTTTGTCCAATGGACTTATTGGCAATCGATCCAACAACTCAAAAAGCTTTCATGCAGTTTGATGAATGTTGGTACTGCATGCCTTGTGAAAAGGACTGCCCAACAGATGCAGTCAAAGTAAATATCCCATACCTACTCAAATAATTAATTTGGAATACTCAACATGAGACAAAATAAATTGATCAATAAAAAACTATTACTCAGTAGCTTAATTGGTGCCATTGTACTCGGCACTTTGGGGTGCGGCAGTAAAACAGAAACTGTTCGTGTAGCGATTGGTACGCAAGACACAACCATTAACTGTGCAACAGGTGGGTTGCTGATTCGTGAATTGAATCTATTACCAAAATATTTACCTAAAGATGGTAAATACAAACATGTTAAATATGACATTCAATGGAAAAACTTTACCTCTGGTGCACCGCTTACCAGTGAGATGGTGGCTGGGCGTCTAGATTTGGGAGCAATGGCTGACTTTCCTGCTGTTAATAATTTAGCGGCATTTAAAAAAGCTGGAAAAGAAAGCATATTTTTAGCGCCTTTGTCGGGCAGTATTAATGGTAGCGGTAATGCGATTGTTGTTCCAATTGAATCAAAAGTAACATCACTCAAAGAACTAAAAGGACAAACCATTTCCGTACCTTTTGCCTCAACTGCTCATGGACTGTTACTGCGAGCGATTCAAGCTGAAGGCTGGCAACTTGATAAAGATATTAAAGTGATTGCTCAGGCGCCAGAAGTGGCGGGGCCTGCATTAAAAAGTCATAAGATTGCTGCGCATGCTGACTTCGTACCATTTGGAGAGTTATTTGCTTACCAAGGTTTTGCTAAAAAAATCTATGATGGTTCACAAGCAAAATCACCTACATTTCATGGTTCACTTGCCAGCAAGGATTATGCACAGCAGCATCCAGAAGTCATAAAAGCTTATTTACAGGCAACTATTGAAGCGAATCGATTGATTCGCGAACAACCTGAAAAATATAGTGAATTTATTGCTGAAAAAACAGGTATTCCTGCCGAAGTGGTCTATCTGTTTCATGGTCCACTAGGTCTGCAAACTCGTGACTTAACTTGGAAACCTGAATATCGAAAAGCGACTCAAATTGCGATAGACACATTAAAAGTTTTAGGCAAAAACGACGGTACGCTTGATGTAAATAAATTTATTGATGATCAATATATTAAGGATGCATTTCAGGCATCTGGACTTAATTACAGCCAGCAATTGGCTGACTATGCAAAATCCCCTTTAGTTGCCAATGACACTTTAACGGGACAACCCATCAAAACATTTGATCGGGTGACTCAAATTTGGGTAAAGGGTGAAGAAAAAGTGCGTAGCTATGAAACACCTGAGAATGCTTTTTCTGATTTAAAGAAAATTCAAGCCGATGGAAAAACGGTGCGTGTGGTTTATAGCCAAGATCATCAGTCCGACATTAAGTTACTTGCCAATCTGGCATGGTATGCCACAGATAAAGCAGGACAAATTCAGGCCTTTTTATTAAAAGATGATGCTGAAAAATGGGCTAAACAACAGGGCGGAAAAGTATATGACTTTAAAGCTATTCAGCTTGTAACACAGAGCTGATGTGTTGTCTTACCTAATGAGCAGGAGGTGACGAATGAGTAGTTTAGTCCAAACAAAACCTAAAAACCAAAGTACATTTTTGATTAAATTTTTCCAACAATTGAGGTTATATCCGACGCATTTAAAAAACTACGCGATTGCTTTTATATCGATAGTTTTCTGGATAGTCATTTGGCAAGGCCTAGCTCAGTTTAAAATAAATTTAGGTATTGTGAACTTTAGCAATGTACCCACACCTTTAGATGTTATTCATGCACTGTGGACTTTCTTTCAACTCAGCACTGCATTTGAACATGTTGAATCTAGTGTGTTTCGTGTAGTGATTGGTTTTGTATTGGCAGCTCTAATTGGTGTAGGTATTGGTTTGTTAGCAGGACGTTATCAAAAACTTGCTGCATTTCTAATGCCGCCATTAGAAGTACTACGTCCAATTCCAGCAGTTGCATGGATTCCTTTAGCAATTCTGATTTTTCCATCATCAGAAGCGTCTATGATTTTTATTACCTTTATTGGGGCTTTATTTCCAATTTTATTAAATACGGTACATGGCGTTGGTGCAGTTGACCCAAGGTTCGTTGCGTCAGCGAAAAGTCTGGGTGCTTCTGATCTCGCCATTATTCATGAAGTCATTATTCCGGGCGCATTACCGAACATTATTACGGGTTTATCTATTGGAATGGGCACTTGTTGGTTCTGTTTAGTGACTGCGGAAATGATTTCTGGACAACACGGAATTGGATATTTCACATGGGAGTCTTTCACCTTGCAAAATTATAGCAATATCGTGGTTGGCATGGTGCTGATCGGAGCATTAGGTATGTTTAGCAGTACATTGGTGCGTGTGATTGGAAACCGATTTACTCCATGGTATCAACTGAGGAAGTCTTAAAATGTCAATTACACAAGGCCATGTGCGTATTCAAAATCTATCGCTACATTTAGGGCAAGCTAAAAATCGTTTTCAGGCGCTAGATCGGATTAATTTCGAAATACAACCGGGCGAGTTTATATGTCTACTTGGCCCATCTGGCTGCGGTAAATCCACATTATTAGATGCTTTGGCAGGGCACTTACCGATTAGTTCTGGGACTTTAATGGTCGATAATGAATCTATCCTCGAACCGCATCCAGACAGAGGTTTGGTGTTCCAGCAACATACCTTATTTCCATGGAAAAGCGTGCTTGAAAATATTGCTTTTGGCTTAAAAATGAAAGGCATCGCCAAACAAAAGCGTATTGAACAAGCTCAGAAAATGATTGATCTGGTCGGCCTTAAAGGTTTTGAACATAAATTTCCAGCTGAACTTTCTGGTGGCATGCAGCAACGAGTTGAAATTGCGAGAGTACTGATTAATCAACCTCGCATTTTATTAATGGATGAGCCTTTTGGTGCGTTAGATGCTCAAACTCGTTTAAAAATGCAAATGCTATTACTCGAAATTTGGCAAGAAATTCAAACGTCGGTTTTATTTATTACCCACGATATTGATGAGGCACTTTTTTTAGCTGATCGAGTGCTGATTATGAGCCATAGACCGGGGCGAATTATTGAAGAAATTCCACTTAAGTTTGAACGCCCAAGAGACGTTGAGCTTGTAACAAGTAGTGAATTTACAGCCATTAAAAAACATTGCATCCAGACTTTAAAAGAAGCAACCCAACAAGAAGAGTTAAGCCGTTTAAATCCATTAGGGCTTGGAAAGAAATCACAAATTAAGGAATACGAATGAGTTTTTATTATCAAGCTTTAGATGACCTCGATGAATATAATCAGGAATTTCTTGCGCAGCTCAATCATGCAGATGAAAAGATCCGCTTTGTCGCTTTAATGAATATTGGTGATGAAGAAAATCCGGATTTACTTCCTTGGTTGCATACAGCACTGCAACACGACTCTTCAGCTTTAGTCCGTGAAGAGGCGGCAAAAAAACTAGAAAGTTGGGAATATCCAACCAGTTTGCAAGTATTGGCACAAGCCTTATTTGATACTGATCTGAATGTAAAACAAGCTGCCAGCCAAAGCTTAAGTGAAGTAAAAAATGCGGCATCAGCCCAGATCCTTGCGCCTTATTTAAAGCATACGGATACTTTTGCTCTTAGTGCAATTTTACGTGCTTTAAGACCTTTACGACCACAGCAATTATTCACAGAGATATCTGCTTTGGTACATCATGAAGATGCTTTAGTGCGCCGTGAGGCAGTCAGTGCATTAAGTTGGTTACAACAAGACCAAGCGATTACGATATTGGCAAAAATTGCAGAAACAGATACAGATGATGAGGTTCGCCGCATTGCAACAGGTGGTTTGGCTTATAGCCAGAACATAAACGCTGATGTTATCCAAGCGCTTCAACATTCTTTAACCTCGGAAAGTTGGCAACTAAGAGTGGAAGCCGCACTTACGATTGGAAAATTACATATCATTCAGCTTGAAACTCTCTTAATTCATGCTTTATCTGACTTGTATTGGCAAGTACGTATTGCAGCAGTAAGGAGCTTGGGACTACTTAAATCACATCTGGCAGTTGCTCATTTGACTGATAACTTTAAGCATGAAATTAGTAATTTACGTAAAGAAGTCGCTTTAGCACTCGGTGAAATTGGCACCTCAGAAGCTCAGAATCTATTAGAACAACATAAAAATGACCCCGACCCAGAAGTACGAAAAGCGATTCGTATTGGATTAAATCAAATTGGTGAGGTGAAATATGCAAGTCAGACCTGATATTCGTGTCGATACTACAAATAAACAGGTTCACTTTATATGGACTGATGGCTTAAGCGTATCTTTGAGCCATCAAAATTTAAGGGAAATTTGCCCATGTGGCTTTTGCCGAGCGAAGCGAATTAAGCAAATTAAAATAGAGTATCAAAATATTGAAGTAACAGCTATGTTCGATCAAGGTTACGGTGCCCAAATTTGTTTTAATGATGGGCATGATAAAGGGATTTTTCCTTGGGCTTTTTTAAAAGAATTTGCTAAGTGCTAAAAAATGCCTTCTGCTTGGGACAGAAGGCATCTCATTTAATTAATGATCATGTTCTAAATAATCAGGTTTTTTCGGAAGCGCAAGGCTACATAAGAAACAGATAATCAGCATGACAATGACATATATAAAGAAGGTATTTTCAATTCCGGCAGCTTTAAACTGTAAGGCAACTGAAGGTGCAGAACCACCAAACAGCGCATTACCTACTGCATACGAAAAACCTACACCTAAAGCTCGCACATGAGGTGGGAACATTTCAGCTTTTACCAAGCCACTGATAGATGTATAGAAACTGAGTAACATCATCATAAAAATAAGTAGCAAGGTAATAATGATCGGCGAATCAATATAGGCACGCATCCCGATCACCATGACTGGGTATATAAAAATCGCAGACAATAAGCTAAAGGCCAGCATTGAAGAGCGTCGCCCAATACGGTCGGAAATAGCACCAAATACAGGTTGAGCACACATATAGACAAATAGGGCGAAGGTCATGATATAACCAACGGTTTTTCCATCCATCCCTAAATTGGTTAAATAGGTTTTTGAATAAACGGTCTCTACATAAAACGTTAATGAACCAGCAGAAGTGTATCCAACCACCAATAAAAAGGTTTTCCAATGTTTCTTAAAGAGTTCTCTTAAGCTACCAGATTCTTTTCGTTCGCTATCTTGATGAGAAAGTGTTTCTTCTAAGCGACTACGTGCAAGCAAAGAAAAAATTGCTGCAATACCACCAATAACAAACGGAATACGCCATCCACCATCATGTAATTGTTGTTCACTTAAGAACGTTAATAAAATTACACCAAGTAAGCTTGCGAGTAACTGACCACCAGAGAGGGTGACATATTGGAAAGATGAGTAAAAACCACGTTGGCCTTTTAAACCCAATTCACTCATATATGTTGCTACTGCACCATATTCACCACCAACCGATAAGCCTTGAAGTAAGCGCACTACCAGTAAAAGAAAAGGGGCAAATAAGCCAACTTGGTCATAAGTAGGTAGGGCTGCAAATAGAAAAGAACTCAAAGCCATCAGACAAATTGAGATGACCATCGACTTTTTTCGACCATGTCGGTCTGCAATTCGTCCAAATACCCAACTACCAATAGGACGCATAAAAAAGCTTGCAGCGAATACGCCCCACACATAGATAGATTTAGTCGTACTATCCATATCAGGTGCTGTTAGTGCTTGAGTAAAGTAGGCAGCAAATACTGCATAGATATAAAAGTCGAACCATTCAACTAAATTACCAGAGGCTGCGCCTACAATCCCACGTATTCTGCTACGTTTTTCTTCCTGAGTGTATGTCATATTTCTTCCATCATTTTGCAGACAAAAATGAAGAATTTATAGATATGCTGGATAGAAAATGAATGAAACTTTAAATATCACTCGATCCTGAGCACTTCCTTAAATTCCTAACCATTCATTTTTTCTAATTTTAAAATTCGATTCTAGAGAGATTACGTCCTTTTGTTCGATTTAAAGAGATTTTTCCCAATGATCGAACACTTCCTTTCGTTTAACTTCATAATTAATTGTATTGAAAACCAATCAGCTAATTTAACAACGGTATTTTTTTATTTTATTTCTCCTTTTAAGTTCCATTTTGAGCTTAAGTTTATTTTGAATATTTGGTAATACTTAAAAAGTTATAGCGTCAATTCCTCATAAAATAAATGAAATTTATATAATGATAAGTTCATAAAAGTTGTATCACATTCACTTAATCGAAAAAGTACAGAATGTGTTGTTTCTCAATATATGTAGCTGTATTCTTGCGTGGCTAAAAATAGACTCCGCAATCATTTCTAGCGCTTTAGAATTATGCACGGTATGGCAGGTAGTTATTCAATGGAAAGACATTCGTTAAATCTTCACTTCATGACATGCTCTAAAACAGCATTGGCTTCATCTATTGCACTCATAACATCTGTCGTCTATGCAAATGAAGTGGAGGTTTCGCAGCTCCCAACCATTACTGTGAATGCTACACAAAATAGTGATGCGTTATATACATCTAAAAAAGTAAGTTTATCTGGTTTTCAAACTAGTGATATAAAGAAAGTTCCTGCATCTATTACCACCATTACAACTGAGCGCATAGCAGACCAACACGCAAAAACGTTAACTGATGTTATTAAAAATGATTCATCTTTAGGCGATGGTTACGCTCCTATTGGCTACTATCCAAACTTTGTAGCACGTGGTTTTGCGCTTGACTTAGGTTCGAGTTATCTCATTAACGGCCATACCATACGTGGTGAGCAAAATGTGGCTTTAGAAAATAAAGAACAAGTTGAAATCTTAAAAGGCATTTCTGCAATTCAAAGTGGAATGTCGACACCAGGTGGTGTTGTTAACTATGTCACAAAAAGACCTGCCGATGTTAAAAACATTACTGTAGATGCAAATTCGGAAGGCGGCTATACACTGGCAACAGATGTTGGCGGCTTTGTTAATGATAGTTTGGGTTATCGAATCAATTTAGCCCATGAAAGCATCCATCCAAATGTTGATCACGCAAATGGTAAACGAGAGTTTGGTTCAGTTGCTTTAGACTGGAAAATTAATGATCGTTCTAAATTATTGTTTGATATTGAAGCTCAGCATCAAAGTCAACGTTCAGTACCAGGTTATCAACTGCTTGATGGGCAAGAAGTACCAACAAATGTAGATCAAGACCGTTTATTGGGTTACCAGTCTTGGAGTAAACCTGTTGTAAATAACAGTGTAAATGCAAGTTTGAAATATCAATATGCATTTAATGATCAATGGAATGCTAGCTTAAGTGCATCGCAAAGCCGTGTTGTGATTGATGATTACAGCGCTTTTCCATGGGCTTGTTATAGCGACGGAGTTTGCCAAAATAATACTTTTGATAAAGATGGTAATTACGGTATTTACGATTTTCGTAGTCCAGACGATACACGTATTACCAACCAGTTTTCTGCTGGGTTAAATGGACAATTCCATACTGGCAATATTCAGCATCAAATCGCTTTTGAAATACAACATACTTATAAAACATTGAAGCGCTACAACTCTAACTCAATGGAGCTTGCCCCTATAGGATTAGGTAATATCTATGAAGAAACAAAGGATTATGAGCCAGCTCAGATTGAATTAAGAAATTACTATAAAGCTCTAGAAAGTGATCAGACTGCATTTACTATAACTGACCGAGTTCAATTTAATGATCAATGGTCAACTCTACTCGGTGGGAAACTTATTCATCTTGATGAGCAAGCTTATGATCCAAATGGCCAGCAAAGCCGAGATACCGATTTAAACAAGTTCTTGCCACAATTAGCACTCATGTATAGCCCAACTTCCGCGGCTAATCTTTATGCTTCATATGCCAAAGGTTTATCGGATGGTGGCGAAGCTCCATGGTATGCAGAAGCGAATGCTTATCAAGTTCTATCACCTAGAAATTCTGAACAATATGAACTTGGTGTTAAGCAGCAAATTCGAAACTTCTTATTAACAGCAGCTATTTTTGATTTAAAACAAGATAATCAATATACAACTACAAATTCTGAAGGAAAATTAGAATTTGTTGAGCAAGGTGAACAACACAATCAAGGTATTGAGTTAGGTTTAACTGGCGCTTTAACCGATACAGTTGACGTAAGCTCTGGCATTAGCTATACCAAATCTCGTCTTGTTGATATTGATAGTGACAGCTATAAAGGTCATCAAACTCAAAATGTACCAAAAGTCCGCGCAACTGCGCAGTTATCTTATAAAGTACCTTTAGTTGAAGGATTTAGATTATTGAGTGGCATGCAATACAGTAGCAGTAAAAATGCAAACAAAGAGGGAACTGCAAAAGTAGGCGGTTACAGCGTTTTTAATATTGGTGCGGCCTATAAAACAAATTTTGCTGGGCATGACACAACTTTTAGATTCAATATTGATAACTTGTTTAATAAGAAATATTGGCGTGATGTAGGTGCATTTATGGGGGATGACTATCTATTCTTAGGTAATCCTCGTACAGCTCAGTTCTCTACAACTTTTAGTTTTTAAAATATAAAACAAATAAAAAAGGAGCTTATAAAAGCTCCTTTTTATTTCAGGAATTAAGCCGACATTTTTGGTTTAACCATATTATTAATCGACAAGATATCATCAAGCACTTGTGCCGATAATAAACCTTCATTTTGAACTAAAGCCAATACGCTTTGTCCAGTTTCGTTTGCAGTTTTAGCAATACGAGTTGTAGTTTCATAACCTAGATATGGGTTAAGTGCAGTCACGATACCAATTGAGTTTTCAACCAAAGCTTTACAATGCTCAGGGTTCGCCGTAATTGTATCAATACACTTAGTTTGGAACATTGCCATTGCTTTACCGAGCAAGTCCATCGATTCAAATAGTTTGAATGCAATAAGTGGTTCCATTGCATTTAACTGTAATTGACCAGCCTCAGCAGCTAAAGTTACAGCCAAGTCATTTGCAATAATTTGGAAACAAGCAAGGTTCATTGCTTCAGGTATAACTGGGTTTACCTTACCCGGCATGATCGAGCTACCCGGTTGGCGAGCTTCTAAATTAATTTCATTAATGCCAGTACGTGGACCACTTGAAAGTAAACGTAAGTCATTGGCAATTTTTGAAAGTTTAGTTGCGGTACGCTTTAATAAACCAGATAAAAGAACAAAGTCACCCATATCTGAAGTTGCTTCGATTAGATCAGGAGCAGACTTAATTTTCTTACCAGAAATTTTTGCAAGCGCTTGAATCGCAAGTTCACGGTAACTATATTCAGTAGTAATTCCCGTACCAATCGCCGTGCCACCAAGGTTCATATACGCTAAAATATTTGGAATAAGCGTATTAATTTGCTCAAGGTCTTTTTGTAAAGTTACTGCAAAAGCACCAAACTCTTGACCTAATGTCATTGGCACAGCGTCTTGTAACTGTGTACGGCCCATTTTTAGAATATGAGCAAATTCTTGAGATTTATTGCGGAAACTTAAGATTAAGTTGTTAAAAGGAAGATTTAGTTCATCTAAGCTTAATAACAAACCTAAGCGAATCGCAGTAGGGTACACGTCATTTGTTGACTGTGACATGTTAATGTCATTATTAGGATGCAAATATTGATATTGGCCTTTTGCGTGTCCCATATATTCTAAAGCGACGTTTGCTAATACTTCATTTGCATTCATATTGGTTGAAGTACCAGCACCGCCTTGCATCATATCAATTGGGAACTGGTCGTGAAAATTACCACGAATAAGTTGATTACAGCTGTATTCAATCGCTTCAAATTTAGTCTGATCTAAGCTTTTTAGATTATAGTTCGCTTCAGCACAAGCAAGCTTTACCATTGCTAAAGCTTTAATAAGGTGAGGGAAATTTCCGACCTTGCTTTGAGTTAAATTAAAGTTTTCTAGAGCACGTAATGTTTGAACTCCGTAGTAGTCGTTATTATTGATCTCTCTATAACCAATAAGATCCTTCTCAATACGGGTGGTAATTTCAGCGTTCATCATTAAACTTCGAATTAGTAAAGAAGATAATTCATATTAGATTTCGAAATGCTTCACTTCTAATGCATTTATCAAGTTAATTATGCATTTTTTGCATATCAGTTTTTTAATTTTATAGTCAACTAACTAGGAGAGTTCATTTTAAACTATTAATTTAACTATATAAATTAATAACTTAATAATTAGATGAAGTTAATTTCAAAATTTGCTTGATACAATGAATGGTCATCTAATTTTTAAAAGCAACCCATTGCAAAAATTAAGACTAGTTAATTTAAGTGAAATATCAACTTAATTATCTTTATTATTAGCTTTTAAAGTGAAGCCTATCTAACAAATTCATATAAAAATGTGATGCATTTCACATAAAAAACACTATAATACGAAAAAATCTTAGTTTTAAGTTTATGTTAAAAGTCACAGCCGCATTAATTATTTTGGGAAGTTTTACATACTATGTGCTTTTCCACGGTGAAGAGAAAAGTGAGTCTAAAACTTCTCGTCTGCTTAAAGAAGCAGAGCAATCAATCGCTTCTGCTGAAACCTCGGTAAACAAGGCTAATAGTATTGTGCCCATATCTTACAAGTAGCCTTAGTTCTTAGGTTAACCATTCCATATTATCCATCAAAATATTGTTTTATCTAGATTTTCTTAAAATTTGGGTAAAAGACTGTATGTATAGAGACAAAATTCATGAGAATGAAGTTTATCGCCTATGATCCCACTTCTGGGGAAAAATTAAGCTTAAAAGAGCATATCCACCATATGGATAAATACACCACTTATATCTTTTTTAGTGATGAAAATGACAATATGGTGTTCAATCCTCAGAAAAAGCAAGTTTTTGAAATTACTCAATATACTTCTAATATGATGGTTGAAATTTCAAGAAAGTTATATTACCTCATTGGTGAATATTAGAAATTCGGTTTTTATTCAATCTTAAGTCTTAAGTTAAATACTTTAGTAGAATAGTCAGGTTTTATGGAGTGAGCTATACTACAAGCATATCTTCTGATTTAAATGAATTTATTGAGTCAGAGAGTTTAATTCCTGAAATAAGCAAGATAGTCATTTTCAGTTTTACAGTCCGTATTCTTCCCCAAGGTGCGGACTTTTTTTATAAAAAATAAAACATGAGTAAAGCATAGGATTATTTCTATTTTTTATTAACTTAAAACTTGTTATTTACTTGCGTTATATACTCCTTACTTTTTGATTTAAAATAATTTTTAGATTAATAATTTTATATTTGTATGAGTTGTTGAGTTAAATCAAAGTCTTTTATTCTCTTACGCTCTTTTCTATGTCAGAATTATTTAAATACTTACTTTTATTGTTTGGCTTTGCCAACCCTCCATCGCATTTTTGCAGGTACTCCCATGTTTTATAGTTTTTATTCATCTATTCAGCTATTTATTCAGCTTCCCAACCAGACAGATTAAGGACATAAATATAAAAAGGGAATGCATAAAATGAACTTAGAAGTACGTTGGGTAGAAGACCTTTTGACACTTGAGCGTGAGCGTTCTATTTCAAAAGCAGCCGAAAAACGATTTATTAGTCAATCTGCGTTTACGCGTAGAATTCAGCAAATAGAAGAGATGATCGGAGCTGAAGTTATTATTCGAAATAATAAAAATAATATTGAATTTACAGACATCGGGCGGATTATGCTGGTGATGTCTAAAAATATTGAAAAGCAGGTAGAAGAAACAGCAAAGCTGATTAAAAACATCAAAAATGAAACCGAATCTACGATTCGTTTCTGTGTTGTACACTCATTAGCCTCAGGTTTTTTAACCACTTTTTTAAAAAAATTTCCAACATTTATGCGTGATTTAAAAATCGAAATTGTCGCGACGAATAGTGGTGAAGGCTTATCTCTTTTAAAAGAAGGTGCCTGCGATTTTATGATTTGCTATGCAGATCGATCTAATATCAATCGAGTTGGCGATGATATTTTAAGTGGCATCAAGATCGCTGAAACAGAGATTGTTCCAGTGTCAGCTACCGAAGCAGATCATACGCCTAAGCATACAATTCAGAGTAATTTTTCATTACTTGCTTATAGTAAACATGCTTATTTGCGTAAATTGGTCGATCAATTGATTGAAGGTAAACTGATCTATAAAACCTTATATGAAACTGACAATGCCACCAACTTGAAAGAGCTTGTATTACAAGGTTTAGGTGTAGCATGGATTCCAAAAATTAATGTAGAGGAAGATCTCGCTACCGGAAAATTGGTCATGTTGGACCATAACGAATATTGCTTGCCACAAGATATTTATATTTTTAAAAATAACTTGAGTGATAACAAATCTGTTCAGCAAATCTGGAAGGGCTTTCAAACTCAGCATGATTAAAAATTATAATGATATGTGATGTCCTCAAGATATTTACATACAAAGTAATCAATTAAAGAGCTCATACCTTTGTCTTTATGATGAAAGGCTTTATAAAGCATTGCTCATGGTCTAGATTCTTTGTTAATTTAGACCATATATCAATAATTCAGAAATCTAGTGAGCATTTTTATATATGCTGTGCCTGATTTCATTCCTTTTGAATGGATTATTTGATCCAGACGGAGACAATTTTGTTTGATCTAGATAGTAGATTACTAAATATTTTTTATCATATTTATCGGTTTAAAAGTGTTTCAATGGCTGCTGATGCGATTGGCCTTACACAACCGAGCGTTAGTAATGGACTGAACAAAATCCGTCAGCATTTTAATGACCCGCTTTTTATTCGTGTTGGAAATGAAATGATTCCAACCGAATTAGCTAAAGAAATCTTTCCGCTCATTAGTGAAGTGATTGATAAAGTAGAAAGCATTAATAATTTTAGCGTAAATTTTGATCCGTTAACTTCAGATCAGCTTTTTACAATTGCGATGACAGATGTATCTCATCTGGTTTTATTACCGCAATTAACAAACTATTTAAAAGAGAAAGCACCTTTAATTCGCTTGAATATTAGGCCGATTACGCCAGAAACCAGCTATCAAATGGCAAATGGTGAGATTGATCTTGCAATTGGCTTTTTACCCCAATTAGAAGAAGGCTTTTATCAACAAAAGTTTTTTAAACAACATTATGTTGTGATTAGCTCTAAGAGCCATCCTCGTTTAGACCCAAATAATTTTACTTTAGATGATTATATGCGCGAGTATCATATCGATATTGACGCGGGAATTGGGCATTACCATATTAAAAATGAATTGCAGAACAAAGGATTGGATCGAAATATCTTAATTCGATTACCAAGCTATCTTGGAGTGGGATTAGTCGTTCAAGAAACAGATGCGATCGCAACGGTACCGTATTATTTAAGCCAAGTCTTATTGGTGAGAGAAAACTTACAGATTTTACCAGCACCTCTAGACTTCCCAACCTATGATGTTAAACAGCATTGGCATATGTCTTGCCATCATAAAAGTAGTCATAAATGGTTCCGCCAAACCTGTTATGAACTTTTTAAAGTCTAAAAAAGAAGATGTAAGAAAAATTCTTACATCTTCCGTGCACTTTAATTTTTAGATTTCAATTGCGACAGCTGTAGCTTCACCACCACCAATACATAATGCAGCAACACCTTTCTTTTTACCTAGACGTTTTAAAGCATAGATAAGAGAAAGGATAATTCTTGAACCAGTTGCGCCAATTGGATGGCCTAAAGCACAAGCACCACCATGGACGTTTACTTTTGCCTCATCAATGCCGAGTTCATGAATTGGCGCCATTGCGACCATTGCAAAAGCTTCATTAATTTCCCAAGCATCTACTTCATCAACAGACCACCCAGCATGCTCTAGCACTTTTTGAATAGCACTAATTGGAGCGATGGTAAATTCACTTGGATGCTGTGAGTGAGTCGAAGTTGCAACAATTTTCGCCAAAGTATTTAAACCATGGCTTTGAGCATATTCTTCAGTGGTGAGTACTAACGCAGCAGCACCATCAGAAATTGAGCTTGAGTTTGCAGCAGTAATTGTTCCATCTTTACTAAAAGCTGGGCGTAATGTTGGGATCTTCTCAAGATTGGCTTTTAATGGCTGTTCATCTTGATCGATAACTTCAACACCTTTACGTGTTTTGACTTCAACAGGAACAATTTCTTCTTTGAAATAACCTTCTGTAATCGCAGTTTGCGCTTTTTTAAGTGAAGAAATTGCAAAGTTATCCATTTGCTCACGTGTAAAGCCCTTGGTATTTGCCATGTCTTGAGCAAAAGAACCCATTAAGCGGCCTGTTTCTGCATCTTCAAGACCATCTAAAAACATATGGTCCTTAATTTCACCATGACCCATACGGTAACCACCACGAGCTTTAGGTAAAATATAAGGTGCATTGGTCATAGATTCCATACCACCGGCAACAATAATATTGGCACTGCCTGCTTTTAAAGTGTCTGAAGCCATTAACACCGCTTTCATGGCAGAGCCACACAGTTTATTAATAGTCACTGCACCGACATGGTCAGGTACACCAGCTTTACGCATCGCTTGACGAGCTGGACCTTGGCCAATACCTGCACTGAGTACACAACCAAAAATAACTTCATCTACTTGTTTAGGAGCAATACCTGCACGTTGAATAGATTCACGAATTACAGCCGCGCCAAGTTCTGGTGCAGTTAAAGCGGATAGGCTGCCTTGAAAACCGCCCATTGCAGTACGGCTACCTGAAACTATAACAATTGAACTCATCTTAATATCTCTTATTGATGTATTTGCTAAATTTGCCTTTAGTCGAAACTAAAGGCGCCAATAAATTAAAAAGTGGGTGGGGTATAGCTAAGTGTTCTTCCAAAGAACCACAATAAAAATAAAACTAACGGAAAATGCACAACAAGCTGAGTCACTGTAAAACCAATCACATCTTTTGCTTTTAGTTTTAAAATACCTAACATTGGAAGCATAAAGAAGGGATTGATTAAGTTCGGTAAAGCTTCGGCTGCATTATAAATTTGTACAGACCAGCCTAAATGAACTTTCAAATCATTTGCTGCTTGCATGACATATGGGGCTTCAATAATCCATTTTCCACCACCAGATGGCACGAAGAACCCAAGGATGGCAGAATAAATTCCCATCACAATTGCAAAGGTTTCTTTTGAAGCAATTGAAACGAAAAACTCAGCTATATAATGCGACAGCGATAAATCTTGACTGTTTAAAGCTTGCGTCATAATAAAAGCGATGCTTCCGTAAAGTGGAAACTGAATTAAGATTCCAGATACAGCAGGAACTGCCTTTGAAACAGCATTCAAAAAGTTTCGTGGTGTGCCATGCAAGGCTAACCCAAGCATTAAAAACACAAAGTTATAGGTGTTAAGGCTTGAAATAGCAATGATTGGATTGCTTTTTGAAAACTCAAAAAACATCCAGATTAAGCCTAATGCGACCACAATAATTGTTAAGATAGGCGAGTTTTCTAACCAGTCACCTGGACGATTAGATTTCTCATCATAGGGTTTGTCTTCTTCAAATTGAACATCAAAACTATCAATCGTTTTAACATTATTACCTTTTGGAGCTGACCAATAGGCGATTGCAATTGAAACAATCACCAAAATAATGGTCATCGCAATTGATTGCCAAAGGAAAATCGTTTCAGTAAATGGAATAACGCCAGTTAGGTTGTAAATTGACTCAGGCAGACTAGTTTTATTCGCTTGAAGCTGTGCTGCCGAAGAGCTAATTCCGAGTGCCCATGTTGCTCCCATACCAATGATTGCCGCCGCTGCTGCTGCACGGTAATCCATATTCAGCTCTTTACGTTTTGCTAATGCAATCACTAAAAGTGCTGTAAGAATTGTGCTTACTGCCCAATTGACCAGTGAAATTAACAAGCTGACGGTTGCAACTAAAACAATAGCACCACGTCCAGAATTTGGAATACGTGCCATTTTTTGAATTAGGAACTTTACGGGCTTAGATACAGAAACGACATAACCTACAATAATGAGCATCGTCATTTGCAGGGTAAAGGGAATAAGGCTCCAGAAACCGTTACCGAAGGAAGTCGCGACATCGTGAATAGGCGCACCAATACCTAAAGCGGCAACAGAGACAATAATGACACCAAGTAGAGCAAAAATATATGAATCAGGAAACCATTTTTCAGACCAGTCACTAATCCGAAGAGCAAATCTTTCAAAAATTCCTTGCTGTTTTTCCATAGCTGAAAAATCCTTCTCATTCTTATTTATAGACAGCACATCCGGTGCTTAAAAGGGCTAAGACTTAAGCTCACTTTCTAACTTAAGTCTTATATTTCTTACTAAAATTAAAATTTATGCGACTAAGGTTTTGTAAAATTCGACGCCTGTAACAGCTTGAATTTGTTCAAGCGTGACATCTTTAGCAAGTTCAATCAGCTCAACACCTTGTGGAGTAATGTCCATTACACCTAGGTCAGTAATTACGCGATGAACCACACCTTTACCTGTTAAAGGTAAACTACAGTTTTTAACGATCTTTGGCGTACCATCTTTTGCACAGTGTTCCATAAGCACTACAACTTTTTGGACACCAACAACCAAATCCATGGCACCGCCCATACCTTTGACTTTCTTACCCGGAATCATCCAGTTCGCTAAGTCACCATTTTCGGAAACTTCCATTGCACCTAAAATTGCAATGTTGACATGGCCACCGCGGATCATGGCAAAAGATTCTGAGCTTGAGAAAAATGCTGCGCCAGGGCGAGCAGTAACCGTTTGTTTACCGGCATTAATTAAATCGGCATCGACAGTTTCTTCGGTTGGAAACTCACCAATACCTAATAGGCCATTTTCAGATTGAAGCCAAACATTAATATTTTCTGGAATATAGTTAGCAACTAGGGTAGGTAAGCCAATACCTAAATTGACATAAAAACCGTCTTCAAGTTCTTTTGCAGCACGTTGTGCCATTTCATTGCGTGACCAAGCCATTTTATACTGCCTCCGTGCTTAAAGTTTTATGCTCAATACGTTTTTCAGGTGACGCATTAAGTACAATGCGGTTTACATAGATACCCGCTAAATGGATCTCATCCGGATCTAATTCACCAATTTCAACAACCTGTTCAACTTCGGCGATTGTAATTTTTCCAGCCATTGCACATTCAGGGTTAAAATTCTGAGCAGTTTTACGGAACACTAAGTTACCAGCCTTGTCTGCCTTATAGGCCTTAACAAGAGCTACATCTGCTGTTAAAGATTCTTCTAAAATGTAGTTTTTGCCATTAAACGTACGCTCTTCTTTACCTTCGGCAATGAGTGTACCAACGCCGGTTTGTGTATAAAACGCCGGAATACCAGCACCACCAGCACGTAACTTTTCAGCTAAAGTACCTTGCGGAGTAAGTTCTACATCAAGTTCACCATTTAAATATTGGCGCTCAAATTCTTTGTTTTCACCAACATAAGAAGAGATCATTTTTTTGATCTGTTTGGTTTGAAGTAAAATCCCTAAGCCGAAATCATCTACACCTGCGTTATTTGAAATACATGTGATACCAGTCACACCACTTTGCTTAACTGCAACAATCAGTTTTTCAGGAATTCCACATAGACCAAAACCGCCTACGGCAAGTGTTTGATTATCTGCAATAACGTCTTTTAGTGCTGCCTCTGCATTTGCATAAACTTTATTCATTCTATTGTTATCCTATATCCCTTAGTAATCTTAGTTTTAGCATCACATTTTGCGTTATAGAAGTTAATTTTTTTAAATGATTAATAAGTATAATCAATGAATGGTTTCAAATTGTCTACAAAAGATCAGACGAACATAAAGCAAAATACTTTAAAAAATCACCTCATATCATTGAAAATTATAATAATTAATAATTTTAGCTTAAGCGTATGCTTAGCTCATCCTAAAAAGCAGTCTTTAATTTTTTAAAATTTATATTGAACCAAAGCCTCAATAAATTGAGTCGAAATATTTGAAATTTCAAAGTTCTTTTTATAAACAATTCCTACAGTCTTATGAATAGATTCATCCTTTAACTCAATGAGTACGTTATGTTCTTTATCAATGTGTTTAGCAAAATGTCTTGGAATTGCACTTACTCCAATTCCATAAGCAACAAAACTTGAAAGTGATGAAATTTGGTGACATTCAACTTTCAAATCGAGCGTTATATTATTTCGCAAACAATTTTGCTCAACTAAATATCGAACAATTGAAGGTTTTTGTAAGGTCACAAATGGATTTGAACAAAGCTCATGCCATGTAATAGAAGACGATTGAGCAAGTGGGTGAGTCTTAGGTAATAAAGCTAAGAAATCTTCTTCAAATAGAGGCTTGAATTCTAAGCCCTCGGTGAGATCAGGTTCAAAGCAGATACCAAGTTCAAAAATACCGTCTTGTACTTTTTCTATAATGGTCTCATTTGGAATATCTTGAATTGAAAAGTTCAGGTTGGGATGAAGTTCTAAAAATTGATGAATCACCTCAGGTAAAATTGCATGAGTCACAAAGGGCATTGAGGCGATACTTAAGGTTCCACGATTGAGCTTAAAACGTTGTTTAACATCATTTTCCATTTCATCCCAGTTGGCGAGTAATTTTTTAGCATAGGGAATCAGGGATTTACCTTCTTGGGTAAGCTCAACGCGACGTGTGTTACGGTTAAACAATTTACCGCCTAACTCTTCTTCTAAACTCTTGATGGTGAGACTTAAAGCAGACTGGCTTAGATGTAGCTCTAAAGATGCATTGGCATAGTTGAGTGTACGCGCAAGTGCTAAAAAAGCTTTTAATTGTTTAAGCGTCATTTCATTCCTTTAGATTGCTCAGTTTACATTGGGGTGAATTACTTCAAATATAGTATATTGATTTAAACAGTCAATTGATGCACGTTCTTACTCAAGCTTTAAAGTAATGTTAATAGCCGTTTGAGGTTTGAAAACCAGAATATTTACGATTTGTTGATGGTTTTATAAAACCAATTAACTATAAGAAAGGCCCGGACTCTTATAAATTTTTTTGATGAGCATATTGGCGATTTTTTACGCTGTTAGGATAATTTTATCAGTTTTATACTGCATTATTACAGTGCAAAGATGTAATAATGCAATTTATATTAAATGACCATATAAGCAACAAAACTAATTTTTGTAATTGGCTCGAATTAATTCGAGCCAATTACAAAATTATTTTTAATTTTTATGTTCTGATTTTTTGTATAATCTGTGCAAAATTTACTTGATTTGAAATTATTCTTTTTATCCTGAGTTATATTGTCTAAATTAATAACTAAATTATTGTTTATAACATTTGTGAAGCAATAGTTTGAATGGCGACTATTCAAATAATCAGAATTGGAAACATTAATACTACCAGATATAATAGGCTTGTTTATTCCATTTATAATTAAACCAAAATAAGATCCATTATCCTCATGATTGTTTAAATTAATTTTAACTTTTTTTGAGGTATTGTTGTATTTAGTTAATGAAATCTGCATTCCATTACCTTTGTTGTTCATAGTTCTTATATTAGTAAAGTTTAAATTATCTAAAAAAGCCTTATTATCATTTGGCTCTATATCAATTCCATTGGCAGGAGATGTCCCTTTTGTATTAGATATTACTAGATCATTGGCATAAAGATTTTTTGCTGAAACAATGGTTAAACCTTGTCTTCGGTTATCATCCATTTTTACATTTTTTAAGGTAATCTGATTATTTGGATTTCCTCTATAATTTGTTCCAAGATAAATAGCATCGCCCCACATCTGGTTAATATTTATATTCGAAATATTAACATTTTGAGAATCCTTAATATCAATTCCCATTCCCCATTCCCCAGATTTTTTTAAATGGGAGTATTTGTCACCTATTAATGTTCCACCAGAAATAGTCACATTTTTTACATCGTGGATTTTAAAAAATTGATAGCTTTTTTCAGCATTAGGTATGGCTATTAACTTAGTCTGTGGATCCAATTTTAATGTAGTATCACTTTTGAGAACTACTGACTTAATGGTATCAATTTTATAGATACCTGCAGGAATACTTACTATTCCACCTTTCATAATGTCTTTATTCAATTGATCAGTAATATCCGTATTCTGCTCATAAGTATCAGCAAAAGATGAAGTATTAACCACAATAAGAAAAAAAGCCATTTTTTTTAAAATCTTATACATTGCAAAATACTAATGTTCTATCTAGAGGAATGCATAGTATTCTAAAATTTTAGAAGAAATATTAAAAATCGATAGGGAAATTGTAAAAAATATTATTTCGTGAAGTGTAGTAGAAATTAGACTATTTAGATCGTCCGCCTTACTTTAGAGTGGTGCATGCATCAGATGGGCCAGCATAGCCCAGAATGATGTTTGAACATAGTTCTAATAATTTTGTAGAGGGAGATGGACTTCTTTTCCAGCTCTTTTTATTTATTGATGGCATGTATACTGTTAGGAACTCAGAAATGTGTTGTAAAGCTGATTTTTAGAGCCGCATCAAGTTTAGTTGGTAGTTTCCATCATTGTGAAATGGAAACTACATGAATAGGGCTATCGCATTTAGGATTGGGCTCGCGTCCGACGGTTCTTAAATTTCATTGCGAAACAAGAAAGCAAAAAAATTGTTAAATTCATCGATCAATATTACTAATCAATCTATTTATTATTTTATAAACTATTACTCAAACAAAAATATTGATTTATATTTAGCTTCTAAAAGTTATACTTAATTTTAAACTCAATATTATCTTAAAAATCTAGATAATGTTATTTTAATTGATAAACTTATTAATACTTTAGATATCCTTGTTTAGAAATTTATTTTTGATACTAGAAATTTACAAGTCAACCTAAGTGCTACTTCGCAAATGTATAACTATATTTTTCTTAAAGAAAATAATTACTCTGGTATCGTAAATAGTGGTTTTATTAACGTATTAGACATAATTAATAAATCAGATGAAGAGGTTATTTAGCACTTTTAAGTACGGCGAGGACCAATAATATTATAAAAGTACTTACTGATAGAACGGTCAGAGTAAGTATTTTTGCAAATCAAAACAGTAAACAAGTTGATTATATAATTACTGATACCAACTATGGCTATCTAAATCGCGTTATGAAAAAAATTAAGAAATATCGGCTTTACCATTGTAATTAACCAAAACTTTTTTGCTAAATCTAATCTAATTTGAAAACCTTGGCTACGGATAATTCAATTTTTTTTAATTGTCCTGCTGGGCTAAGGATATTTGTGAGGTGGCTTTATAAAAAGTAAATTTAATTAATTTTTTCATCAACCACCTTTTTGTGGTTTTTTACTTTCTGAACTGTTAAATTTTACTCATAATTAAAATGGATAATTATTATGCAAAAGATAATTGCACTAAGCTTAGTTTTTTTATTAAGTAGCTGTGTAAGTCCAACCGTTCACATGGCTAATAATAAATTTAACGAAGAGCAGCCTTCCATACCTGTAGTCTCAGGCATAGGGACGATTTCGACCGGTCCAAGCATATCAATCATAAAAAATAGAAGCAGATGGCAATGGAATACTTTGTGACGATACGAGAGGGCACGTTGTATTCAACAAAATTAAGTATACAAATAATATGATCTATATCCAAAATGGTATGACCCTACAAGTTAAGATTCTGAACAAAGATATAATTTCAGCTAGAACAATTTTAAGTGCCTCTAATTCAAATACGCTCTACAAAGCGGATAATGACTTAAAGGTGGCTTCATTAAAGTGTGTCAAAGAATTATAGATACTACTTTCCGTATTTATAATTATATTTTCTCCTCTCTTAGGTTGAACTTAATTTAAATTCCCTAATTCTTAATATAATGAATCCTTTTTTCATGGCATTATTTGGAATAGTGGAACTGACTACTTCAGGTTATATTTTACTGCTAAATTAACTAAAAATAGGTATAAAAATACTCTTTATATCTCAATCATTCTTTCACTTATACTGACGATATTTTCTGTAAGGAAAAATAACGATATTATTGGCATCTTTTCTAGTATTATTACTTTAGTAATAATACTCCAATTGGGTTCTCTTATTCATTATTTAATTCATCATACTAAAAAAACAATTGTTTAATTTCTAACATCTTTCATAGGGGTCAAGATGTGATTAATTACATCTTTTTTTATAAATTGGATGTAGCCTATGTAGAAGAGCCTTTGTCGATGGAACTTTAGTATGGAGTAGCTCTATTAGCTCATCATTAATTAGGATTAGCTGATTATTTCTTTTTTGTGGCATTTAGTAACTATTTTGTTAAATTAAGTGAACTTTATAACAAAAAGTAAAAACCGTGAAGAAAGTATTGGCTACTACTTTAATTGCTTTAAGTTTAGTGGGATGTGCAACTTCAAGAGGTCTAATTGAAATACCCCAAGGCCAAAAACTAAATCAATCTCAAGAAATAGTAGCACAAGGCAAATCGATTATAGTCAATGTTGAAGATGATCGAAAATTTCAAGACAAGCCTGCATCTGCTGATATTCCATCTTTAAAAGGTGAGCAATCTCATGCTACAGCAGAAGAAAAAGCTCGAGCTGTTGCCCGTAAAAGAAATGGTTATGGAAAAGCTTTAGGGGATATCCTTTTAAAGGATGAGACTGTATCGCATTTGGTTGATAAACGTGTTTCTCAAGCATTGCAACAGTTTGGATATAAAGTTCTCGATAATAATACCAATAATGAAGCTAATGCTGATCTGATACTCAATATTAAAATTAATAGATTTTGGTCGTGGTTCCAACCTGGATTTGCTTCAATAAAAATTCATTCTGAAATTGATACCGAGATTTTAGATGCTAAACACCCTAACCGTCCGCCATTTAAAATCTATAGTAAGGTAACTAGATCAGCTCAAGTAGCGAACGAGTCAAAGTGGGTTGAAAATATTGACAACGTGCTCAATGACTACGAAAAGAAACTGATTGTCGAGCTTTCTAAACAAAGTCAGTAACTTTCATTAGGCATTTGATATTTCTTTAAATTAAAAAGCACTTTAGGGTGCTTTTTGTATCTTGGTATTTTAGCCCATAAGCGGTATTAATATGGAGAGAGGTAGAAAAGTGAGCTAAGAATTACAAATAACTTTTGTAATGAATTGTGGTAGATTTTTAATAATTAAGCTTTTGATAATATTTTCGTATACCATTACCTGATTAAAAAATAATTAAAATCTCTAAGGTAAAATTGAATGAATAAGATAGCCGGAATTTTGATAGTTGCTCTTCTTTTTTGTATTTTTGCTAACTGTGAAAGTTTCAAATTATTAAAATTTGATCAAAACACAAGTGCTAAAATTAACAAAACTCTTCCTAAAAACTAATCCATCTAAGGGTAGTTTTTTTATATCTTGAACCTTTAAATTTTATTTTTAATAATAAAGGGTAATTTCACGAGAACAACATTAATTGGAGCTTTATTCTTAACATTTGGAGCCTCAGTAAGTGCCGCATCAAAAATTGAAAAAGAGGAAACAAAAAACTTTTCAACAATGAAGCAGTGCATTGAGTGGTTAGATTCTAAATATCCAAATAGTAAATGGCATGACAACAAAGGTACTTCTTGGAAATTAGAAAATAATAATTCAAATTTTTTATCTGGGTTTACTCATATTCCTAGTGAGGAAAATCAAAAACTTATACATTCGATTGCCATTTATTGCAAATTAAAAGAAACAAGCACCGAAGGCCTATTCTATGAAGGAAAGTATATCGTTATAGAAGCTATTTAAACTCAAATTTTGATTAACTTAACCCACTCATCAAGTGGGTTTCTTATTACCTACAATAAAGGTTGAAACTACGCGAAACTTGCGTATATATAGCTGCTCAAAGCTTTTAGTTATTTAAGCACCTTATATTAGTTAACTCAGCAATTACTTCAGTAAATTTTCCCAACAAAACTCATCTGTGTTATTAGCAAAGTATAGAGCCATTCCAACTACATGGAAAAACAAATAACCTAGCCAAATTGCTTGAGGAGCAACTTTTAAGCCTTCTAATAAAATAGTTGTTGAATAGATTGCTAACAAAAAGGTAAAGAGGATGATGTATGTAGCACTCGCTACAAATTTATATTTTGGTGCTGATTGAGGGATTTTATAACCAATCAAAATTTGCATACCGCAATTTATGATCAATGAAAGTATAGCTACAAGGACTTGTGGCATATTTAGATATGTTAAAGAGAGTTGCGTAATTATGAAAATAATTTGCCACAGTATAAACATCCCCAAAGGATATATTATAAATTTAATCCATATCATGTTTTGTTTTCTTATCAATATCTTACATTGTTATTCTATTGAATAATTTAAATTAAATAAATGCTATTTTTAAAAAATTTAAAGCACTGGCAGGTGGTTTTTAACTTTCTGAGCTGTTAAATTTTACACATTATTAAAATGGATAATTTCATGAAAAAGATTATTTTTTTAGGATTAGTTCTTGGTTTATTTGGGTGTTCAACAGCTCCAGTTGTTTCGAATACAGCGAAACCAATACCTAATGAGAGAGTGTACAATCAGGAATACTTAAAGAAACAGACTCCTGAACAAGCAAAAGTTACATTCTTAAGAGATAAAGGTTTTCTAGGGTCTGGCTGTACTCATGATATTTATGTAAATAACGAAAAAGCATTCTCAATTTGCTCAAACGAAATAGCTACCATTTATCTTGAGCCTAAATATTATATCTTTAGATTAGAAACTGGTGGCGGAATGTGTCCAAATATTGCAACTTCCCAAGAAACAGAAGTCAAATCAGGGGCAGAGATAGAATATCGCATTTTACTTCCATCCGACTTTAATTTAAGACTAACTCGAATGAAATAAGAAAGTAAGATCTTTTATCTAAAGCAAACAAACAATATTAGATTTTAATTAAACCCACTCGTCATTAAGTGGGTTTTTCTTACTTACTAATAGACATTAATCTAAGCCAAGAAAATATTTATCAAATTATTTTAAAAAATATATTATTTAATTATATTTATTAAATAATATGTTGGGTATCAATTTAATTTACTCAACAATTAATAAGTTTTATAAAATAATAATAGCTTTTAAATAATAAAATTTTACCAATAAACCAACTTAAATATTTGTATTATATGTATATTTTAAAATTTAAATAAATTACATTGTTTTTAAATATTTTAGTGATATTTTATTTTTAAGCTCATTTACCTATTACCACACATGGATATTGTGATTTTTATCATTATAGGTTTGGGATAACCTAAATATCTTTTGGTAATTTTATTGAACCTAATATCTATTCTTTAGGGAGAAGGAATATATGTGGGAATTATTTGTAATTCTACTTTCGCTTGGGCTGTTGATGTATACAGCTTACAAGGGTTTTTCAGTCATTCTCATGGCACCAATTTGTGCCTTACTCGCTGTTTTACTCATTAACCCAGCCAATGTCTTACCATTTTATTCGGGTGTATTTATGCCCAAAATGGTGAACTTTATTAAAGATTACTTTCTTGTATTTTTACTCGGGGCAATTTTCGGTAAAGTTGTTGAAATGTCAGGAATTGCTGAGTCTATTGCACGAACCATTGTGAGATGGATTGGAGCAAAAAAAGCAATTTTAACCGTTGTATTGTTAGGTGCAATTTTAACATATAGCGGTGTAAGTTTATTTGTTGCTGTATTTGCCATTTATCCTTTTGCAAATCAGCTTTTTAGACAAGCGAATATTCCAAAACGTTTAATTCCAGGAACCATCGCGCTCGGTGCATTTACATTTACCATGGATGCATTACCGGGTACGCCACAAATTCAAAACGTAATTCCAACTACATTCTTTGGCACCAATATTTATGCTGCACCATTTCTAGGAATTATCGGTGCTATCTTTGTTCTATGCATGGGTTTGGCTTACTTAGAATGGCGCCGCCGTGCAGCTGCAAAAGCTGGTGAGGGATACTCTGGTTTTGGTGTAGACAATACGCAGCCTCAACAAGAAATTGAAGCCGATATGAACTTAAAAAATAACGGAAGTACGGCGCGTCAGTTTTTAGCGTTTGTACCCCTTATTCTTGTTGCCGTAATGAACAAATATTTGTCTAAAGCAATCAAAGAGTGGTATCCAAATGGTTTTGATTTTGCCGCTGTCGGTCTAGCGGATTACACCGTAGATGTTGCAAAAACTGGTGCGATCTGGGCGGTTGGTCTTGCGCTGATTGTAGGGATTATTACTGCAATTTTATTTGATTATCAACGTGTAGTGACGAATTTCAAAGAGGGCATTAATGCCAGTATTGGCGGCTCACTTTTAGCAGTGATGAATACGGCTTCTGAGTATGGTTTCGGTGCAATTATTGCGTCATTACCGGGCTTTGCACTGATTAGCCATGCAATGAGTAGTACCTTCACAAATCCATTAGTCAATGGGGCTGTGACCACAACCGTTTTAGCGGGTATTACCGGTTCAGCTTCTGGTGGTATGAGTATCGCTTTAAGTGCGATGGCTGAACAATATAACGCCGCGATTTTAGCTGCGGGTATTCCACCAGAAGTCATGCACCGTGTGGTTGCGATGGCATCGGGTGGTATGGATACACTTCCGCATAATGGTGCTGTTATTACTTTACTCGCTGTTACTGGGTTAACTCATAAACAGTCGTATAAAGATATTTTTGCAGTCACGATAATTAAAACGTTAGCGGTATTTGTGGTGATTACAGTCTTTACCGTAACGGGTATTGTTTAAATCAGCGCGTTATAAGTATTAAGGAGTAAATAAATGACTAAACTTTTAGACGATAAAGTCGCTTTTATTACAGGTTCTGCAAGTGGTATCGGTCTAGAGATTGCTAAGAAATTTGCTCAAGATGGTGCCAAAGTTGTCATTTCTGATATGAATGCCGAAAAGTGCCAAGAAACAGCGAACTCACTTAAAGAGCAAGGTTTTGATGCATTATCTGCACCATGCGATGTAACTGATGAAGATGCTTATAAACAAGCCATTGAGCTCACTCAAAAGACGTTTGGTACGGTTGATATCTTAATTAATAATGCTGGTTTTCAACATGTTGCACCTATTGAAGAGTTTCCAATTGCTGTTTTTCAAAAGTTAGTTCAGGTCATGTTAACTGGGGCATTTATTGGTATTAAACATGTTCTTCCAATTATGAAAGCTCAAAAATATGGCCGTATCATTAATATGGCCTCTATTAATGGCTTGATTGGTTTCGCTGGAAAGGCAGGTTATAACAGTGCTAAACATGGCGTAATTGGTCTAACAAAAGTTGCGGCATTAGAATGTGCGCGTGATGGCATTACGGTAAATGCTTTATGTCCGGGTTATGTAGATACACCATTGGTTCGTGGTCAAATTGCAGATTTGGCTAAAACCCGTAATGTAAGTTTAGACAGCGCACTTGAAGATGTAATTTTGGCAATGGTTCCTCAAAAGCGTTTGCTCTCTGTTGAAGAAATTGCTGACTATGCGATTTTCCTTGCGAGTAGCAAAGCAGGTGGAGTAACAGGCCAAGCTGTTGTTATGGATGGTGGTTACACCGCTCAATAATTTAAGTATTTTATAAAAGCCGCTTATTTAAAATAGGCGGTTTTTTTTATTCGTTAAAAATTTATGATAGTCTGCTGTTCAAAATAATGATTTATCTCTACTCTATTTGCTTATAAAAAATCTAATAAAATAAGTTTATTAAAGTATGAAATTATACTTTAAAGGTATTTAACTTATTTCCATTTTTAAAATCTAATAGAGTATGAGAAAGTAATCTTTACTCTCTTTCTTGATTCGGTATTTTCAGGAAAATTCGTCAATTAAAGGATATTAATTGGCATACAAGTTGCTTTTTAAGCAATAAGTTATTTAGCTAGGTGAAAAGGATATGATATCACTCAGCCAACAGACGGAACTCAATCATTATTCACGCAAGGCTGAATTTGCGCAGAATCTGATGTCCACAATTTGTGGTGAACACCGTTTAGATACAATTTACAAAGACACTCTCGATTTTCACTATGACGGAATGCGTTTGCCTAATAAAAAAATGGCAATCGGTACAATCAGTTATGGTGCAAACGTTGCCATTAACATCTCAAATTTAAAAGCGTATAGCATTAGTTTGCCGATACAAGGTCGACAAGCTCTCAACATTCGTGGTGCTCATTATCAATCTGATAAAAACAGGGGCCTTATTGTTTCAAATAACGATCAGCAAGATTTGATTATCGATAAAGATTGCAGAAAATTTCAGGTGGTTATTCCTGAGCGAAGTATGCAGATTGTCCTTGCGGACCTACTGAATAAGCCCATAGAGACGCCTATCATTTTTAACCCTGAAATGCATCTGGACTCGGAGCAACTGATTGGTGCATGGTGGAAGAATATTCAAAATTTTTTACAGCTAAAATCGCAATATAGCAATTTTTATGGTTTGCAGATGTTGTCTGAAGACTATGAAAATTTTGTAATTAAAGCCTTACTATTATCTCAAGAAAACAACTACTCTGAAGCCTTAAAGTCACTGTCACATCAAGATGAGCCAGCTTATATCCGTAAGGTTCGTAATTTTATTATTGAACATGCTCATGAAGAAATCTGTGCAGAAGATTTACAGCGTCTGGCTGGGGTTTCAAAATCAAAATTGTATGATGAATTTCAACAATACTATGGCACCAGCCCGATGTCGTATTTAAAAAAATATCGCCTCCAACAAATTTATAAAATCTTGAGCACTACAGGAGCAGATAGAAAGGTTTCTATTTCAAAGCTTGCCTATGACTGGGGCTTCAACCATTTAAGTCGTTTTTCTCAAGAATATCGCGAAGAATTTGGCGAAAATCCAAGTGAGACTAAAGGCAAAATTTTCTAATATTGAATTTTTCCAAATAAAAAAACTGATTTAGTTGCCTAAATCAGTTTTTTTATTTATCGCTTAATATTTATAAACTTTCTTCGAGCTTTAACACTTGTTTGTTTTTAGATTTCTCATAAATCACTTTCAAACTAAGTGCAATAAATGAGATGAAGGTTGGTAATGCAAGAATAAAGAAAATACCGCTTAAGCTTAGGTTAAAAGTGAAAATGAGCGAGCCAAAGAAAGCACCTAAAATTGCGCCGATACGACCAATACCATGCATCCATGAAACACCAACCGCGCGACACACTGCTGGATAGAACATAGCTGCAAGTGGCAGTAATGAAGACTGTGCACCAGCGAGTAAAGCACCAATTAAGAAGATAGTCAGGCCTAATAAGAAAATATTTGAGCTTACTAGACCTGCGACAATGAATAGGGCGAAGGCAATTAGATATGAATATTTAATGACTGTGGTTGGGTTCAGTTTATCCATGTACCATCCCATAATGGTTGCACCAATTACACCACCAAAAGGGAAAATCGCAGCAATTAAACTAAACTGTTGAGTACTAAAACCTGCTGTTTTTAAAATCGTTGGCATCCAGCTTGTTAAAAGATAAAACACCAACAGACTGGTAAAGCAGCAGAGCCAAAGCATGCTTGAACCCCACAGGTATTTTCCTAAAACCAATTTAACCGGATTTTCATCTGAAGCATTTTCTGCTTGAGCTAAAACAAGTTTTACTGGCTCTTGGAAGGAATGTCCTTGAATATTTTCTAAAATACGCTGAGCTTTGTCTTGTTGATGACGTGTAATTAAGTATTGAGTTGATTCAGGTAATTTAAGCAATAAAGCAACCACTAAAATTAGGGGAATGCTTCCGCCAATAATAATCACTTTTGCCCAGCCATAGCTTTCTAATAGATAAGCTGACAACACACCGCCACAAGAAATACCCAGCATAAAACCACAGCCAGCAAGACCTGTAAGGAATGCTTTACGTTTTACAGGCATATATTCAGAGACAATGGTACTGATGTTTGGCATGGCTGCGCCTAAACCAACACCTGTAATAAAGCGATAAATCATTAAGTCTTGAGTTGAATTAGCAAAGCCACACAAAATCGTAAATATGGAAAACAAAAGGCTGGTAAAAACAATAACGCCTTTACGGCCAAATTTATCGGCTAAGGGCCCCGAAATGATTGCACCAATTGACATGCCGACTAAAGCTGCACTTAAAACTGGGGCAAGCTGAGGCTTGGTAATTCCCCAATCATCTAATAATGCTGGGGCAATAAAACCGATAATTCCTGTGTCTAGACCATCACAGAAGAAGACAAAAAAGCCTAGGATAAAAACCATCCATTGTAATGGAGACAGTTTTTCGCGATTGATAATCGTGTTTGCATCTATCGTTTTCATACGTATTCCTTATTCATTAAAATTTTTTGCTGTAATTGACGAAGAAACGGTTTTCAGAGAAATCGTTTCCATGTTTAATGTCGTAATTGATGAAGATGTATTGAAGAGCTAAACCTTTGAGGAGTGGCTGTTGAAGGGCATAATTGACAATAATGTTTGCTTCACTTTCTTTATTTTTTAAGCCATCTGCTGTCTTAAAGTGATCGCCATATACATATTTGAAAGTAGTATTTAAACCAGGCACATAATCTTTAAAGTCATAGCCATAGATGAAGTGATAAGATTTTTCATCTTGTTTGAAGAAACCAGTCGTGTTCCAGTTAATGAAATAAGTTTCAGGCAAGAAACCATCTGGTAATGGGTAAGCAGACTCACCAATAATTTGCTGATAACCCACACCAAAGCTGTGATTTTTTACTTTAAGCGTTTCTAATAACCCTACGTTTTGTGCATCAATGTCAAATAGATTTCCATTATCTTTAGCATTGAAATATTTGAATTTTGAATTAACTGAAAAATTAGCGTTTTTCCATATGTGGTCCATTCCCACATAATGTTTGTTATATAAATCCTCCATATTTCCAAAGTAATATTCACCCTTCAGCGTAGGCGTAAATTGATAGCGAAGATCTATATAGTTAAGGCCGTCGGAGTAACCAGTCACACCTTTTGAAGTAAAAGAAAATCGATGAAAGTCTTCTTCATTTCGCGGTGATACTTTTTCAATACGGCCAATTTCTGCAAAAAGCTTATCGTTTAGCTGACTTTTAAGATTAGTTCCCCAATAAGACGTTAGAAGTTGTCGGCTTGCATCTACAGTGGTTACGGGTAAATCCAGCCATAATTCACCAATGCTGAGTAGTGTCTTGTTATAGCCTAACTTTAAGGTTGCGCCATATTTTAGATAATCAGGTGCTTGGGACTGCGTCGCTTTATCAAAAGGTAATACCGTATCTGCAACATGTTTATCTTGGCTTAAACGAACTGCATATTGTGCTGAAGCATTTGCGCCAATTTGAACCGGGGTTCCACCAATTTCTAACGGCGTATCATGCATATTTGAGTTGTAAAATAGAGAAACTGATTGCGACCAGCTACCTGTATCTTTTACATCCGGATTGTCATAGTTTCTGTCTATATATGCATTTTTTAATGTATATTTCCATTCTTCATCCGCTGAATAAACCTGAGTAGAAAATGCACTACAACATAAAATATTGATGAGCATTAACGTTTTTTGTTGTCCATAAATTGGCCATGGTCGATGCATAAATAAACGCCTTAATTTAGAAAATGACTGGGCTTTTTTTATGTAATCAAACGAATTACATGACTTGATTGAACTATTTTTAGCCAATCGTCACTATCCAATAAGTCCTAATCTTCATCCATTTTTTCCAAATTAGATAAAAAGCATTCATTTCCATTTTTAATTTAAAGTTTTGAAATATAGGTGTTTCTTTGTTTTTAATTTTTTATCCAGTTTGATTGATTTTGATAATTGCGCAGAGATTGGATAGTGCTTGCAGCTTTTGGACAGTCTAAAAAAAAATTCAGATAGAAGATAAAGCCATAACAATGTCAGGAGTTGACACTATGGCTGGTCAAACCATTCAAATTAAAACTGCATCTGGAAAGCAGTTCAGTGCATATCTAGCGACACCAGAAACAGGAAAAGGACCTGGGGTGGTCCTTTGTCAGGAAATCTTTGGGGTGAATGCAGCCATGCGAGAAAAAGCAGAATTTCTTGCAGAAGAAGGCTATACCGTTTTAGTTCCTGATCTATTTTGGCGTGTAGCACCTAATATAGAACTGGGTTATACACCAGATGACTTTCAAAATGCTTTTGAACTTTATCAGCAATATGATGAAAACCTCGGTGTTGAAGATATTCAAGACAGCTTAGCTTTTTTAAAGACACGACCAGAATGTGATACCTCTACAGGTCTCGGCGTAGTGGGCTATTGTTTAGGAGGAAAGCTTGCATATCTTGCAGGCTGTCGACTTTCTGAAGTGGCATGTGCCGTAGGTTATTACGGCGTAGGCATTGAAAAAGCCTTAGATGAGTTAGCCAACGTAAAGGGGCGTTTGGTTTTACATATTGCAGAACTGGACCAATTTACACCGCCAGATGCGAGGCAAGCGATTGTCAATGCAGCCAACCAATATTCAAATGTGCAAGCGTATGTTTATGAAAGTGTTGATCATGCTTTTGCACGCCCAAAAAGCAATCATTATCACAAACCTTCAGCGCGCTTTGCCCACGAGCGTACAGTAACAGCTCTGCATGAAACGATTGGGCCGAAATATGACCTAGTTGCACTATGGGAAGAGCATATTCGGCATGAGTTCGATACGCGTGATGTCCCAGCAACCTTGGCAACGATGGTCGCAGAACCTTATGTCAACCATATTCCAACTTTAACTGGTGGTGTGGGTCAAAGCCAGCTTGCTCGTTTTTATCAATATCACTTTGTTCATCAAAACCCGAAAGATATGAAGATCACTTCGATCTCTCGTACGGTTGGCTCAACGCAAGTGGTAGACGAGTTCATTATGAGCTTTACCCACGACGCTGAAATTGACTGGTTATTACCTGGTGTAAAACCGACTGGTAAATACGTCGAAATTCCAATGTTAGGTGTAATTCAGTTTAGAGGGTCAAAGTTGTGCCATGAGCATATTTACTGGGACCAAGCATCGGTGCTCGTTCAAATTGGTTTATTAGACCCAACAGGCTTGCCAGTTACAGGTGTCGAGACAGCACGAAAACTTCTTGATGAAGATCTTCCTTCCAATACTTTGATGCCATCTTGGTCAAGTAGTGAAGGCAAGCCAGTCAATTAAGGAGTATTGCAATGCATATAGATTTAAAAGGAAAAGTCGCTGTGGTGAGTGGTGGTGCAACACTCATTGGTAAAGCTGTTGTGCAAGCTTTGGTGAGTGCGGGTGCTCATGTTGCTATTTTAGATATTGATGCCAAAGGCAAGGCGATTGCAGAAAGCTTTAACCATGATGTGATGTTTATTCAAACCGATTTAACCAGTGATGTGGCTATTCAACAAGCTGTGGCAGATATTCACCAACATTTAGGTGACGTGAGTTACTTGGTGAATTTGGCATGTACCTACTTAGATGATGGTTTTAAATCTTCACGTCAGGACTGGTTACAAGCACTCGATATTAATTTGGTCTCTACAGTTGAGCTGAGCCGTGCTTTATACCATGACCTAAAAAAGCAGCAAGGTTCAATCGTTAATTTTACTTCCATTTCGGCCAAAGTGGCACAAACAGGGCGCTGGCTATATCCGGTTTCTAAAGCCGCGATACGTCAACTCACACAAAGCATGGCAATGGATTTTGCTGGCGATGGTATTCGCGTCAACTCAGTTTCACCAGGTTGGACATGGTCTCGTGTCATTGCAGAAGTCAGCGGTAATAACCGTGAAAAAGCCGATAGCGTGGCAGCCGATTATCACTTACTAGGCCGATTGGGTCATCCCGAAGAAGTTGCCAATGTTGTTTTGTTTTTATTGTCACCTGCTGCGAGCTTTGTTACCGGAGCAGATTATGCGGTCGATGGTGGCTATTCAGTGATGGGCCCTGAAGGATCACAGGCCGCTATTCCACGTTTAGCCGAATAGCACATCATTTTAAAAACACATTTAGAAAATTATGGAGAATATTATGCGCCGTATTGCAATTGTTGGAGCAGGACAGTCTGGTTTACAGCTTGGTTTAGGCTTATTAGATACAGGCTATGACGTGACAATGATCACCAACCGAACTGCCGATGAAATCCGCCAAGGTAAAGTCATGTCAAGCCAGTGTATGTTTCATACCGCTTTACAAACTGAACGTGACTTGGGACTAAATTTTTGGGAAGAACAATGTCCAGCGGTAGAAGGTATTGGGCTAGCTTTAGTCAATCCTGAAAATGGTGGTAAAGCATTTGAATGGAGTGCTCGTCTTGAGCGTTACGCTCAATCGGTCGATCAACGCGTCAAAATGCCATATTGGATGGAAGAATTTGAACGCCGCGGCGGTCGATTAGTGATTCAAGATGTGGGTATAGAAGAGTTAGAACAACTCGCAAACGACTACGAGCTTGTATTACTCGCGGCTGGTAAAGGTGAAGTCGTTAAACAGTTTGAGCGTGATGATGTACGAAGTATTTTTGATAAGCCTCAACGCGCTTTGGCTTTGACCTACGTCAAAAACATGAAGCCAATTTCACCTTATTCACGTGTGACTTTTAACATTATTCCTGAAGTCGGCGAATACTTTTCATTTCCAGCACTTACCGTTAATGGTCCTTGCGACATCATGGTGTTTGAAGGTATTCCAAACGGTCCAATGGACTGCTGGCAAGATGTCAAAACACCCGAACAGCATCTGCAATGCAGTTTGAATTTACTCAAGAAATTTGTGCCTTGGGAATATGAACGTTGCACAAATGTTGAATTGACCGATGCTGGTGGATATTTAGCAGGGCGTTTCCCGCCGACCGTACGCAAACCCGTTTTAACCTTAGCGTCTGGCAAGAAGATTTTTGGCATGGCAGATGCCTTAGTGGTCAATGATCCGATTACCGGTCAAGGCTCAAACAATGCGGCTAAGTGTAGCAAGATCTATTTCGATGCCATTTTAGCCAATGATAATCAAAGCTTTAGCGAACAATGGATGGTTCAAACTTTTGAACGCTATTGGGCTTATGCAGAAAAAGTCGTGGCTTGGACCAATAGCTTGTTGTTACCACCAGAGCCTCATGTTGTTGATCTATTAGCAGCTGCAAGCCAAAACCAGAGCATTGCTTCAATTATGGCCAATAACTTTGATGACCCGCGCGCTTTTGCTCCTTGGTGGTTTGATGCAGATCAAGCTCAAGCATTCTTGGCTTCAAAAACTGCAGCAAAAGTAGCCTAGGTCATAGTCAAAGGGAGATATGAAAAATGGACACAATTGAAACTTTAGCTTTACAAGCGATTAATGCTGAAAACCCAAGAGAAATCCGTAATTTACTTGGACAGTTTGCAACTGGCGTTACCGTGATTACAACTTGTGGTAAAGATGGTCGGAAAATAGGAATGACAGCCAATTCATTTTCATCACTGTCTTTAGATCCGCCATTAATTTTGTGGAGTCTTTCAAAGACGGCGCCAAGTTTGCCTGATTTTGTAGAAGCTGAATATTTTGCCATTCACATGTTGGCACAGGAGCATCATCAACTTTCTGGACATTTTGCTCGGGGTGCTGAAGATAAATTTGCAGGTATTGCCCATCAACAATGCGATGCAGGCGTTCCAATTTTATCCGATGCACTCGCAACCTTGGTTTGCCGTAATGTAAATCAGTATGAGGGTGGAGATCACCTGATTTTTATTGGTCAGATTGAACAATACCAACAACGCCAAGGTGAACCATTGGTATTCCACGCAGGAAAGTATTGGATTGCCGCTGAGCATCCAGAATTAACACATTAATTCACCACAATCACGATCAATCCGGTCGTGATTTTTTTATAGGAAATAAGAAGATGAAAAGCACTTTAATTAAACATGGCTTTTTAGCTGGGACATTGTTGGGTTTGCCATTAGTTTCTCATGCCTATGATTTACCGACCGTAAATTTAGGTATGACCAGCTTTCTCGATGGCGGTTTACCCGCAGGGCCTGGCTGGTATGCTCAAACTTACTTTCAAAATTACGATAGTAATAAACTGGTCGATGCCAATGGACAAAAATTAGGTTTACCTAAAACAGATTTAAATTATCAGGTACTGGTTGAACAGATTAGTTATTTATCGAATGTCCGAGTAAAAGATAAAGCCAGTCTAGGCATGAATTTTTTAATTCCTTTTGTCAGTAAAATGGACATGGATGATGGCTTGAATAATGCTGCTATTAAAGCCCAAAGCGGCTTTGGAGACATTATGATCGGACCTTTTATTCAGTTCGATCCAGTCATGGGCGCGCAAGGGCCGAAGTTTGTACATCGTTTTGAGTTTCAGGTGAATTTACCTACTGGCGAATACGATCGGCAAAAAGATATTAACCCCAGTAATAACGCTGTTTCATTTGACCCTTATTGGGCTGCAACGTATTGGTTTAATCCTAAATGGACTGCATCCACACGTATCCATTATCTCTATAACTTTAAGAATAATGACCCAAGCTATGCTTTTGTTGGAGCAAATGATATGCAGGCAGGGCAAGCAATTCATGCAAACTTTGCAACGGACTATGCCATTACTGAACAGTTTCGCTTAGGACTCAATGGCTATTGGCTAAAACAAGTCACTGATACCGAAGTCGATGGTGAAAAAGTCAAAGGTAGACGTGAGCAAGTCTGGGCGATTGGTCCGGGTGCGATGTATAGTTTTTCTAAAAATGATCACTTGGTTGCAAATGCATATTTTGAGCAAGATGCTGAAAACCGTCCAGAGGGAACACGACTACAAGTTCGTTATGTCCATCATTTTTAAATTATAAGAAAAGCCTTTTATATCAATCAATATAAAAGGCTTTTGTCTATTTTAAGCTTAAGAAAAAATTGAAGTAATTAAGCCTTCACTATGACCAGAGCGGCGAGTAGAAGAAGGTAACTCGCCATAACGGCGTTTGTACTCTTGTGAAAAACGGCCTAAGTGAGTAAATCCCCATTTAAATGCAACGTCAGTGACAGATAGATTTTCATTGTGCATCAGCTCTAAATGGGCTTGCTCAAAGCGTAACTCTTTTAAATAAGACATTGGGGTTGTCCCCAAATAATTTTTAAAACCGGTAAATAGCGTTCTCACACTCACGCCTGCATGTTCAGCCAAAATTTCGACATTAAGCGGCTCATGTAAATGTTCTTTAATATAGGCTTCTGTGCGCTTTACGAAATAAGGAGAGACTGTTTTTTCTTTATGCTGGTCTATTTTATGCAACGCATTATTGGGTTGACCATAAATAAGTGCATTAAACAAATTTGACTCAAATTGTTTAAAGGCTAAAGGATGATGGAGTGGATGTTGCTCACATGCTAAAGCATCCATTAATGTTCTAACGAGCTGTAAAAAGTAGGCTCCACTTTGTGTAGAAAAGTCTAATTTTGGATCAAAAACGAGTAAGTTGTTTTCTGAATCGGCAATGTGCTGACGGCAATGGTAAGTAAAATCATTCTTTGACACTTTTAGAATGAGCTGCGGTGAGTTCGCATGCCAGCGCATACGTAAAGATTGCTGAGGTGAAATAAGAGATGCAACTTGAGAATAAGAAATAAACTTTTGTGAACCAAACTCGATTTCTGCGTAGCCTTGAGTTGGAATTTGAATTAAGTAAAAGTTATCCAGATGATCTGGTTCAATAATGACATCCGCGCCATATTCCAAGCGACTAATAGACAATGCGCCTGTTTTAACATGGTGCATGGTTGCACTGAAATCTCGCTTCTGATGAGAGATTTTAAGATCATGCGGTTTAAAAATTTGCCCCACATTTCGGCAGGTTTCACTTAAATCTTGGTGATCAAACACCAAATTATGATCAGTAAAGATAGACTCATTTTGAAAATGACGTCCACTGAGTTCGGGGGAGTTGGCTTGGTTCATATTTATCCCTTTTGGCTCACTCCTGTATTTACTTGCGTTATAAAAGCTTTAAAAATTCGATGCACAGCAAGTAAATACGGCACTTAAAAAATTAAGTTACTCGCAAATTACAATGAGATATAAGCAAAATACAGACCAATTTATCCGTTAATTAATGTGATTTTCTCAAATTTTTAAGTCGGATTTTATCCTTCAATTTAATACATTCGAGAAATAGAATAAGGGGATATAAAAGGTGCTATAAGTTAATCTCATCATGACCTTATTCCTTAAGATCTATCAAAATTTATAGCAAATCCGAGTGAGCTGGTCAATTTATTTTGTCGGAATTAATTATTTTATATTATTGATATATAAAAGCTTTTAATTTAAATGCAAAAATTCAATATACCCCTTGCAGAGTATATTGAATCATTTCAGGTTTAGTAGTTTTTAAGCTATTTATACTTTTAACGTGAGGTATTGCTTTGTAAAAACTTCTCGCTGTAAATACGATAATTTTGCAGAGCTTGCTCATCTAACCAATTTTTAACGGCTTCAATCATTGGTGGTGGGCCACATAAATACATATCAAAAGCTTGTTCAGCCAGTTGATCTTTATTTAAGTGCTCATGAATATAGCCTGCTTTGCCTTGCCAAGTTTCGGTTGCTTTAGTCACAATCGGGTGATAACTAAAGTTTGGTAGTTGTTCCGCATAGGCATGTAAACGCTGTTGTTCACACAAGTCAGTTTCATTATTTACGCCGTAATACAACTGAACTGAAGGTGAGTTCGGTTGCTCGACCAAGTTATCAAGCATTCCCAAGAAAGCTGATAATCCTGTTCCACCAGCTACAAAAACCAGTGGTCGCTGTACTTCACGTAAATAGAAACTACCAAGCGGCGCTTCAATGAGTAGGGTTTGTCCGACCTGACAACGATCACGCAAGTAATTACTCATCACACCGTCTGGCAAGAGACGAATTAAAAATTGCAATTGATTGGTTGCATTTGGTCTATTTGCAAAAGAATAAGAACGCCAATCTTCAGTATCTGGAATTTGCAAACGAGCATATTGACCCGGTAAAAACTGAAGTTGTTCAGTATGACTGCTTGCATCAAGATATAAGATTGCTGTCGTTTCAGAAACCAGCTCAACCGCAGTCACTTGGGTTTCAATTTTTAAAGTATCACCAGCATTGCAAATAGCAGAATCATGATCGAAATAAAAAGCTGCATCAGATTTCACACGAGTCTGGCAAGCTAACATTTTACGCTCAGCCAAATCACGTTCACTTAATGCATCTTCATCAACATATTCTTGTTCATAAATACCAGTTTCACACTGACCCTGACAGGTACCACAAACACCTTCGCGGCAGTCTAACGGCAGGTTAATTCCTTGGCGAACTGCTGCATCAAGCAATAATTCGTCGTTATTTACCGAAATGAAAAAGGTTTTGCCATCGGCAAAGTTAAGTGCAACTGAATGTCCCATTTTCATTCCCCTTAAACGTGATAGAAGTCTAAAACGGAATCAATTTTGTCATTCAGCAAAATGCTGTGCTGACGACGAATACGGAAACTATCTGCTGTTTGGCGTAAAAGATAAGTAGCGTGTCCGTAAAAACAGCCTTCTAAACCTTGACGGTTATAAAGCGTTTGCCATGCAACTTTTGCTTCAATTAATCCATCATCCAGTGTTTTAACTCGGATGTTGTTTATGCTGTGCAAAGTACGTGGTAACGGAGTTGCAGATGCTGCTTTTCCGGTACGAATACGGAATACACGGTCTTCAAGTCCTGTACGGTCTGCATAATAGATATAAGACAAACCCTGATTTGGATCTTGAACATAGTTATGGTCATCAATCCACTGTGGAATATGATATTCACTATCTTCATCGTAAAGTTCTAGGTAGGCATCCCAGTCATAAGCATCACAAAGTTCTGCTTTTTTGTACAAAAACTGAGATACAGCAAAATGTAGTTCTTGTGACATGGTTACACCTCATCCATTAGGGCATTGTTTTCAAAAGTAATATCCTGCATTTTTAATGCTTTCTTGTTTAATCCGTCGAGCATTAGACGTTGCCAGTGCCCATGCTGGTTTACATAGAGTCCTTCATGGGTAAACTCACGGCCAGTAATGACGGGTTGGATGCCTAAATCTTGTGAGTTTTTGGTTGCACCATATTCCCAAGACTGACAGCCACGAGAAATATCGCTCCAACGTTCAAGTCGTGCCTGAAAACCTTTTTGCTGTTCACGGAATTCAACTAAATCGTCGGGTGTACCAAGACCTGATACGTTAAAGAAATCTTCAAACTGGCGAATACGGTTACGGCGTGCTTCTGCAGATTCACCTTTAACGCCAATACATTGGCTGATGACTTCAGTTTTATTCCATGCCACAGGGCGAACAATACGAAGCTGAGAGCTAATTTGATCCATAAAAAATAGGCTAGGGTACAAGTTTAAGTTTCTTAAACGATGCATTGCCCATTCAGCATATTTTTCGCCATATTTTTCGACCATATACGGCATAACTGTGCTGTAGCCCGGACGAACTGTCGGATTTGGCATGTCACTGAATAAAACACTGTGGCCATTCTTAAAACTAAACCAGCCATCGTCAGTTTCTGAGTCACCCGCACCCAACTTGCTATAGTCAAGTGTGTCGAGTTCAGCACCTTTTGATGCATTGACTTGCTGGCGGTGTTGAACTGTAGAGACATAGTTATAGTGAACAGTGCTGACATGGTAGCCATCTAGACCATTTTCATTTTGTAGCTTCCAGTTACCTGCAAAGGTATAAGATGACTTGCCTTGTAATACTTCGAGTTCACCTGTTGGCGACTGATTAACCATTAAATCAAGGAACAGTTTTGCATCGCCCAAAAAGTCTTCTAGTGAATCTGTTGCTTTAGTATCAAGACTTACAAATACGAAACCACGGTAGCTGGCAATACGGCCTTGTTTTAAGCCTCGGCTTGATTTATCAAAATCTTCACAATATTCACCAGGTGCTTTTACTTTAACTAAACGGCCATCTGACTTATAGCACCAAGCATGGAACGGACAAGTAAATGTAGATTGGTTGCCTTTTGCAACACGTGTTAAGGTCGCACCGCGGTGTTCACAAGCATTGACCATGGCATGTAGTTCGCCTTTACCATCACGGCTCACAATAATCGGCTGACGGCCAATTTGAACGGTTAGGAAATCATGATTGTTTGGAATCTCACTTTCGTGACATGCATAAATCCAAACCTTTTCAAAAATAAGTTCCATTTCCAAGTCAAATAGTTCAGGCTCAGTAAACATATTGCGTGCAATACGAAACACGCCATCATTAGGACGGAAGTCGATACATCCATCTATAAAATCATTCCATTGTTTTAAATTAGATGAGGTCATTGCTCAATCCTCCAATCAATCAGCTTTTAACTGATTGAACCGCGATTAAGCCTTTGCCTCTATCCGTTTTTTCCAGATCTTTATCCACTTTGTGCAGTTTTGATTTTTTGATCGAACTCTTTTTAGGAAAGAGTATAGATTTAAAAATTCTATGTGTTTTAACCTATCAAAGTTCCTTATAATGTTAAGGAGCATAAAATGAAATTTTGTGAACTAAGTCTATGAAAGAACAAAACTTAAAATTACAAATTAGAATTCTTTTAGAGCAGAATATTGCATTTGGTCCGGGTAAGGCAGACTTACTTGAAGCGATTGAGAAAACTGGTTCGATCTCACAAGCCGCAAAATCTATGAATATGAGCTACCGCCGTGCATGGCAATTGGTCGATACGATGAACCAGTGCTTTGAAACAGCTTTAGTGGAAACTCAAACGGGCGGAACACATGGTGGTGGGGCAGCCGTTACAGCTTTGGGCCAGAAAGTCTTAGAGCATTACCGCCAAATGGAAATCAATGCCCGACAAGCTTTAGAGCGTGATTATCAAATCATGAGTAGCTATTTAAAAGGTTAAGATAAAAGATTGCTTAGGGATGAAATCTTTTAATTTGGTATAGCTTTTGCTTAATCCAAAGTACATGCTAAAAAGCGCTGCTGCATTCCAGTCATCTATATTTAACGAATTATGCTTTTCATAATCTTCGTGTAGCGCTATATTCTTAGATATATATCGCTGTAAAACGATAAAAAGGTAAAAATAATGGTAAGTGATACGAAGATAAAAAAATTGGCTTTAGCCTGTTCAGTCCTCAGCATAGGATTTGTCTTTAATATCTCAGCCAAGGCTGAATCAGTTACTGTTTATGCAGCAGCGAGCTTAACGAATGCAATTAACGATTTAGAAAAAATTTACGAAAAACAGAATAAAGTAGAAGTTAAAACTTCATATGCGGGTTCATCAACCTTAGCGAAACAAATTGAAGCTGGGGCACCCGCAGATATTTTTATTTCAGCAGATACCCAGTGGATGGATTATCTGCAAAACAAAAAACGAGTTGCCGCAAATGACCGCATAAATTTACTAGGCAATCGTTTGGTGCTAATTACCCCTAAAGGGCAGTCACTAAATGTAAAACTAGATAAAACCACCGATCCAAATAAACTGTTTAAAGGCAAGATTTGTACAGGTGATACCAAAAGTGTGCCTGTAGGCAAATATGCTAAACAAGCTTTTACCAATTTAGGCTGGTGGAGCCGTATTGAGCCAAAGTTAGTTGAAACAGAAGATGTTCGAGCTGCATTAAATTTTGTTGTGCGTGGTGAATGTCAGGTAGGGATTGTCTATGCAACTGATGCAGCGATTAGTAAAGACGTAAAAGTAGTTAGTGTATTTCCAGAAAATACACATTCGCCAATTATTTATCCAGTAGGGATGATTAAAAAAAGTCCGAATTCAGCAAAGTTCTATCAATTTCTACAAAGCAATCAAGCCAAAGCAGTCTTTAAAAAATATGGCTTTAGTGTGTTGGCTTCAGTTAAACCATGATGCTTTCTTTAACCCCAGAAGAGCTCAGCGTTCTGCAACTTTCTTGTAAGGTGGCAGCAAGTTGTCTTGTGGTCAGTATTATTCCTGCAATTTGTGTGGGATGGTTTCTGGCACGTAAAGAGTTCTGGGGTAAGTCGTTTATTGAAACATTGATGTTTTTACCTTTAGTGTTACCGCCAGTGGTTCCTGGTTATTTACTTTTACAAGTTTTTGGCAGTCGCGGCATTATTGGACAATATTTGGCACCGCTCGGAATTGATTTTGCATTTAACTGGAAAGGCGCCGTTCTTGCTTCGGCAGTGATGGGTTTTCCGCTTTTGGTGCAATCTATTCGACTAGCAATTGAATTGGTCGATCAGCGTTTAGAAATGGCAGCAAAGACATTAGGAGCTTCATCTTTAGGGGCATTTTTTCATGTCACTTTACCTCTTGCCAGCAGTGGCATTTTAGTTGGTGCTATTTTATGTTTTTGCCGTAGTTTAGGTGAGTTTGGTGCGACCATTACCTTCGTGGGTAATATTTCAAATGAAACACGGACTTTGCCTTTAGCTATGTATAGCTTAATGCAACAACCAGATACAGAGGCCGCTATTCAACGGCTTATTGTTTTATCGTTAAGCGTGGCTTTTTTAGCGCTATGGTTTGCGCAGTGGTTTCATCGTTATCAAAAGAAGCGTTTAGGGCGGTAAAATTATGTTGATTGATTGCCGTTTCCAGCTACAAATGGGTCAATTTCATATTGAACCTAGTTTCCAGTCAGATGCTTCTGTTATTGGCTTATTCGGTGCATCGGGTTCAGGTAAAACATCGATTTTACATGCCATTGCTGGCCTGAACACTCCGCGTAGTGGGCTCATTAAAATACAGGACCAAACATGGTTTGATTCAGATCAAAAAATTAACTTGAGTACCCAAAAGCGGCATGTTGGGTTGGTTTTTCAAGATGCTCAGCTTTTTCCGCATAAAACGGTAAAGCAAAACTTATTATTTGGTCTTAAGCATCTTTCCCAACAAGAACGTCACTTTGACGCAGATTACATTATTGAATTATTAAAGCTAGGGCATTTATTACAACGTATGCCTATCAAACTTTCAGGTGGGGAAAAGCAGCGCGTGGCACTAGGTCGAGCATTGTTATATTCACCTAAGCTGTTACTGCTTGATGAGCCTTTATCAGCATTAGATGCGAATCATAAAGCTGAAATTATTCCTTTTTTTCAGAAAGTAAAAGAGGAAATAAAAATTCCAATGATTTATGTGAGTCATGATATTCAAGAGATTGAACAACTGACCGAAACTATGTGGATTTTATAATTTTTCATTTTTTATACGCATTTCCAAACTTACGAGAGTCGGAGTTATAGAGAACTCATTCTTAGCCTGCTGGAGATTGAACCCTAAAAAGTTACTAGGTTTGATAAACCATAAACCTGATTTTAGCCGAATAAATCAAAACCTGCTTTATTGAAAATGATTATTAACAATAAAATATTTCTGACCTTCTAATTTAATAAAACTAATATAAAACAACAATTTAATTTAAAATTTTAAGCTAAAGCTCATTTACCTGAGATCATAAATTAATCTTTTATCTTAATTTGCTCTTGATAAGAATGATAATTATTTGCAATTATATTTATAGATTTCTTTATAATATAAATTGGAGTATCCACATGCGCTCTACCATCGTGGTCACAGGTGCTGCAAGAGGGATAGGAGCGGCTATTGCCAAGCAACTACTAGATCAGGGCTATCACGTTATTGGTATTGACCGACAAGAAAATCCTAAACAATGGGATATCAGCAAAACAATAACGCCAGATCAAACTTCACAATGGCAAGGCATCTCACAAGACATTACCCATCAACAAGAAACACAAACTTTAATTTCAGAGCTTTTAGAAAGATACGAAATTACGGGGTTAGTAAATGCAGCAGGCGTATTAATTATGCGCTCCATGCTTGAAGCCAAAACGGAAGATTGGGAAACACTTTTTGCGGTCAATGTCATGGCGCCTATCGCGATCAGCCAACAAGTAGCTAAACATTTTTGTGCAAAAAAGCAGGGCAGTATTGTCACTATTAGTTCAAATAGTGCACGAATGCCGCGTATGCAACTTGGTATGTATGCCACCACTAAGGCTGCACTGAGTCATTTTTGTCGCAATCTGGCACTTGAAATCGCGCCTTATCAAGTCAGGCTGAATATTGTTTCACCAGGATCTACTCTCACTCAAATGCAGCAACAACTTTGGACTGATAATGCACCTCCACCTGCAGTAATTGATGGTGATTTGAGCCAGTACCGAACAGGTATTCCCTTAAGAAAACTCGCGCAACCAGATGATATTGCCAATACCGTGAGCTTTTTACTTTCGGACCGAGCGGCCCAAATTACGATGCAAGAAATAGTGGTAGATGGGGGAGCGACACTTGGGGTCTAAAGATTACTTCAGCACAACAACCATCTGAAATTAAAAATATTTTGAAAGATAGAAAAGGAAAATACTAATGAGTATTCCAAAGATTGCAAGTTACAGTATGCCCCAAGCCCATGAATTTACTCCCAACAAAACAAATTGGTTATTGAATACCAATCGAGCTGTTTTATTGGTTCATGATATGCAGCAATACTTTTTAGATTTCTATGACTTAACTCAAGAACCTATTCCAGAACTCATTAAAAACACCAAAGCATTAATTGACGCCGCTCATCAATCTAATATTCCCGTTGTTTATACAGCACAACCCGGCAATCAATCACCTGAACATCGACAATTATTAACTGATTTTTGGGGACCTGGTTTAAAGAACGAGCCGAGCTTTACGCAGATTTTGCCAAAAATTTCACCTCAAAAAAATGATACGGTTCTTACCAAGTGGAGATATAGTGTTTTTAAATTTTCACCTCTCGAACAACTCATGCGGGAGTCTGGTCGCGATCAACTCATTATCTGTGGTGTATATGCACATATTGGTTGTTTAATGAGTGCTGCGGAAGCATTTATGCTAAACATACAGCCATTCTTATGTGGTGATGCACTAGCTGACTTTAGCCGAGAAGAGCACGATATGGCGTTAAAATATGCTAGTACACGATGCGCTCAAGTCATGACAACACAACAAGTGATTCATGCATGGATGCAAGAACAAGATGCACTATCCTTAGCATAATAGTCATTTAACTTATTCTATTTAAAATATAAAAAGCAGATCATCGATCTGCTTTTTATATGGCTGGAAATGAATACTTATAATAGAGAATGAAGGCAACTCATCATCATTTAATCAGTAATGTATAATGTTTATCATTATGTATTTGATAATTACTTAATATTGAATATTAAAACTTATATGTATATGATACACCGCTAAACACAAATGATAATATTTATCATGTGTTAATCATTATATAGAATAAGCTCGAAAAATGACTTAACGAAGAGGGTCGCAATATGGTTCAGCTCAAGAATGCTTTTATTCGCCAAGGGCGTACATGTAGATAGTGAGGTAGGAATAATATTAAATTATTCAGAATCTTATAATCAGATCAAAGCTTATTTATAGGGTAATAAGCTCTGTATACATCAAATCATTTCCATAATTTTCAAGTAAGTATAGACAAAATAATTTTAAAAAATTTCTATTTTTTTTCAACATTAAGGTTAATTAATCATGACAGCAACTTCAAAATCATTATTAAATGGACTACCCATAAAAAAATCGAGAATACAGGTTTTTGAAATTTTAAATCAAAATCCACAAGGCTTAAGTGCTGTGAGTATTTATACGCAAATTAAAAATGAACATAAAATAACGCTAGGAACGATTTATCGAATCTTGTCGGAATTTGAAAACCGTAAACTCATCAAAAGGGTGTTTTTAGGAAAAAGCAAAAGTATTTATAAGCTTAGAAAAGACAAGATGAGTTGTAACCTCATTTCGCTCAAAACCTCTGAAGCCTTGAACTTTGAACATGACAAAGTTAAAGAATTACTTCATGAGGTTACTGATATTATTTTTGCAAATACCGGAGTCGATATCAGTAGTGTTGAGCTCAATCTATATACCGAATAAAAATCTTTTAAACTGCCATAAAAATAAAGGACAGCATCATACTGTCCTTTATTGTCATTAAATCAGTTACTTGATAACTTTAATTCGAGTCGTAGCTGGAATAGTTAAAGGTGAATCTTTAGAGTTTTCAGCAACATAGTTTTCAAGCGCATCAATATCTTGACCACCACCGACACGGTTTTGGCCTTCTTTTAATACCGTAAAGTTGTCACCACCATCTGCCAAGAAGCTATTTACCGTCACGCGATACACTTTAGTGTCAACCAACGGCGAACCTGCAATCATAATATTACTTACTCGTGGTGAAACAGATGTATTTGCTGCATATTGGTAACTCAACTCTTTAGATGGCTGTAAAATTCTAGGTGAATTTGCATTTGCACCAGACCATTGCTGTTCAAGCACATCTCTAATCTGTTTGCCAGTTAAGCTCAACGTCACAATAGAGTTACCAAATGGTTGAACTGCAAAAACATCGCCAAAGGTAATCTGGTTACTACTATTAATGAGTAGATCCGCACGCACACCACCTGGATTCATTAACGTAAAGTCTGAGCCTTGATTACTTGCTTTTAAGGCAGCCGCTTGTTGAGCATCGGCAATCATAATACCTAGCGGACTTTCACCACTTTCGACTTGAGTACGGCTCACAACGGCAGTAGATGTACCAACCACACGACTTGAAATGGTGGTCACAGCTTGGCGGTATTTATCTAAGATTGCTTCAATGCTTGGGGTTTTACTAAATTTTTGATAGAGATCGGTAAGGCTTACCGTGGTTGTACCGGATGTATATGCTTCACTTTGTACAGGAACCTGTTTCGCATCTTTTTTAATGACATCACCAGTTTTACCATCTAATTCAATCTTGATGTCAGTAATGAGCGTGCCATATTGTCCAGCTGAAGTAAGTAAGAATGGTTTTGCCGGGTTTTTTGTAGAATAGTCACAAATATAAGATTGATGTGTGTGACCTGAAACAACAATATCAACTGCTGGATTAAGCTTATCCAAAATTCCTAAAATCGGACCACTCAAACCATCACATGTTTTTTGATTGAGCTTCGTACTTGGCGCCGCACCTTCATGGACAACGACTACAATCGCTTCAATTCCTTGTTTTTTTAATTCAGGAATTAACGCATTTACCGTATCTGCTTCATCACGGAACTCAACATCTTTAATACCTGCCGCAGAAACAATACTTGGCGTCGCTTTAAGAGTTAAACCAATAAATGCGACTGGAATTCCGCCATAAGTTTTGACTTTATAGGCTGGGAAGATCGTTTTACTGGTGTCATTTTTCATTGCGACGTTAGCAGCAAGGAAATCAAATTTTGCACCACTAAAATTTTTATTAATTTGACAAGGTGCAGTGCTGGTATATTGCTGACATCCACCATTTTTTAAACGGCGTAATTCGTCTGTACCCCGATCAAATTCATGGTTACCCACAGCATTAAAGTCAATTTGAATATCATTCATGACTTCAATGGTTGGTTCATCTAAAAATAAAGAAGAGGTGAGAGGAGAGGCGCTAATTAAATCGCCTGCCGAAACCACAGCATTATTTGGATTTTCTGCTTTAAGTTTTTTAATTGCATCGGCAAAGTAACTCACTCCTCCCACAGGAATACGAACAGATTGAGCAGCATCATTTGGATTTGGTGCCTCGACATAACGCTTAGGTGGCTCAAGATTTCCATGAAAGTCATTAAAAGCTAAAATATTTACGGTTTGATTGCTTCTTTGGGCAGGTGGTGCTGTCTCATTATCATCATCGTCATTACATCCCGCCAATAATGCTAAAGCCAGAGAAAGTGTTGTTACTTTAAAAAGTATTGTTAAATTTTTCATTTTTTTATCATTTGATCAATTAAGACGGATAAAAAAATACGCTTTTAGTATGAATGTTTGATGAAACACTCAATAAGCAAATATGTTCGAAATATTAAAATTTGGACAAAAAACACAATTATCGAACAATATCTTAGCTAGGGGTGGTCTACAAACCCAATTTTTTTATTTAGAATAAATTTTTAATTGCCTTATAAATCTTAATCAAGTGATTCATTTCATAAGATTAATATGAACCGGAGATAATTTATGCAATGGACTAAACCAGCTTTTACTGATTTACGCATTGGTTTTGAAGTTACAATGTACTTTGAAGCACGTTAATCAGTTTCATCAAATATGTCATAAGCCCTAGTCTTGTTCTAGGGCTTATCTCTTTCTAATAAGATATTAATTTTATGTATATTTATGTTTTAGGTTCAGCTGCCGGAGGCGGGTTTCCGCAGTGGAATTGTAATTGCCCGAATTGTCATGGTGTGCGCACAGGTACAATCCAAGCCAAAGCCCGTACTCAATCATCGATTGCTGTTTCTGAAAATGGAACAGACTGGGTTTTATTAAACGCGTCACCTGATATCCGCCAGCAACTCTTCGAATTTAAAGCAGCGCAACCAGCGCGTAAATTGCGTGATACAGGAATAACAAGCGTTATTTTAATGGACAGTCAGTTAGACCATACCACTGGGCTTTTAACCTTACGTGAAGGTTGTCCAATGAATGTATGGTGTACAGAAATGGTCCATCAAGATTTAACTAGCGGCTTTCCAGTTTTTAATATGCTCAAACACTGGAATGGCGGTCTTCAATATCATGAGATTAACCCTAAACAAGCTTTTAAAATTAATGATTTCGAAAATTTAGAATTTTTACCCTTAATTATTAAAAGTGCAGCTCCACCATATTCTCCGCATCGAAATGACCCACATGATGGCGATAATATTGCTTTAATTATCAAAGATCATAAGACACAAAAACAGTTGTTCTATGCGCCGGGTCTTGGAAAAATTGACGATCAAATCATGCAGATTATGCAGGGTTCAGACTGCGTCATGATTGATGGTACGCTTTGGACAGACGATGAAATGCAACAAACAGGGGTTGGAACTAAAACTGGCCGTGAAATGGGGCATTTATATATTAGTGGCGAAGGTGGGTCACTGTCTTATTTAAACCAGCTGAGTACACCTAAAAAAGTGCTGATTCATATTAACAATACCAATCCAATTTTAAATGAAAACTCTAGTCAGTTTGCTGAGCTTAAAGCAAATGGTGTAGAAGTTGCCTATGATGGCATGCAGATTGAACTCTAAGGTGAAACATGACTCAAACACCTGAAGCTTTAACGACTGAACAATTCAAACAAGCCATTATCGATAAAGGCCAGTATTATCATATCTATCATCCATTTCACGTGATGATGTATGAAGGTAAAGCCACCCAGCAACAAATTCAGGCTTGGGTTGCAAACCGATATTACTATCAAATTAATATTCCGCTTAAAGATGCGGCGATTATGGCAAATTGCCCTGATCAAAGAGTCCGTCAAGAATGGATTCAACGCATGATCGATCAAGATGGTGAATATCCAGATGGCGGTGGCCGAGAAGCATGGTTACGGTTAGCTGAAGCTGTGGGCTTGAGTCGTGAACAAGTTATTTCGGAAGAATTAGTTTTGCCGGGTGTACGTTTCGCAGTAGATGCATATGTGAACTTTGCACGTCGTGCTTCATGGCGTGAAGCAGCAAGCAGCTCTTTAACTGAACTTTTTGCTCCACAAATTCATCAGTCACGACTTGATTCATGGCCGCAGCATTATCCATGGATTGATGATAAAGGCTATGAGTATTTTCGTTCTCGTTTGAGTCAGGCACGCCGTGACGTTGAACATGGTCTAACGATTACGCTTGATTCATTTACAACTTTTGAGCAACAAGAACGAATGCTTGAAATATTGCAGTTTAAGCTAGATATTTTATGGAGCATTTTAGATGCTTTAACACTTGCACATGTTCACAATGAAGCACCGTATCACAGCGTGACAAGCAAACGAGTTTGGCACAAAGGACTATTTAAATGAATAAAGAGCAGTTTGATTTAAACCTTGTGCCAACATGGCGACAAGGTTACCGTTTTCAGTTCGAGCCAGCTCAAAATGGTTTTGTGATTTTATATCCTGAAGGCATGATCAAATTAAATGAAAGTGCAGGGGCAATTGGACAATATATTGATGGGCAGCAAAATGTTTCTGCAATTATTGCTCAGTTAAAGCAAAAATTTGGTGATATTGCTGAGATAGATCAAGATGTAGTGGATTACATGCTGGTCGCACAGCAGCAACACTGGATTGATTTAGTATGACAGAAGGTGTTGGCCTGCCTTTATGGTTATTAGCGGAGTTAACTTATCGTTGTCCGCTACAATGCCCATATTGCTCAAACCCATTAGACTACGCTCAGCATAAAAATGAGCTAACCACCCAAGAGTGGTCTGACGTTTTTGATCAGGCACGTCAAATGGGTGCTGTTCAACTCGGCTTTTCTGGCGGTGAACCACTGGTACGTCAAGATTTAGAACAACTCGTTGCACATGCTCATCAGCGAGGGTTTTATACCAACCTCATTACCTCAGGCATGGGTCTTACCGAACAACGTATTGCTGATCTAAAACAAGCGGGTTTAGACCACATTCAAGTGAGCTTCCAAGCTAGCGATCCTGTGGTAAACGATGCCTTGGCAGGTTCAAAGCATGCTTTTGAACAAAAGTATGAAATGTGCCGATTGGTTAAGAAATACGATTATCCGATGGTCCTTAACTTTGTTATTCATCGACATAACATTGACCAGATTGAACAAATCATTGAACTTTGCCTTGAACTCAATGCAGATACAGTCGAGTTGGCAATTTGTCAGTTTTATGGCTGGGCTTTTTTAAACCGCCAAGGTTTATTACCAACACAAGAGCAACTGACACGTGCAGAACGGATTACCAATGAATATCGAGAAAAATTAAAAGCGCAAAATCACCCTTGCAAACTCATTTTTGTAGTGCCTGATTATTATGAAGAACGACCAAAAGCCTGTATGAATGGCTGGGGTAAAATCTTCTTTACGGTTGCTCCAGATGGTATGGCGCTACCTTGCCATGCAGCACGACAACTGCCCATTTCGTTTCCAAACGTCCGCGAACATAAATTGTCAGATATTTGGTACAAATCAACTGGATTTAATCATTTCCGTGGCGATGCATGGATGCCAGAAGGGTGCCGTAGCTGTCCCGATAAAGATCGTGACTATGGCGGATGTCGTTGTCAGGCCTATATGTTGACTGGAGATGCGGCTAATGCCGATCCTGTATGTGGGAAATCGCCGTATCATCAAATGATTGAACAAGCGCGAGCAGAAAGTCAATTGACTGCACCTTTGCAAAATTTAGTATTCCGTAATAGTAGAAACTCTAAATCCTTAAGCACCACACAAAATATTCCAGTCCACACAATTACAGACATATAGCAATTAACAGGAATACTCATGAAGCCTTGCCATATTCCAGTTTTTGATGGACATAATGATGCATTAACACGCTTATGGCTAAGTGATCATCCAGATCCTGTACATGCTTTTATTCATGAATGCCTATCAGGCCATCTTGATTTAAAACGCTGTCAAGAAGCTGATTTTATTGGTGGAATGTTTGCGATTTTTTTACCGCCATATAGCTATGTGCAACAGCATCATTCCAATAAATTATTTGATCCGAATGCTTCTGATTTTACGCAACAGCAAATTGAACAAATTTGCTTGGAACAACTCGATTTAGCTCACCAACTTGCTCAGTATTCTAAAATTATTAAAATCTGCACCTCGGCTCAAAATATTCAGGATTGTTTAGCAAAGAAAAAGCTAGCAATTGTATTGCATATGGAAGGTGCTGAAGCTTTACAACAAAATCCTGATTTACTCGATGTATTTTATGAAAGAGGCTTGCGTAGTATTGGCCCCCTGTGGAATAGACCTAGCCGCTTTGGACATGGTTTAAATGCTAAGTTTCCGCACTCACCTGACACGGGAGCAGGTCTCACGAGTGATGGCAAACATTTTATAAGACGCTGTGCAAATAAAAAAATGGTGATTGATGTTTCACACATGAATGAGAAAGCTTTTTGGAATACTGTAGATATATTGCAGCAGCCAATTGTAGCAACACACTCTAATTCACATGCTTTATGCCCTCAAGCTCGCAACTTAACTGACCCACAGCTTAAAGCAATACGGGAAAGTAAAGGGATGGTGGGGGTAAATTTCGATGTCGCTTTTTTACGGTCGGATGGACAACGAAATGCAGATACATCGATTGATGTAATTTTGGAACATTTAGAATATTTAATGGATCATTTGGGCGAAGAATATGTGGGCTTTGGTTCGGACTTCGATGGTGCACTTATAGGTACTGAACTTGAAGATGTGACAGGCCTACATCGCTTAATTGAACGTATGCAACAGCGTGGTTATTCTAAAACACTGATTGAAAATATATGTCTTAATAATTGGGTGAGGGTGCTTTATAGAATTTTTGGTCAATAATGAATGACTAAACAGAGTTAATCTACAGAATCATAACTATTTTTTTATTGGCCGAAATGACTAAAAAAAATACAAATAGTTTAATTGTCAACCATTCGGTATATTCACTACACTCAACCTTACTGAATGTAAGAACATTTGGTATTTCAGGTCTTTTGTGGTTTTCACATCACCCATTTCTTTATGAGAAGTAGAAATGGGTTTTTTCTTATCCTAATTATATAAACGTGACAGTCATCACAATAATCGCTAATTATTGGTAAAAACCCTCAATCCCATCTTGACTAAAAGTTCAGCATTAAATACATTTGTAATGTATTTTTAAAGATAATAAGATTGCATAAAGCGATTCATAATACTGCTTAATCCTGAAATACAGTGAAAAGCCTATTCTTTTTTAGAATAGGCTTTTTGCTTTGTATCAAAATTTATTTTTCGGGATTATTTTACTCTTCAATTAACATAAAAAATAAACACCTTACAAAAGCGGAGCAAATGAAAGCCGTTAAATAACAAATTTTATGCTATTAATTTAAGCTAATTTCTCAAAAGTTACTCCGTTAATCGAAGAGGTGCAAAATGTTAAAGTCAATTATAGTATTGGGAACAGGTATCGCGATTGGGATGTGTATGTACAAGAAAAAGCAAAAAAATAGCAAAAGCTTTACCACAGATAGTGATACAGACTCATTGATTAGTAAAGACACTGCTAAAAATAAAGATGATGGTTCGCTGGATAACGCAGTACAAGTTTAGAATTAAATAAAAAGGGTTCAGTTAATGAACCCTTTAATTTTGATTAAAAGTAAATTTTTTAATAAGTAATATTTACATTGAATAGATTAACTTAAAAATAATATTTAAATTAAATAATCACTCAACTATTCATTTAATTATTGCAAAAATATGATTAAAACAAAGAAAACACTTTCATTATTAAAATTTACATATTGTATCAGTGGAGTCTTTATTATTGTCGATGCGGATAATAAAAAAATGGAGACTAGTATGTCAAAACGCCATATCTTAAAAGAAGTGAATGCTAAAAGTATGTGTGGTATGGAAATCGTTGTCGAACAAATTTATGAAAATATCAATGAAAAAAACTTTATAGACGTTGAACTGGAACAGAGCTGGTTACCACTTTCTAAAATTGTGATTTCGGATAAAGTCATCAATTTAGATCCAGATAATAGCTTTGCTCATCCTAGAACAGGTAAAGTCTTTAAAGTCCTTAATTCTTAATCGTTTTTCTGTAAGTACATTTTTCATATTTCTAAGTCATTGAGGCGAAACATAGATACGTTTCGCCTCAATGTATTTAACTAAGAATTAATTTTCTTTTTGGAAAATAGTTTCTCTGCGGCTCCCAACACAAAAATAAAGAACACGGGAACAAAAAAGATGGCCAAGATGGTGGCAGATATCATGCCTCCAAATACTCCTGTACCTAATGCATGCTGAGTTTCCGAACTTGCTCCAGTTGCAATGACCAATGGGATAACACCACAAGTAAAGGCAAGGGAAGTCATCAAAATTGGGCGTAGGCGTAACTTTGCTGCTGCAACGGCTGCTTCAATTAAAGTCATGCCTTCTTCTTTGAGCATCTTTGCGAACTCAACAATTAAAATCGCATTTTTGGCAGATAAACCAATAATAGTGATAAGACCAATTTTGAAGAAAATATCGTTTGGCATTCCTCTTAACATAATGGCCATTACCGCACCAAAGATGCCTAAAGGAACAACAAGCATGACAGATAACGGAATTGACCAACTTTCATAAAGTGCAGCTAAAACTAAAAACACGACTAACATTGATAAAGCAATAAGGAATATCATTTGAGATTCAGATTGCTTTTCTTGCAGTGAAATACCTGTCCACTCATAACCAATACCTTGAGGAAGTTTGGCAATCAGCTTTTCCATTTCTCGCATCGCATCACCTGAAGATACCCCTATGTTAGGCACTCCAGCGATACTTAATGATGGTCGGCCATTGTAGCGATTATATTGCTGCGGCAACTTATTCCACTGAGGAATCACGACCTCAGATAAAGACACCAGTTGTCCGTTTGCGCCTGCAACCTTCAAACTCAAGATATCTTTTAAATGCATTCGTGATTTTGCATTGGCTTGAACAATAACTTGCTGCATTCTGCCTTGATTTGGAAAATCATTGATATACATCGATCCCATTGAGGTCGAAATAATATCTGAAACAGAAGCAAAGCTTACTCCTAGAGTGTTTAGTTTTTCGCGGTCGATCTTCAAGCTAATATTGTCACCTTGAGGTAGACCTTCTGGGTAAACCATGTAAAATTTTTTGTTTTGGGCCGCCATTTCCATAAGCTTTTCTTGCGCCGAAATTAAAGCAGGCATTCCTAAGTTTGCTTTGTCTTGTAAACGTAAACTAAAGCCTGAAGATGTACCCAATTCATCAATTGCTGGAGGAAGTACAGACATAGTTGTACCTTCTTTACTGTTTGCCATTTCAGCATTTATGAAGTTGGTATAGTCAGTAGTAGATTTATCACGCTCACCAAAATCTTTTAAGGTTGTAAAAGCGAGTGCAACGTTTTGGCCAGCGCCACTAAATCCCCAACCCATAATTGAAATATTGCTTTTAACATCCGACTGCTCATTTAAATGGCCTTCAAAATCTTTCACAATTTTTGTTGTACGTTCAGCAGTCGCATCTGAAGGTAATTGGAACGACGTTAAAAACCAGCCTTGATCTTCCTCTGGCATAAAAGCAGTTGGCCAATATTTCATGCCTGCAAAAGTTAAACCTGTAATCACCACAAAAATAATTAGAGTCGGAATAGTATGTTTAACGACTTTAAGTAAAATCGCTTCATATTTTTTTGTGACTTTATCAAAGCTACGATCAAACCATGCATAAAAACCTTTCTTTTGATGATTTGCATCAACTGGTTTTAATAAGGTTGCACAAAGTGCAGGGGTGAGCGTTAAAGCTAAAAATGCCGAGAATAAAATTGAGACTGACATCGTAATGGTAAATTGGCGGTAAATAATACCGACTGAGCCACTTGCTAAAGCCATTGGTAAAAATACGGCTGCTAGTACCAAAGTAATACCAATAATCGGGCTGGTAATCTCTGTCATGGCTTTGGAAGTCGCTTCTTTAGGCGATAGACCTTCGGTTGCCATAATTCGTTCTACATTCTCAACAACTACAATAGCATCATCGACAATAATCCCGATCGCAAGCACCATACCGAACATAGTTAACACATTAATTGAGTAACCAGTTAAAAGCATGATGGTAAAGGTGCCAAGCAGGGCAATTGGAGCGACAATCGCAGGAATTAAGGTATAGCGAACATTATGAAGAAATATATACATCACAATAAAGACCAAAACCATGGCTTCAATTAATGTATGAACTACCTTTTCTATCGAAATTTTAACAAAAGGCGCAGTATCGTAAGGAATGCTAAATTGCATGCCTTCAGGTAAATTGACTTTTAGCTCTTCGAGTTTCTGTTTTACCGCATCTGCTGTTTTTACTGCATTTGCACCAGGGCTCAACTGAATAGCTGCAGCTGTTGCAGGTTTACCATTTTCTAAAATCGCAAAATTATATGACTGAGCACCCATTTCTACATCGGCTACATCCGACAACTTAATAGTGGCACCACTAATATTGCTCTTTAGACTAATATTTTTGAACTGCTCTACATTTTCAAGCTGTCCTTGAGCGGATAAAGGTATGGTAATTAATTGACCATTAACTAGAGGGCGATCACCAAGTCGTCCTGGTGCAATATCGATATTATTGTTACGAATCGCATTATTTACATCACTAATCGATAGACCATAAGAAACTAATTTATTTGGATCTACCCAAATTCGCATCGCTTTTTCGGCACCAAAAGACTGAATTTTTCCGACACCTTCAACACGTTTAAGCTCTTCGACCACATTACGAACCAGATAATCGCTCAAATCAACTTCTGAATAACGATGGTTGGGTGAATTTAACCCCACAAGCATTAAAAAACCTGAGGAAGATGCCTCTACAGCTAAGCCTTGTTGGCGGACGACTTGGGGTAAGCGTGCTTCAACCGCTTTAATTTTGTTTTGTACGTCGACTTGTGCCATATCCACATCGGTACCGGGTTTAAACGTCGCGGTAATTTCAGCGGTTCCTGACGAATCCGTTGTAGCACTATAGTAGAGTAAGTTTTTTACTCCTGACATTTCCCGTTCAATGAGAGTAATCACACTATCATTAATCGTTTTGGGAGTAGCGCCAGGATAACTTGCTGTAATGTTCACTTCGGGTGGAGCGACACTCGGAAAGCGTGCAATGGGTAACTTTGGAATACTCAGTACACCAAATAGAATAATAAAAATTGCAATTACCCATGCAAAAACAGGACGGCGAATAAAGAATTGAGACATCATTTAGCATCTCCTTGCTTCACCGTATTTTCTGTTGAGGCCGCTTTCCATGCTGAAATTGCTAGTTTTTGGTTGGGCTGGATACGCTCTATACCTTCAACGACAACTTTTTCGCCTGCTTTCAGCCCTCTATTGATGAGATAAAACTGCTCATATTGTTGCCCTAATTCTACTGAGCGAACATCTGCGCCACCTTTGGCATTCACTACATAAACTTGAGGATCGCCATTCATATTGCGCTGAATAGCTTGTTCTGGCACGAGTAAGGCCTGAGGAACCGAAGCACGCTCAATATTAACGCGGACATACATACCCGGCAGTAATTTTCTTTCAGGATTGGTCACTTCAATACGGATGGTGACATCCCCAGTTTCAGGGTCTACATTAATATCTTCAAACAGCATTTTTGCTGTAACGTTATAGGGCTGTCCCAAACTATTCAAAATCTGTACAGCTTTTTGATTGTTGGCAGATAACTCACCACTTTGAAGGGCCGCCTGTAGGCGCTCATATTCTCCAATAGACTGCTTTACATCGACATAAACGCGGTCAATTTGTTGAATGGTCGCCATAGTATTGCTATCAGCCTGACTAACCAAAGCGCCTTCGGTTATGAATGATTTACCAATACGCCCGGAAATCGGTGCTCGCACTGTCGCATACTGTAAATTAAGATTTTGACGAGCCAATAACGCTTTCATTTGAGCAACATCTGCAATCGCTTGTCGATATTGCGCTTCGACATTACTTACTTCTTGCTTACTAATCGCATTACTTGGTAAAAGTTGCTGGTAGCGCTCCAGTTGTATTTTTAGGCGGTTTACTTCTGCTTCAGCTTTATTTAAACCCGCTCGATTACTATTTACATCAGCCTCAAATGTTTCTGAGTTTATTTTGTATAGAGGTTGTCCAGCTTTAACTTCACTACCTTGAGCGAATAAAACTTTTTCGATAATACCGCCAACTTGAGGACGAATTTCGGCAGTTCTGAAAGCTTGAACACGCGCCGGTAGATTTTCACTAAAGTTAATAGACTGCGGTTGAATTGAAATAACGGTAACCTTAGCCGTAGATACTTGTGTTTGATCACTTACTTGTTCATTGCCACAGCCATGTAATACAAGACCGAAAGATAAAACGAATGGAACTAAAAAATGCTTTTGCACTTTTATAACACCTAATGGACTTCTAGATGCTGGCATTATTTTTGATGTGTGTGTAACCAAAATCACGAATATGTGGAAAAAGTGTGGAGATCTATCAAAAAATACGCGTATGATAAATCAAATTTTTCCCGCGTCTTATTGCTATGTTCGAGTCAACCTTTACGTTTAATTGTCAGGATAAGCTTATTCTTGTGGTAGAAGATGAGTATGATATTGGCGATATTATTGAACATTATCTTAAGCGTGAAGGTATGCGTGTTGTACGGGCCATGAATGGTAAGCAGGCAATTGAAATACACGCAGCACAACCTATTGATCTGATGATTCTCGATATAAAAATGCCGGAACTGAGCGGGTGGGAAGTACTGAATAAAATTCGGCAAAAAGCAGCGACACCAGTCATTATGCTTACGGCTTTAGATCAAGAAATTGATAAAGTCATGGCTTTAAGAATTGGAGCAGACGACTTTGTCGTAAAACCCTTTAACCCAAATGAAGTGGTCGCACGTGTACAAGCAGTACTAAGACGTACTCAACAAAACCAGCAAACTCCTAACCGAAATCTGATTTATAAAAATATTGAGGTGAATACCGAAATTCATACTGCTTACATCCATTCGGGCGATCAAAAACAAACACTCAATTTAACTCTAACTGAGTACAAAATTTTATTACTGATGTTACCGCATCCTCATAAAGTCTTTACTCGTTCAGAGCTCATGAATCAGTGTCTACCAGATCGAGATGCATTAGAACGTACGGTCGATAGTCATGTCAGTAAGCTACGAAAGAAAATAGAAGATCTGGGTTTACGAAATATGCTCATCAATGTTCGTGGTGTAGGCTACAGGTTGGATCATCCACATGAAAAATAAAACGGGCATTAGTAAACAACTAATTATTGCACTGAGTTTTACCAGCCTAAGTGTTACGCTGAGTTCGCTAATTTTAGGTTATGGCACCTACTATGTTGCAATTGAAGTAGGGCTTATATCTCTCGAAAAGCTGAAAGAAAGTGATGAGTTCTTCCACTATCTAGATGGTATATGGTTATTCGCCGTGCTTCTATTTGGCACAGCATTATCAATTATTTTAGGCATTAAGCTTGCTCAACGTTTTATTGTGCCTATTAATCTATTAGCCGATGCAGCTAAGAAAATTAGTCATGGGGATTTAAGCGCACGAGTTGAAAAACCGACGCATCATTCTTCTGAAATTGGTGAGCTTATGGATAATTTTAATGATATGGCTCAAAAACTAGAGACCTCAGTTGAAAATGCTCATGTCTGGAATGCCGCAATTGCACATGAGTTAAGAACGCCAGTCACCATTTTGCAAGGTAGGTTGCAGGGAATTATTGATGGTGTTTTTGAAGCTGACCCTATTTTATTTAAAAACTTACTGAATCAAGTAGAAGGTCTTTCAAACCTAGTCGAAGATTTACGTACATTGAGTCTTTTTGAAAACCAACAGCTTAGACTTAACCTCGAAACGATTTGTTTTAATGAAACTGCTCACAAAGTCGTGCACATGTTTGAAGAAAAATTAGAAAAAGCTCAGCTTAAAGTCATTTTCGATATTGAAGCGCCAAAAGTTGAGTGTGATCAACGGCGAATCGAACAGATTTTAATTGCTTTACTAGATAACGCTACACGTTATGCAAATCCGGGAAAGCTAATTGTTTCAACGAGACAAGAACAAACTAACTGGATTCTTGAAATAGAAGATGAAGGACCTGGCATTTCAGCTGAGCATCGCAAAGATTTATTTAACCCTTTTTTCAGGTTAGAACAATCAAGAAATAAAGAGTTAGGTGGCACTGGGTTAGGTCTTTCGGTTGTACAAGCTCTTGTCATTGCCCATAAAGGTCAAGTCGATTATTTAAATCAATATTCACATAGTATTTTTAAAATAAGCATTCCTCAATAATGATCGCTTCTGTACAACCTTTAACGCTTTAATTAAGAGAAATTGCATTTCATGACTCGTGATTAACTCAAAAATAGGTTAATTTGTTTATAAAATTTTTAAGTAAATACTGATTTTTTATGATAATTGAGATAGAAACTCATCCACTTGAGCCATTTTTACCTGAGAATGCCCGTTTATTAATGTTAGGCAGTTTTCCACCGCCACGTAATAAATGGAAGATGGATTTTTACTATCCTAATTTCCAAAATGATATGTGGCGTATTTTCGGTTTAATTTTTTTCCAAGACAAAACTTATTTTTTAAGTGAAAGCCAAAAAAATTTTAATGAAGAACGTATTCGAAACTTCTTGATTGACACTGGTATTGCAATCTTTGATACCGCTTATCAAATTAAGCGGTTGAAAGGGAATGCCGCAGATAAATTTCTTGAAATAGTAACACCAACAGATCTTGCAGTTTTACTTCAGCAGATTCCTCTATGTCAAACCATTATGACCACAGGCGATAAAGCGACTGATACTTTAATTTCAGTTTTACCAGAGCACACCGAAAAACCGCTTATAGGAATGTCTACCTCGACTTACTTTGCTGGACGAAATATTAATTTATATCGTCTACCATCTTCTTCTAGAGCATATCCATTAGCGCTAGAGAAGAAAGCAGAGGCTTATCAAAAATTCTTTAAAGAGATAGGCATTTTATAAGTAAACTTGAAATGCTGTTACATCATCCATTCAACTGGTAAATATGAAACAGCTTTAATCATGGTACGTTGGAAAAGGCTCGTATCTGGGTCTTTTTCATATTCAACAATCTTTCCATCCGACTGATAATCTAACCAAACAATTTTGCCTTCACTATTTAACTTAAGCTGGTAAGCAACTTGAGGTAAGTGCTGATCGAGCATGACCGAAATTTGCGCTTGTAATTGACTCGACTCAATAACCAGACCGACCTCAGTATTTAAGTAAGTCGAACGAGGATCAAAGTTAAACGAACCAATAAATACTTTACCGTCTACATCAAAAAACTTGGCATGTAAGCTCGATTTATTTTTACCTTTAGCAGGGATCACACTTCCAGTCACCACTTCATACCAAGTTCTGCGTCTGCGTTCTAAAAAGGGCTTAAACTCAAATAGTTCTACACCACTTTTGAGCATCTCAACTCGATATTGACTATAAAAGGCATGCACAATTGCTACGTCATTTGCAGCAAATGAGTTGGTTAAAACCCTGACTTTAACACCTTGTACCTTGAGTTGTTTTAAATAGTAAGTGCCTTGTTGGGTAGGAACAAAATAAGCAGAAGCTAATTCAATATGCTGCTTTGGTTCACCCATAATCTTTAGGACTTGCCCATAAAGCATTTCTTCTTTAGCGGCCAGTCCTAAGATTTTTTTAGGTGAATCAGCAACAAAATATGCTTTTGACCACTGGATTGGATAGTGCTCTAAAAGTTCTTTTAAATAGCTTTGAGCATCGTAAAGCTTATCTTCGGTTTGAGTATGATTTTCACTTTCATGAATTAAATCATGGTAGTGCTGCCTTAGTGTTTGCAAATGGTGAACAGCACATGTTCCCACCAGCTCAGTAGCATTTTGACTTAAATCACTTTGCCAAAAATCATTAAAGACAGACTGTGCATGTTGTACGGTATGTCCATAAAATAAAATATCTAGATCTGTAAACTGAAATTTACTACTTGCATCAAAATACTCACTACTAATATTTCGACCGCCTGTTACCGCAATCACGCCATCTGCAATAATTAACTTATTATGCATGCGATGGTTTACTTTTTTGAACCGAAAAATATAGTCTAAAATTCTTAAATATCTAAACTTATATGGATTAAACAATCGAATTTCAAAATTGGGGTGGTGGAGAAGGCTTCTAAGAACTCCATCCAGCTTTATTCCATTTTGATCATCAATAAGTAAGCGGATTTTTACACCACGATCTGCCGCCGTTAGTAACTCGTGCAGCATTAAGTTTCCAACAAAATCATTTGTCCAAATATAATATTGTAAATCGATTTTTTCTTTTGCATTTCTAATCAGATACATACGAGAAGCGATACTGATAAAGGCATCATCTAATGCCACAAAAGCAGTCAGTCCTTGTTCTGTTTTTTTTGTAGCTTGCTCATCATTCAACCAATTAAAGCTATTCGTCACTATATCATTCTCATCAGGGTCGTATGTACCGTTATACGAAGGTGTATGTGTAAAGCCCCAAGCATTTAATGCCATACTACTATACTGCTGATAAATTTGATTAATCATGTAAGCTTTTAAAGTCGCATCCAAGATAAGCACATCACAGCATTTTTATATTCAATTTATATGTCAAAATTCATATTAAACGTTATAAATACATTCTGCCAAGCCTCAACGCTAGCAATTCCTTATATTTATTGGCACTTCTTAGAAAACATATCCATTAAAAAATATAAAGTAAAATTTAACCCTTTTATGCCTAATGCTATATTCAATATTATTTTTAAGGATGCTTGAGATGAGTCACGTGGGTTCTTGTCTATGCAATGAAGTCAAATTTTCAGTTACTAATGAAATAAACACGGTCTATCATTGCCACTGTAGTCTCTGCCGTAAACAAACTGGAACGGGAGCAAATGCAGCAACATTAGTAAATAAGGATAAATTTGAGTGGTTATCAGGTTTAGAACTTGTCCGTACCTATAAAAAAGAAACAGGTTTCACATCTTCATTTTGCAATCAATGTGGGTCACCAGTACCTAACTTAGTAGGCACTACTGATTTTATGTGGATTCCATTAGGTTTATTAGACAAAGATATTGTTGTGCTAAAAAAGCTTAATTTTTGTATCGTTTCAAAGTCAAATTGGGTAAACACAGTAGATGCAGATGAATCTTACGATGAACTTCCAACTTTAAATGAACTAAACATATTGTTTGATTAAAGAATTTTTTAAAAATGGGACTTAGTCTGCATTAAATTTAATTTTTTTCGGATGATCATGCTTGCAGGTTTCACAAAAACACATTAATTACAATTGGCAGTACAACAATTACATTAGAAAACATGATATCTATCATACTTCTTTAAAGGGCTGAGTGAGTAGCTTAATAATAAAAGGGAGAAAATAGAGATGCCACAATATTTAATCATCGCTGAGAATGTATATAAAAAGATTGAGGACAAAAATTTATTTTCAGAAAGCTCGGCAGAACACTTAAATCAATTAGTTGGTGTAATTCGTAATGAAATTAAAGGCACCAAATTTAAACTTAAATACAATTTTATAGATTTTGAGGAATGCCTAACTAAGCCCTTAGAGGAGTGTGCCATTAAGTTAGACATGAGCCTTATGCCTAACTATAAAAATAAAGATGAATATATACTCTGGCTTGCAGGTTTTATTGAAAGAATTACAACAGGAGGTGAGGCAAAGCTTCCACCAATCTCAAAATTTATTCCTCCAGACTATAAGTTTAATTATGAGGAACCACCCAAAGTATCATCTTCTACACAAGATGGTGGAGAGATGATCATTAATTATTTCAAATCAGATGCCTTTAATAAAATTATAAGCCAAGAAAAATAAGTACATAAAAAATATAGAAGTGATCGTCCACTACACTTCTATAACTCGCTGTAAATTCAGCAACCGCCTACTGGGGCGGTTTTTTAATTTTATCCACCTTATTCATAAAAAATATATTGTTATAACTTTTCACAAAAGTTTGCATAACGCACAGAATCAGTCTCATTGGCCTAAAAACAGATACAACCTTCAATGTTAATTTTAAATTTACTTAATTATCGTTTGGAGATAAGTATGTTCAAGGCTATGTTTTTCTTTAGTGCTGGTGCTGTTTTCGGATACTGCTGTAAACACAAGGAGGATAAAGCTAAAGAGGAAAACTCATCAAAATAAGCGAAGTGCATTCATAAAGAACTTACTAATGAGTTGGTTTTTTATAAGGAGGTGTCTATGCTCCACAACCTTAGACAAGTTTTTTGTATTCATGTCTGGGAATATGACTTTGATATTACTCATGACGAAATTAAAGAATGCAGAAAATGTGGGAAAATTCATAAAATCAAGAGTTTCCCCAAATTGACTTAAGATATAAATTTTTACTTTTAGTCTTAAGTGAATATTAAAAATTAAATAGGCTCAAAATTTTAAATATTGAGCCTATTTAATATAAAACTTAATTAATTACCCTCAAATAAGATTAAAGAATACCTACCAATTTAATCAGAAAAAAATCCCAAATAAATCACATTTTAAATCAATAAAACAGTTATATTACACACAACTTATCAATTAAAATTAAAAATACAGAAACAATTTAATAAAAATTAAAAACTTATTTTTATAGCTTTCAACTTATACTTATATTTTACAAATAATTAATAAGGAGATAGAAATGCCAAAATACTTACTATTAGCAGAAAAAATTAATAAAAATATTAAAAGTTCTTATTCAAATAATCATTTTATAAATTTAAATAATCTTATTGTAGAAATAAAAAAAGCTATTGCAGGCACTGAACTAAAGTTTTTATATAACTTTGTGAACTTCGAAGGTGTTGTTGTTAGTGTAAAAAATGAACTCCCTATTAAGCTAGATATGAGTTTGATTCCAAAGCATAAAAGCGAAGATGATTTTATTTTATGGTTGGCAGATTTCATTGATCGAATCACTATCGATACAAGCAAAAATCTCCCTTAAAAAGAAGCAATTGCAAACGCTCATCTTTAGAAAAATTTTTACACCAAACTACAATGGCTAAAGTATTTAAGGTTCTTGTCTAGGAGCTGAATTCATATCATGTCGAACTCTGCTGATGTTTTCATAAATGACTTTACGCATTCGGTTTACTGCGCCTAATGGTTTATGCTCAGGTAGGGCATGCCACGGTGTAAAAGACAGATTCTCACAAAACTTATTTTGCTCGGGTGTGTCAAAGTCCTGCTTGGGAATATGAATAGTTGCTACTTGATAGAAAGGAGCTGCTTTTTCATCCCATTCTGTCATTGAGTCCTCTACCAACATTTGATTTGAAGTTCGTGGTTGAATAAGAAATTCCATACAAGCATCTGTACTTTGCAAAGTTTTCTTTAAAGCTTCTCTTAAAAAATCATGACTAGGATTCTTGGGTAGATTGTTTGGCTGCATTGAACAAGCACGTACTGAATATTTAACTGCTTGTCGATCATTGCCAAGTCCTAACTGATAGGGAACCATAGACCAATAACGTGCGTATAATGGATTTGCAATTTGTGAATTACGTGCTCCAAGAGCATTCATTGTTCCCTTAAAACCTAACGCAAATGGAATGTGAAGTTTTCTGACCATATTATGGCTATTCACGTCATTCATAAAAGAAAGATACCGTTTAGCATCATTCGCAAAAAAGACTGGATGATTAATCATAATAAAATCTTGAGTAGTTGCTTGCTTTTCACTTTCTAAAATTTTCTGTCCAGACACACCTAAAATTTTTATTGCTATGCCACGTGCATCTTTTTTAATGTCGGCATTAGAAGCATCATTTGAAGCATTAGAAAAACGAATCCATGCTTGATAACTTCGATCTGGAATAAACATTCCTTTAGCAAACTGGGCAGGTATATTTTTTGAGACATGAAAATCGGCATGAACACAACCATGCGCCTTAGGATGTGCATCACGTAAAGCATTTCCAGCCGTATACTGTTCCCGAATTGACTTTTCAATGACTTGAGCTATGTTTTGAGCGAGCAACTCTTCGTTAGGCTGTAACTTTTCTCCTAATACTGTGTCGATCTCTGGATAAGCGTTACTTTCCGAAGATATCTTTGTGGTCGACGTTGTGTTGGAATATAAAGTTTCAGTACAACCTAATAATGCAAATAGAAGAGGAGTAAATAAAAACAAACCCTTAAAATTTATAGGCTGTATAAAAGTTTCCATTTATTAATTCCTCAGTGTAAAAATATTTTAGAATAATAATAAGATTTCATGTTTAATTTTATTTTGAACTTTATGAAAAATATAAACTGTAAATAATTTAAACGTCATTGTTACTTATCTGAACAATAAAATAGGAATTATTATTTAATATAAAACCTCTTAATACATTAAGAGAATGTAGACATGATAACCAACTCACAAAATGTACAAAATAATACTAATACATCACCTCGCCCAATCACTCAGAATACACTTATTGATCGGTTTAGCCCTATTTATTGGAGAATAGACGGCCCGCAAACGATGTCTTTCGCCATTACTAACTATGGAAATGGTTTTGAAGCATCTTTTAGATCACGTATGACAAATGATTTGGTAGGAATTACTTGGGATTCTTATGACACTAAAGATCATAAATTTTTAGCGTATCAAACCAAATATAGCTATGCAGGGGTGGTTTGGGATTTTGATATTGAATTATCGGCTTCTATGCCAGTGCTGAATAATCCAAGTTTAACGCCCACTTTAACGGTGTACTATAATGAAAATGGCGTAAATAAAATTGCATATATTGTTCTATTTAATTACGCAAATAATCCTTCCTCGCGAACGGCGCATATTCGTATTAATTGGGATACAGTAAAAGCAGGCTTCTCTGCTACAGATAGCTTTCCGGTAACCAATATTCAGCGAATCTCATTTTCGGGCTTTACCAGTGACTATAATGGTCAAACCGCTATACCTCTAAGTCAACCAAAAGATGGCTACATTCGCCTCACTAACTCCGTTGTAACTGGAACAAATGCAAAGTTAAATTTGAGCCGTGTAGTTGTGCCACAGCACAATTATGGTATCTGCACCAGCTATGACGACCATTATGACTTAAACCCGCAGCGCCTAGTCAACAATATGGTCGCTTTGGGATACCAGGGTTTCGTTAACCACTATTGTGGAATGTCGCATTATCCGGAAATGACATGGAAAAGCGATATTAATAAATGGCAGATACCTGATACGTTGGTGACAGGCGAGGCGGTCGTTAATTCCTGTACCCGTAAATGGCATGAGAAATATGCCCAGGCTTTACATAACGCCAGTTTGCAACCCATCTTTGGGGTCAGCTTTGAAATGTATTCCTTGGGGGCCAATGAATATTGGGCACAGCGTGACTGGAACAGTAATTTAGGTAAAACAGGCTACCAACCACCGAGCTATTTTTTTAGTTTAAGTCATCAGAATGCTTTGGCATATCTACATAAAGTCTTTATTGAGTTTGCAGATACAATGGTAGTGGGTGGATGCGATGTAAATATGCAGATTGGTGAACCTTGGTGGTGGTATAACACTGACACCAATCTACCTTGTGTGTATGACTACCCAACAAAATTGGCTTTTAATGCAGATACAGGATTATATGCACCAGATTTAGGTACTATTTATGAGGCAATGAATAAAACAGGAACGCCATATGATGAGTTTAAAACATGGCTTAGAAATAAATTAGGTCAAACCTGTCAAAATATTCGTACCGTGATCAAAGCAAAATATTCCAGTGCCAAAGTTAGCCCGCTCATTTTCTTTCCTTCCATTCAATCTCCAATTCAGACTTTAGCCACTTATATTAACTATCCAAGCCAACACTACTCATATCCTAATTTTGATTACATGATGACAGAAGCTTATGACTGGTTGCTAGAAGCTCGCTTAGACTTGGCACATCAGGCAGTTTCCCAAATATCTATACAAGGGTTAGGCTATCCTGCCAATAAAGTCATTTATTTATCTGGTTTTGTTCCCGATGCCTCTATTGCTTATATCTATGGTTTTGATAAAAGCAAGCCATATCGAACACCTATTTGGCAACGAATTTTTGGTGACATGAAAAACAATGTTTCTTTAGGGTTAATGAAGCAATTTATCTGGGCATATCCACAAGTTATGTATGATTCAATTACGATTGATACCACTCAAGCCCCAAATGGCTTCTTTGTTGAAAATACACTTTACTCACCAATTAGTGATAACACACCATATCCACCAGATATTTACCTCTAAGTAAAAACAAGCTGCTTATAAGCTAATGATTTGATAAGAAACCTCTTCAACTAAGAGGTTTTCTTCTTTTTTAAATGTAGGCTTGCTTAGATGTATTTGACTGGCTATGCTGTGATGGATTGTCATGAAAGCCAATTTTAATTTAAGCAAAATTAAGCTCTTGTATTATCAATATATAATCTATTTTGCTCGACTATAAATACCGAATGATTTAAAGGAAACCCAAAGATGAAATCTCGTGCAGCTGTCGCCTTTGCCCCAGGAAGACCTTTAGAAATTGTTGAAGTTGATGTTGCACCACCTCAAGCGGGTGAAGTTTTAATAAAAATTACCCATACAGGGGTATGTCATACCGATGCTTTTACATTATCTGGCGATGACCCAGAGGGTGTTTTTCCTGCCATCTTAGGTCATGAAGGAGCAGGTGTTGTGGTTGAAGTGGGTGAGGGCGTAACAAGCGTTCAACCAGGTGATCACGTGATTCCACTTTATACAGCTGAATGTAAAGAATGCTTATTCTGTAAATCTGGAAAAACTAACTTATGTGTTGCGGTACGTGCTACTCAAGGTAAAGGTGTAATGCCGGATGGAACCACACGTTTTTCATATAACGGCGAACCAATTTATCACTATATGGGTTGTTCAACCTTTAGTGAATATACGGTAGTTGCAGAGGTATCATTAGCAAAAATCAATCCTGAAGCGAATCACGAACAAGTTTGTTTACTGGGATGTGGAGTGACTACTGGTATTGGCGCCGTGCATAACACAGCAAAAGTACAAGAAGGTGATTCGGTTGCCGTATTTGGTTTAGGCGGTATTGGTTTAGCTGTTGTACAAGGTGCGCGTCAAGCGAAAGCTGGACGCATCATTGTCGTAGATACAAACCCAGATAAATTTGAACTTGCTAAGCAGTTTGGTGCTACCGATTTCTTAAATCCAAAAGATTATGACCAACCTATTCAGCAAGTGATTGTAGAAATGACAGGCTGGGGTGTAGATCATTCATTTGAATGTATTGGTAACGTCAATGTTATGCGCTCAGCTTTAGAGTGTGCACATCGTGGGTGGGGACAATCCGTTATTATTGGTGTTGCTGGTGCAGGTCAAGAAATCTCGACTCGTCCATTCCAGTTAGTTACAGGCCGTAAATGGTTAGGTACTGCTTTTGGTGGGGTAAAAGGTCGTACACAACTTCCTAAAATGGTCGAAGATGCTATGAAAGGTGAGATTCAACTTGAACCTTTTGTAACGCATACAATGCCTCTACAAGACATTAATACCGCTTTTGATTTAATGCACGAAGGTAAATCAATTCGCACAGTCATTCATTTCTAAATGAAATAAAAAAAGGGCTGTGATTCAGCCCTTTTTTACGACTTATAGTTTTATATCTTAAATGGCATTACCGCACATGTCTGTTGTGCCCTGAGGGTAACTAAACTGTAGCGCATTACGGTCAGTAATCAGTTCGTTCGACAACTCTTGTCCAAATAATTGTTCGGCATCTATTGATATATCACTTGAAACAAAAAAGCGTATATTCTCAAGTGGCGCAGGCAAAGTAGATTTATATCCTTGATCAACACCATTTATAATAAAGCCAACTTGCTTAGTGTTCTGATTAATATAAATACCTAATCTTTGGTATCCATTTGCATTATTTGTCATGTTTTGACCTTTAGAATATCGACTGTCAGGGCCAGTCTCATCACTAAGTCGGTAAGCTACAGAATAGCTTAATCTAGCAGGATTCTCACCAAAATCTGGATCATAAGTACCCATATTAAACCTAAAATTGGATCTGACTGTATAGCCATTATTTGTTACACCATTAAAACCAATGCCAGAGGAGTAATAAGCAGAATTACCAAGTGATGAGCTCCCAAGAGCTGAGGTTGGGATCTTAAGCTCTATTTCAAATGCAATAATACCTGTATGAGGTATTATTAAATCACCAATGTCATTAGTTGAATTAAGACTAGCTTTACTTCTAGCTACATACTCTACAGTACCATACTCATTTTCTGGCATAGGCTCTACTTTAAGACTAAATTTTTGGCCAATTATTAATGGGAATATTTTAATTGGCCAATAGTCAGTATGTTCGTTGTTCCAGAGATCATAATCTTCTTGAGTCGCATCAAAATTATATTTACAAACTGGGGCAGAGGAATTAAGGGAGGTAGTTTGAGCCAAGAGAGTTTGAGACGCTAACTTTTCATTCTTTGTAGTGGATGAAATGCTTTTAGATGTGACTTTTTGGCTAGATTCGTTACGTGGTGCTGTATTCGTATTATCAGAAGATACCTCATACATAGCCCAACATAATGTCACTGCACTAACAGCAACTATACCTATTTTTTTCATAAATATTCCTATCGAGTTAAGTGTTAAATTTTTAGAAAGTAGTGTTAAAGTAAAATTTATTATTAATATTTATGTATTTGAAATTATTGTGTTTATAAACTATTGAATATGATTAATCATATTCAATAGTTACAGTAGCCATTGCACGAACTTTACCAGCAGTCACATTTGTTGCTGTTTGATAGTAGCGGGCAGTCATCGGTACGTTATATTGAAGTATCTGATTAGAAGACAATGAACCTAAAGCTAATTTATCGCCTTTTTTGATGACTTGATTTTTATTTTGATAATTCCAGAGTAACTGCACACCGACACCATTGGCTTTTTCAGACGTAGCAGCCGTATTTGCCAATACCTGGCTATTTGTGCCGTCTTGGGTAAAGTCATAACTTAAACTAATAGTGTTTTTCTGTTCATAACCCGCAGGGCTTGTACCACCATTACATAAGAGGTTCATATCAAAGGTTTGTTCACCTTGAGTAGAACCAACGCCTTTGAAACCAGCCTTTGTAACGGTCGGGAGCTGTACAACTTTATTAATATTACCTTGAATTTCACATGAAGAAGAAGCAATCGTAATTGCATTAGCATTAACAGTACTTGTTAAGAAGGGTTTATCTGGATAGCCACGGATATAATAACTACTATATCTGCCTGGCACTAAAGTCCCAGAACCTGTTTGTGGAGCAATTTTAATGATTTCCACAACAAAGTAACCTGGTGCTAAAAAACGTCTACCGGATATTCCACCACGTACATAAGGATAATAACCAGAAAAATTAGTGTTATTTTCTGCTTCACGATATAGGCGAATACCAATGCCGGGAATATTAGTAGTATAAATGCTATTGCCTAAAGAGCTTAAAGGGTAAGCTTGAGTTAATTCAGCAATCGCCCTATCATAACTATCACAAGATATCGCTAGAGTGCCTTTATCACTAATAGGAAAAGTTGCTTTTCTTAATATTGTACCCACTGGATCAGTGGGTCTTACAACTACACGCCCCACACTCATAAGGACATCATTTGCTTGATAATTAGTTATAATGCACGAAGCATTAGCTCCGCCATATATACCAAGACCAGCCGTAAATAAGAAACCTGTTAATAATATTCTTTTCATTTGCAGACAGCCTCAGTCATTACCATGCTTTGTTGCTTATTTTGCAACTGATTACTAATGTTGTACTCAACTGAACAACGTTCATTGCTTTCGTCACCCCATTTCACATAGAGACGATCTTGAGCAAGTGGGGTACGTAAGTAAATCATACTACCTTGAGCAACAATACCTACAGCTTCATCTTTCTGATTAAAGACTTGAGCAGCAAACGGTAAACTGTTGCCATCAGCAGTTTTACTATTAATGTAAACTGCATAACCTGTTTTGGTCGCAAAATCTACTTTAGCAATTGCACCAGCAAAAGGCGCAATACGTTGACTAGTTTCTTCTAGCTCTACTTGGCTCGACATTTCTTGTGGGTCAAGGGTAATGTCATTAAGACGGTACGGAGTAACATAAGGAACTACTGCATAACCCGCCTTATTTACGCTTAAACCAACAGCATTATTAACTTTTGCTCCAGCGGCTTCTGGTGCATGCACAAGTACCATTGTTTGACCTTGTTCAGGTCCAAATAAAACACCTTCTGAATGTGCAACTACACTACCAGTTAAGCTAACCATCGCTTGTTGGTAAGAATCAGCCACACTATATGATCCGCCAACAGTTGTATAGTTAGTACGATAACGTCCATTTACGTTAAATGATGGATTTGAATAGTCTTGATGTGACATTGAAGCGCCGTAGCTAAAGCGATCTCCAACCATGCCACTTGCACCAACAGTACGACTGTCTTCAGAAGCAGTAACGTTAACGTTGACTGAATTCTTCTTGAAATCAATCGGGAACGATAATGTCATTAAATATTCAGTATCGTGTGTTTGATTGGTTGAGCCATATTCAACTTTACGGTTAATTGCAGATAAACCATAAGTTAAACCATGGAAGTTATTACTGTACCCAACCTGATATTGTTTAGTACTTTCACTACGGTTCCAATAATCTACCCACGAACCTACTACATAAAAGTTACCCCAGCCTTCAGGTAATCCTTGGTTTAAGGTAATTTGGAATTCACTACGTTGACGACCAGCAGAGTAGGTATTAATGCCTTTTTCTTCAAAATCACGAATCTGTAGAGCATCACGTAATTTATAGAAGTTTTCTGTTGAGTAACGATAAGCTGCTAGTGTTAAGTTTGTGTTGGTTGGAGTAATTAACTTGCTATAACTTAAACGGAAACTTTGTCCTGACTGTGAAGACTGTTTTTCAAATTCAGCTTCAGAGTGGGTAATATCTAATGCCACGGCACCAATTGGTGTAGCAAAAGCGGCACCCAACAGTATAGCGGCATAATTTTCAGTTGCTTGTATGCCTGTATAACCTGTTAGGTAATTATTAATCCCTTGTTGATATTTACCTTGAACAACCCAAGGATCAATATCAATATCTGAATCACGGAACTGACCAATAGTTAAAGCATAACGGTTCATGCCAGGGCGTAGCATCTGCACAACAGATGCATAAGGCACAGCAAATTTCTGTATTTCCCCATTCGCTTCGATAACAGAAACTTCAATTTCTCCACCAAAACCAGTAGGGTAAAGGTCATTAATTTCAAAGTTACCTGGTGCTACTGTTGTTTGATAGATAAGTTGACCTTGTTGGCGAACTTCAACCTTTGCATTGGTTTTAGCATTACCACGAATACGTGGAGCATAACCCACCATACTATTTGGCAACATTCGATCATCACTTGAAAAATCAATACCGCGATAACCATATGAATCAAATATTTCGCCATTTGTAAAACTATCACCTAGTGTTAAGACACCGCGATATTTAGGGAAAGCTCTTTGTAAATATGTACTCGTTTCTTCGTAGCTTGATTTAGATTGATTTTCGGGAGGGGTATCTTGCCATTGCCACTGGCCATTATGACGTAATTGCCATCCAGCTAAATTTAGCCCAGCAGTCACTCCCATAAACGCATTTGAAGTTTCGCGTATATCGCCAGATTGATTAAAAGTCTTATATGCACTACCGTTATAAGATAAAAATCCAGCATTAATACCACGATCCCATACACTTGGGTCGACATAGCCTTGCGCATTTTTTTGCAAAGCAACTTGTGGAATGGAAATATCTACACGTAAACGAGAGGTATCAAACTCATAAAATGCATTTTCAACCCATTCTTCAATTTTATAACAACTACTATTTTCTTTTTGGAGGGTAGTGTGCTGCGATAGAACTTCTTGTTTTACACCATATTCAAGAAGATTATTTCCAGTAAAACACGTTACAGCATTTTTATTTGGATCTAATGCTTTAAAAAACATGCGACGTTTGCCAAACCATTGGCCATTTACATAAACGTCAACGTTATATTCGCCCGGTAAAACAGGATTACCATATTTAAACCGAGAAATATCAACTTTTTGTGCATCACCAATTAAAAAAGCAGAATCAAATTCAGCTTCCACTGGTGCACTCGCGGCTGTTTCTTCAGCATGCACGAATACAGGCATTGTCATTGTGACAACACCAGAAGCCAAGTAATAACAAATATGGCGTTTTAATAATTTATAAGATTCTTGCCTTTTTTTTGGCATAACTAAGTCCGCCTACTCACATAATAGGTGCTTAAATTTATTAAAAAGATAAATCTGATTACTGAAGTTTTATTTGGTGTTCGACTCGACCACCGTAGTCATTGACATTCATAAAACTCATATCTTGAAGATTGCCATTCTTAAGCTGAACAGACTCTTCAGAAAAAGGTTTAATCATTAACCCTTGAGGTAACAAATCAACTTTTTTATCACCAACCTTCTGATAAACAGAAGTCATTGTGATATGAAAAGGCGTTGGATTTTTTACCTTTAAATTTTGACCAGATTTAACCCATTGAAGCTTATCAGCTGCTAAATTCGCATCTTCTTTAATTGAAGCTGGGCGATAGAAGAATTTAATTCGTGAACGAATTGCTAATTGCAGAAAATTATCAGGAGTCGCATTTTCGCCTTTTGATGTTGGTCTTGGAGGAATATCCAAAACATTCAACCACAAAACTGTTTCTTGCTTTTGATTTAGCTGAGAAGCCGTTGGCAAAGCAGTAATACGAAGCGTCTGACTTTTTGTTGCTTCAACACGAGAAATAGGAGGAGCAATCATAAAAGGAACTTTTGATTGATCCGGTGTGCTTTTTGAGTCGCCTTCATCAAGCCATGCCTGGACAAGTGCTGGTTTTGAACCGTTATTACTAACTTGTAGTGTAACTTCGCGAGCATCCGAAGGATAAATCACACGAGTACCATGAATTACAATTTCTGCTTGAGTAGCAGGTGCAACAACTGCTGAAGCAAATGCCAGACCTAACAAAAAATTATAACTGTTCAATTTCATTTCAGAATTCACAACCAAGAAAGATTCGGGAAAGCGCCACAAAACAAGGGCTTCTATGCGAACACAGAAACCCCACCATCAATTAATTATTGATAGATAATTGTGTATTGAACAGAAGTATTTACTTTACCAGCAGTAGAAGCGCCAGTTGCATAGTATTCAGCATAGTAGTTAAGGTCTGCGCTACCAGCTGCAGCTACGTCAACCCATTGAGAGTTAGCTTGAGCACCGTTTGCACCAGCAGCAAGAACTGGGATGAAGTTGTTGTTGCTACCTAAAAGTTGAACGTTAACGTTTTTAGCACCAGTAGCATCTTTGTTAAGTAAACGACCAGTATTAAAGTCAACGTTAGCACCTGGTTCGAAGTAAGTAGCTACTTTACCTTCAGAACAGTTAGCTAATTTAATTTGGAAAGGAGTACGACCAGCAACATCACCAGCAACAGCTAAAGTTTGTTTAGAAACAGTTGGAAGAGTAACTGTGAAGTCTTTACCAGCAGGGGTAACGATGTCACAAGTTTTATCTGTAACTAAACCATTAATTGTAATTGTACCATCAGCAGCTTGAGCATTCGCAATCCCTACAACCGAAAGAGCAGCGATTAAAGCAAGTTTTTTCATAGTGTTTCTCAAAAGTCTGGATATAAAGTTTAATTCCTTACTTTTCCAGTGTGTGACATCTTGAAAAGTAATGTAACAATGCTAACACTTTCCAAACAAAATGCAAACTAGATCACATTATTTTTTCATAATTTTAATTGAATCACATGATTTAATTGGATTATATGAGGTCCTACAAATGGCCATATTATTGTTTATAAAAGTTTTTTTGTTTTATAGAAAGGCTTTGTGACTGTTATAGGCAATTTACATAAGAACACAATGTAAATAGAAAAAGAATTAAAAAAATTAAGTGAAAAATAATCTTAAATTCTTAGAATACAATTATATAGAATAAATTCTGTATATGTATATAGGAAAAACATATAAATAGTCATTTTTTATGAAAAAAGAGTGGCTCATCAATCAATTCATCAAAACATGCGATGAATTCGACAAATCACTCTTTCATCAAACTTATTACAGAAATAAGTTGGGATATTAATGGTAGTTAATAAGCACGACTTTGTGATTAGAACTTATGCTCTCAATACTTGTGTCCATTTTCTCAGTATGTTGAGCTAATTTAAAAAGACTATCTTTATTTAAATATTCACTATCAAGCTTAATATTTAAATTATTTACCTCAACACATTCTATCTCACTATGTTCTCTTGAACATGTATCTTCAACAACATTTCCTCTTATCATTATCGTGTTACTTGCATAACAAAATAGTGGGGAAGTGGAAAGCACCATCAAAACAAGAAGCTTAAATATATTATTTTTCATTTTATATATACCTATTTATTAAATAGTTAATATAAGAGATACAATATTTTTTATTTAAAAACAATATAAAGATTTACTTTAATAATAAATAAATAAATAACATGTGACCTGTATCTCACTAATTATTTCATTTATATAAATAGTTATTGCTTTACAGGTCTTTAATTAAAAATGATAATTAAATCACACTTTTATACCAATAATGAATCTTGGTTGATATAAAATTAAATTACTGATAATAAATACATTAATTGAAATATCTTTAATTTTTAAAAAACAATTAGGAAGGTTGCAATAATTTAACAATTAATATTATTTAATATAACAATATATGATTGTTAAAAGTTAATTATATAATTACAATTCCAGCATCAATATTTATGATAATTATATAAATTAAAATAAAAGGCTTTAATTAATTAAAACAACTTTGAATGCATTTTAAACAACAAATAAAAATATTTAGCATTATTAAATAAATTGTCATCATATAGTGTTAAGCTATAATACTGCCTGAAGTCACAATTTGATTCTTAAATAAGTAACTTAAGTGAAATTAAGACCTGATTAGTGCAATGATACTCAAAAAAATAAAGATTATTCAGTTGTCAATAATTTTTTTATTTAATTGTGTTATAGTAAAACTCTATACACTTTACAAGAACTTATAAATGAAACGAATAATAATTAGCTTGATTGGTCTATCATTATTTAACTTGGCTCAAGCGCAGGATTATCCAAATTATGAGGATGAAAAGAAATATCTGCAAATGTTAGAAAAAGTTTATCCATGATTATCTGTGATCGTACATGGAAAACTGATACTAAATAGTGTAGAAAACGACATAAAAAGCCTTTCAGAAAAAGACAAAAAATATGTTTGTGATATGGCAAATGCAGCTATAACTATTGATAGAATAGTTATGAATACGCCAGTTCATGAATATTATTTTGAATCAACAAACTATCTGCAAAATTTCATTACAACTGATTCAGCAAAAATTCTTAAAGCAGAATTACAACTAACGGGATATAACTGTGTTTAAATTAAAATCATTGCATGATTAGATGTAAATCTAATCATGCAATGATTTTACATGGTTACTTCAGGGCAAAGGCGTTAAATACATTGTTGTAGATGTAAAGCCACCGCAACCAAACAAAATTGTTTAAATAAAAAAGCTTTGCGTATGTTTAACTCAACTTATTACTTTTTAGTCTTATAAAATTCAATAGCTTAACTTTATGAGGTAATAAGTACAGTTAAACGTACGGCAACAGAATCAAGGACTTAATAATGAATTATATAACTGTTCGTATAATGTATATTATGTTAAATAGAATATCTAAAGACTGTAGCCTACACAACACTGTATGTAGCTACAGCTCAGCAACGTGAATCCCTATGATCATAATTCACGTTGCTGAGTATCCTAAGTAACATAAGATAAGTTATGCGCAAATCCGACCACTACTCGATTTGCGTGCAAGCAAGCTTACACAAATCTGCGTGGCTTATTTACCAACTTTTTAACTTTAAAAATTCCCTTCCGATTGATTTGCCTATTCGAAATATGATCTCGATTTAATCTTTTAACAAAAACTGACTTACCATCTGGAGTTATACTCAAAAGCATGTCCTTCTCAACATAAAGTACAGTTTCAGTAAGCGCTGTTTTAACAAATGCTTCTCTCAGTATATAACCTGCAATTTTTGCAATATCACGCTCATTTGACATATCTAAAATCTCAAATTAATTTCAATGTAATAGAGCTTTGATTAGCGATAAGACGCCTCAGAACGCTTCACCTTTACATCCTTTAACCCCATTGTACTCATAGCAAGTACAACTCCCATGGGATGAGCATTGTTTTTAGGTCCAAGTATTACTTCTTTAATTGGGTTAATCTCATTGTGGAAAAAATCAAAGTCTATATAGGCTGTAGGTACACTTGTATTCATTCTATAATTAATACAATAAGTAACTGGTTCTCCATCTACAAAGCCATTATCAAACCTATACTTAGGATTATTTTCATCAGAAATATCTAACAAAGCAACGTGAACTAATCTAGTTTCAAGTTCTTCTTTGAAAGCAGGATTTTTAAAACGTGCCAAGTTTACTGACAATTCATGACTTAATTCAGTAAATGCTTCATTTTCCTTTTTGTCGGTTGATTTAAACAATTTATTAAGAGTCAAAAGAATTGTTGAAAGATTCTCATTTTGTTTCTCTAAATCATAAATAACATCCAAGATTCTAATCGGCATTTTGAGTAAATCTTTTGCAGAGAAGCCTAAGCAATAACCAGTTGCATCATTTGTATATGCTCGCCATTGGCTCAATACATCACCATCTTTAGATAAACAACATATTAGTTTTAGATATTGGAAACTTGAAAAATGTAATATTTCATCAAGTCGTTCTAAAAATTCTATTGAGATCTTTTCTTCGGAGATTAGTTTATTTCCAACTTGAATAAGTAAATCATATCCCCAACTCCCTTCTAAAGAATCATTCATACTATTCATGTCTGAAAATCTTAATTTTTTTCCAGTGCAAATCGCTAAAAATGTGTCTGAAGAACAGTAGTGATAAAAAATCAAATCATCTGGGCAGTTATCAATAACTCCCATTAATTCACTATAAGTTGAACTATGCATATGAACTCTTTTTAAATATAACGATTTTAATTAAACATAATAAAATTATTTCTTTACAACCTTTCTAGCTTAATAATTACACTTGTACCAACCAGATTTGTTGTCCCATATCACACGGCCAGACTCAAGTGGTGTCTGCTTGTAAAGAACATTATTTCCTGAGCCGATTCCACCGTTATCACTCAACCAACCTTTGATATTAATTTTAATATTCTGATTTTCATTTCCTAAACTTTCTAAACTTGCGATAACCTTTGCCCCAGGAACTGGTCTAAATTGTGGTCGACCATAAACGAGCATACCAGTATATTCAGAAACATCAGTATCTTTACAAATTGTAGCTCCAATATCCTTCGATGTTGGAGCTTTAGCAAGTATATTCTTTTGATATTCAATAGCTTTTTGTTTTTCTTTTATAATCTGTTGAGACTTATAATTTTCTAATCTTTGAAGTTCTTGATCACGAATTCTTTTTTGTTGATTAACGAAGCTTTGATCTACCTGCATAGTTTTAATATAGACATCATTTCTAATGGCTCTAACTTTTTGAATATTAACGAACCAACTTTTATTATTATTGCTAAATGAGCAACCGTATGTACCATAGATAGAATACGCATCTATTTTATAAAAACTACCTTGTTGTGATTTACATAGTGAACTCATATATGTATATGGTATTTGTTCCTGATTCAATGAAATTTGATATATACCCCCTTCTCCATTTTCTCCATTGAGCTTTTTAGCATTAATAAGCTCAACTGGTGTTTTATAGTTTTTAACATAGTCGGGTGTAATTGATCTGGCTAATGGCATGCCAAGAATCATTGTATCTATAGTTGTACATCCAGAAATTAAGCAACAAAAAATCGTTGTAAAAGACAATGTATGTTTCATAAATGAACTCATAATTTATAATGTAAGTCCAGAATATAAGAAATACTGAATAAAAAATAAAGTTAAATTAGTAGAAAGTATTAATCAATAAAAGGCTAATATTTACCAATATTTATAAACAGAAAAATCTCTCCTTACTGGCACAGATAAATGATGTTGTATTTTCTGTATCATCAACTTTATTTCATTAATTTCTTCATTTGTTGAACTAGCATTTGACTGAATGCAATTTAAATGTTGTTCAAGTAAGCAAATAATATATTCATAATCTTGCTCACGTAATTTACCGATTGATCGTGAATAACGCATATTTTTTCCAAAAAAAAGTGCATCACGAAGATGCACTTACCTACCAATTAACTCTTCCTTTTTAAGGAATCACTAATGTAGCGACCTCATTGAGGTCGCTGTTGAAATGGTGGTTTCAACAATAAAATAATACCAGAAAATCATAATAAATATATAGAATTTTTTAATAAAAAACATTAAATAATTTTATATAAAACAATTAATTAATACTTTTTAGCTTTTGTAAACCCTTCTAAATATTTGTACTATTTATTATACCTACTTCTCGATTTTCAACTTGATTAAGAGGTTGATTATCTAATAGATGTGGTTTCTTTATCTTCGAAAATTGTATGCGAACATTCTTTGTAGATAATTTTCTACACTCATCAACTGAGATATCAATAAACTCACCATTCGAATTTTTCGCATAGCAATCATTCGATGATTCAATAATCATTGCAATACGTTGCTGTTCTTCTTGCTCTACGCTTATTAATTGTTTCGTAGTTTCATTTTTTTCATCGTTAATTAATGTTTTTTTAGTCGGCGTGGGAGTTGATTGAATTAAATGAGCTTCTTCTTTTTTTGAACTACCAAATAATGAAAAAGAAGAATTATTTTCTCTTATAACTAAGAAATAAACAGAGAAACAAATTGCAGCAACAATTAAAAATGAAAAAGAAAGTAATTGCTTAGGAATTCTTGGTTTATGTGTATTGATACTTGTTGACTTATATAGTTTAAAAATTCGAGCCTGCGGTTTAAAACGAAATGAAGTTTCACAATTCAATTTGTTTACAAGAGTATTTGGATAAGCTCGGCAAGAACCAAATTGATATATTTTTGTTTTTCCACCATACGGTTTTGTTAAATGTCGATGACAGCCGATCAACTCTTTCACAGTCGGATGTAACAAGCTTGGGGCTTGTGTAATGAAATAAAAGTCAAAACCGCGATGTCGATGAATCGTCAGATGCTGAACAATTTCATGTTTCAGCTTTAAATCTGAGTAAGGTTCTACAAGTTGAACTTCATCAATTACAACAATCGAACCATCAGGGCAATCACGCCAGTCGTATGTTAATGCACGTACATAGTCAATTTTTAAAGATTTGATGTTTGTATAAATTGTTCTAACGGGTTCAAATATTTTAAAATCTTGTTCTCCATCCCGCTCATGAATACGTTCAATAATTTCGTTATAACGCGTTGAACGTAGAAAATAAAAGTCAGGTCTAAGATCATCATAATCTTCATTAAGAAAATCAAAATAATCATCTGAAAGTAATTCTAGATCTGTTTTTAACTCATGCCCAGATCCACTCTCAACTTCAAAATAACTAAAATCATTACGATACTTTTCAAAAATTGGGCGATTGTGTAGATAAATTGACTTATTTTTCTGTAAGTTGAGTTTGTTTTCTCGTTCAACTTTATCAAGCTGGGTTACTACATAGGCTGTTTTACAAGTACCAGGTACTCCAGTGATCAAATTAAGCATATTTAACCATTCCTAATTTCTTGATAGCACTCTCTTCCCTCCTTCGTCTGGATTCTCAGTCGGTAGAGAGTGCTATCAAGAACCTAATTTTTTAAGAGTCAATTTAGATGATGTTTGTACGTAACGCGTAACGATAGCGCCTAGAATGATTGAAAATGAATAATCAAAACCTGCGAGACCTGCCAAATTTAAAATCGTGGTTGGTACTGCGCCAAGTGAAGTTTTAAATGCGGTTACAGCGGTATCTAATACGATTAGAACAGTTGCAGATGAAGCGAGCGTAAGACCCGCGCCTTGCAAAACATTTTTTAAAAATCCTTTTTGCAAACTTGCAAAAATTGTTGCCAAACTACTCATTTGTACGGACTCCAGAAACAATCAAAACAGCAGCAAAAGAAGAAATGGCAATCACAATAGGTTTCATAATGTCGCTGAGCATTGAACAAAAAGGAGAAAAATCAGTTATGCCAAATTTTTGTGATTGGCCGCCATAATTAAAGTCATATGTGAGTGGTGCTGGACACTGACCATTAAATTTAATATCTGTATCAATAGTGATTGGTGGTGAGGTTTCAATATTTACGTTTGTTTGATCAGTTGGCTGCTCATTAAAATAATTTGAAGCCGCATCAACTTTACTTTTCATATAATCAAAAAAATCACAGGCAGGTTTTGCTACAGTACAAAATGCAGGATATGTCCCCGCTATACCGCTTGAATCAGAACCAGTTGAATTTGTTGAATCATTAAGATCAGGATATGTAGAAATATCTTCTTGTGTTGCTGAATCTGGGTAAGTTACATCACTTGGAATTGTCTTTCCACTTGCCGTTGTTGAAACGGGATAAGCTGAATCAACACTTCTTTGAATTGATATTGAATTACAGCTAGTCAAATAACAAAGTGTAGCTGTATCAGCTACTTGTTGATCAGTAGACGGTGTCTCAACATCTTTCGCAATATCCTTTTGTGTAACTATGGGGCGTACTTCAGTATCCGAATTTGGAATAACTGGAGCAGCAGTTTTATAGAAGATAAATTCTATGTTATTCGTTGAAGTAACTTGTCCGTTGCAAACAGCACCGCCTGTTTTTGAAATGCACGTTCTTTGAACACCGAATTTGCCATTTGTCGATGTCGTATTTAAAAAATCTACTGAAGAAAGTGAATAAGTATAAGAATAATCAGCTGTGCCAAGACTCAATTGTGAAGTAATTTGACCAACAGAGTCAGCACATAAATTAATTCGACAGAAAGTTACACCATCGAATTTTGAATCAAGATAATTTGCTGATGCAGTTGTATCAACACATTCACCATTTTTACATGAATATTTGTTTGAAAGATTTTGAAATTGTTGACCAAGCCATCCTCCTGCTTTTTGACCAGTTGCATACATCTCGGCAATGCCAGTTTTAATTGATTCAATTGATGAGTCAAACTCGCCATTTTGATAACGCGTAACTACTTCATCACCAACATATGCAACTGTTGTTGCCAAAATAAGCCCATGAACACTTGATTTAAATTTGGGATTTTTAATAACAGTACGAACTGTTTTATACGCATTACCAACTTTTACTTTTGTATCGTAGCTTGTCCAGGTGCCATCAGCGACAGATGCATAAGCTGAATTAAACATTGCAATATGAAATACATATGCAATGAATATTAAAAATATTTTATGACGAGTGCGCATGCAGCAAGAATGATAAAAATGGGTATCCAATTCAAAATGCTCGCTTCTTCCATTTAGACCTCAGAAGCCCCTAACAAGGGGCTGTATAGTTAAATTTAAGCTGAATTTGCACCGCGTTTTAAATAACGCCAGCCAGCGAAAACGCCCAAAACAATAAGTGCAACACCGAAAAGACCGAGGACGGTATCCTTGGCGCCTTCAATCTCGCCAGTGAGGCCGGTCGCATCAATTGAACTCGCAGCGCTAGCATGTAAAGCAAGAGCTGATCCAGCAGCAATAATTAATGATTGTTTAAAACGAGTCGAAAAGGTAGGTTTAAGCGATAATTCGCAAGCACCATTTTTTTCAATTACAGTTACTTTTTGCATGTGATATGCTCCAGTTGTTAAAGTTGATTTACTGCTTTTGCGATCACTGCAAAAGCAATGAAGCAAGCAGCGACAGCAATGAGTGAGGCACCAATTTGCACCATTTGAACTTTTGTTATCGCAAGCGATTGAAAAAGATCAATAAATTCAAAAGTTGTCCACTCTGAACACGTTTGTAAGCCGTTTTCGATTGGCGTTGAGAGTGTCTTGCAAACGTGCATTTCTTAAATTCCGCTTCGTTTTGGGAAGAAGATTAAACAAGTTATAAAACCCAAAAAAAATGAAATAACTAAATGCATTTCAGTAAAAAATTGAGGTATATAGTGAATCGAAGCTGCATCTATCATTTTCAATCTCCACATGTTTTTTTGTGTTTTAAATACACATTTTCATAAAAGAAAAAACATCCACAATTTTCACAACAATAAGTTAAATAGCTCATTTTCATTACTTTTTTAAATGATTAATATCTTTTAAATCACCAAGGTAAACGACATCTACAACACTTTTTTTCTGCTTCAGTTGCTCAATTAAAAAATCAATTTTCTGAATATTTAATTTGAGATCACGTGCAACTGATTGCTCACAATTTCTAGAAACTTCAAATAAATTTGAACGAATAGATGCTAGTTCAGCAATTTCATTATTTACATTAATTCCCATTTTGATTACTCGTTCACTGAGAATTGATCAGAATCAAGTGCGTAACCAGAAAATTTGTCATTAAAGACACGTTCACGAACCGCAACGATGATTTCTTTGCCAATATATTTTTTTAACTCAGCAGATAACCAACTAAATTTTTGCGGAATTGAAATCGAAACGACATCTTCAATTTCACGATTTAACTTGCTTGAAAACTTCTTCTGTGTCGTTACAAGTGAATGATAAACAATGTTTTTTTGTTCATCTTTATAATCACTGACATTTTCTAGTAAAAAAGTTGCATGTAATCTCATAATGATCTCTCTAAAAATTAAGAAGCTTTTGAAAAATTTGGAATTAAATGTTTGTAAATATGAGAATGAGGAGAAGTTGGCTCAACATAATCAGAAGGCAATTGATTTGAAAAATCGATTTCGATCAATTTTAAAAAAGGCACAATATTTTTCTCATCAATACTTTTCAGATTCTGAAGCTCAAATTTCGAGCAAAAATCACAATCAAGAATATCTTTCAAATTCTCGTAAAATTTAGAATTTGAAGTAATTTCTTTCACTTTGTCATAACCGAGACTTCTAATTGAAATGTAAAAGTTAAATAAATTGATTGATTTAACTTTTGACAAACGCCCAGTTCGAGTAATTTTGTCGTGAACAATACTGATCTTGTTTAGAATTTCATCATCGTTATAAATTTTCATACTCATATTTTCAAATCCTTCAAAAAGAGGAGAAAAAGCTTTTTGCCACAGTTCAATGCCCAAATTTGGGTTATCTCTTTCGAACGCAAAAAAATGCCACAAATTCAATGGAATACCGTTTTCATATAGCCACTGTTTTTTCAAGCGTGCTTCAAAACGGAGAAGATATTTAGAAAACTCGATGACAGATTCACAGTCTAAAAATTTTAATGAATCAATTGCTTGTAGATCGCCACGGCCAGCTTTCTTCTTTAAATCATTAATCTCATTCAGTAATTCTTCATGTTTGTCATAACACTTACGATTTAGACGTATTGAATTGTCTGAACCCCAATAAATTGTGGAATCAAAACTAGCTGATTTATTTGATTTTCTTAGCGATTTATTTGCTACGTTACGGAGAAAATTTTGCACTTGTTTCAGCTCTGTTTTACTTTTCATACGAGCTGATGCTGTGTAATCAATAGCAAGAATTTCAGCATTTGAAATATCTAAATATTGAATTAGTTTCGGATAGAGAAGATGAAGACTTGTGAGCACATCACAAACTGCGTGAAAGCCTGATTTTGGACCAAAAACATTATGTTTCTGCAGAATTTTTGATGGCGAAAATTTTATCTCTATCCGAGGTTTAAATTTGCAATTATTAAATACTTTGAGAGAAAAGCCGCTCAGATTTGATGCTACCGATTCGAACGGATGAAATAACTCTGTATGTTGTAAACAATCATTCTCATCAGCATAAACAACTCGTGCTGCTGTTTTAATACCGATAGCAACAAGATTAATATTTACAATGTGATATTCATTATCACTTGAAGATATTATTACGTGATCATAGAAATTAATTAATATATGTAACCAATCGTTTTGAATATGCATGATTCCACCAAATCAAACTTATCTAATGCGACAATAATTAAACATAACCAATAAAAAGTAAATAAAATAAAAAATCGCTCAATTTAATATTAATTTAAACAACACAAAAATAAAAACAAATTAAAAAACATATATTTAGAAAAACCATATACCGCAAATATAATATAAAAAACAGTAACTTATAAAAATTCATTTTGTAATTTTTTGTAAAATTAAATTGATTTAATTCATAATAAACCATATACCACAGTATTATATTTTTGCGGTATATGGTTAATATGACCTTCACCTATTAAATATTATTTTAAAATTTGCGGTATATACTCTATTAATTAAAATATATATAAACAGTTAATTTAAAAATCAGCAGATCAAAAAATGATCTAAAAATCCGAATATTCGGACTTAAGTTGCCATTAAAAGAAGGCAACTTTGCACGTTAAAATATTTTAAATTAATATTTATAATAATTTTGAAAATAAAATTTCATTTTCAAAATGTTCAAAAAAGCTAAAATTAGGAAACACGATGGCTACAAGAGAAGAAATCGGAAAAAGAATTCAACAAGCTCGAAAAGCAAAAAACTACACTCAAAAAAAACTATCAGAACTAACGAGAATTAATAAAACAACAATTTCCAAAATGGAAAACGGATGGTTTACAGGCTCTTTTGATATATTTGAGCGCATACTGAACGAAGTTGATCTACAATTTGAGATAGTACCTAGGAAGCATAAACTGCCTGATTGGGATGAAATTGAAGAGATGTTTCGAGATGACTAACACTAGTATGATGAATAAAATAAAAAAACATCTTCAAATAATTGATTTAGAATTTGAAGATGATCGTTTAACTAATTTTTTGAATAAAAATGAAATAAACATTAGCGAATTAAAAAAATTTATTTATGAAATAAAAACATCAACAATGCTTTCTGAAGAATATATGTCTATTGAATTCACTGATTCAGTAAATAGACTTTATGAAATTTTAAACAATCAAGCTGAATGAATTAAGATTAAAAAATAACGTAAATATCTGATTTCGCATAACTTTTTATTATGTTAAATAAGATACGTAGAAACCTACCTATATATGATGCTGGCTACTCTGCATTGCTACTAAGCCGTTTATTCTTTACTACGGTAAATTCGCCATCTGTTACTCAGGCAACTTATAGCCCTTAGCGCGCTTAACCACTTAAACTAACTAACCCTATTTCTATTTTTAGCCAGATTAATTCTCTAGGCAGCCTTCTACAAAGTGTAATTACATTTTTAATTTGCCCTAGCGAGCTGAGCGATTCACTATATTCTAAATTGACGATCTGTATTCTGGTTACTAGCTACCATAAAAATTTCTTTTGCTAGATCGCCTTTTGGTTCCTAAAGTTGTTAATTTGCTTAGGCTAAATTGCAATACATAGAATATTTTCTATCATATTGAAATTTATATAAATATTTTTAAAACCTTCTTTACATGCTCTAAAAAACTGATATAGTACGTGTATGTAGCTGTTCTTTAAATTTAGCTCACTGGTAGATCTCAAATTATTTAAACAATAGCTAAATCACAAAAAAATAAAATCCAACTCAAAGCTATCTTTTGACTTTTTTTCTTTAAATTTTAGCCAAAGATTACGCACTTGAAGCTAAAAACTGGGGTGCTGATCTATCTTTAAAAGCATATGTAGATAAACGCATTGCGGCTGAAGATTTAAAAGTCGGTAAGTGTGATGGCGCTATTATTAGTGGTTTACGTGGCCGTCAGTTTAATAAGTATACAGGATCTTTAGATGCGGTCGGCGCATTAACAAATATGAAAACGGCAATTAATGCCTATAAGCTGTTGTCTTCACCAATGGCCGCAAAAAACATGGTGGTCGGTCCTTATGAAATTGCAGGTTTAGGCACAATTGGTCCTGCATATTTATTTGTAAATGATAGAAGTATAAATACTCTCGCGAAGGCTGCCGGTAAAAAAATTGGGGTATTTAAATATGATGAAGCCCAACCAAAGCTTGTGCAACATGTCGGAGGTCAGGCTGTATCGGTAGACGTCACCAATGCCGGTGCGAAGTTTAATAATCATGAAATTGATATTGTGCCCGCTCCTATTGTGGCATTTAAACCTTTTGAACTACACAAAGGTTTAGGTGAGAAAGGAGCAATCGTTCGTTTTCCTTTAACTCAAATTTCAGCAAACTTCATTATTCGTAAAGACCAGTTTCCAGCAGGTTTTGGGCAAAAGTCGCGGACTTGGGTAGCCAGCCAACTCAATAGAACATTTGGCATTATTGCTAAATATGAAAGTGATATTCCATCAAAGTATTGGATGGATATTCCTAAAAATGAACAAGTAAATTATATGAAAATGATGCGTGAGGCTCGTATACAGCTAACCAAGGCAGGTATCTACGACCCTAAAATGATGAATTTTCTTAAAAAAGTAAGATGTAAAGAAAACCCAAGTAATTTTGAATGTGCATTAAACGATGAATGAACACTCAAAACATCTGCTTATCTTTTTAAAGCATTTGTATAGAGCTAAAAGGTAGAATCTATAGTATAAAAGTTCTACCTTAACTCATTCATTTCTTCTCTAGCTTGTTGTGGCGTTTTACCCGACCACTCTTTATAAGCCCGTGTAAATGGGCTGTGCTCGGCATAACCTAACAGTAAAGCTATTTCTACAATTTGTAGTCTTGGATCTTTTAAATACGATTTTGCCAATTCGTAACGGACAATATTTAATTCTTTCCGAAAATTCGTACCTGCCTCGGTTAAACGGCGTTGTAAGGTTCTACGTGAATAATTTAATCCCTCTGCAAGCTGTTCAATAGTGGGTTCGCCTTGATGAAGTAAGTAAGCAATCTGTTTACGAACTAGATCTGTAATTTCATCAATATGTGGCAGACTTGCCAGTAACTTGTCGGCATGTTTTTCTAGTATGGCAACTAAGACGGCGTCGGAGTTTTTAAGCGGTAGACTTAAGACTTCCTTATCAAAACGCATAAGTGCCACGGGTTGCTCAAAAAGTACAGGACAGCCGAAATATTCTTCATAAGGCTTAATATTTTCAGGCTGCTCATGAATAAAATGTATTTCTTTGAGTCTTACTTTTCCTCTAATGAGGCTACGGCAAAACTGAACTATAACAGTACGGCCAGTTTCATCCGATAAAGGGCCGACTTGCTCACCTTTTGTATCCCATGAAAGTTCTACATATTCAGTATAAATGTGAACAGTAGCAGGATAAACATCATAGACAAGCCTCTGATATCGTTCAAACCTATCTAAAACTGCCCCTAGATTTTCACAGGCAAGAAATACAGATCCTAAAACACCTAAATGCTGAGCTGTAATGGTTTGACCCACATGTAAACCAATGAAAGGGTCATTTAAATAATCTTTGGCAATAATGAGAAGATTTTCCCAATGGTTGATATCTACGCCTTCTAAATGATTTGAATCTGCTTTAGGCCACGGTTCACCCAGCACCTTTTCTGGGTCATGACCTAGTTTTTCGAGATATTCAAATAATAACTGAACATAGATTTCAGAAATCCTTCTTCTATACAACGGTTTATTCAATCCATTCATTCCGTATAGTTCTAATTTGGCGCCAATTATCAATTAGTGTACTTAAAGCTTTTAAACAAAAGCAAATGACTAAAAATACCTGCTCAATCCAAATTTTGGCGCAAAGTGTCAAGCAATATGGCAGCTTTCATCAAGCCCTATCTCATTATTTTTTAGAAGATAGCGTTATAGCCAATATTGAGAAAAATACGATGGGTAAAAGTCTAAATAATGTGACCCAAGCGCCACTGGATGTTCAGTTTAATTCAAATGGCATGAAATGCAGTGCCTATTTATATCATCCGGTGACTGAGGCCACCACACCAATTATTGTGATGGCGCACGGTCTGGGTGGTACTCGAAGAATGCGTTTAACAGCTTTTGCAGAACGTTTTGTGGCAGAGGGTTATGCTTGTTTAGTGTTTGATTATCGCTATTTTGGTGATAGCGAAGGACAACCTCGACAATTACTAGATATAAAAAGTCAGCTTGAAGACTGGAAAGCCGCTATTGCCTATGCACGTAGCCTAGAAGAAATTGACCCAAACCGCGTAGTTATATGGGGGACTTCTTTCGGTGGAGGCCATGTATTGGCAACAGCTGCTAGTGATAATCGGCTTGCTGCTGTTATATCACAATGCCCCTTCACTGATGGTTTCTCATCTAGCATGGCAATGAACCCAATAACGACCCTTAAGCTCACGGGACTCGCATTAAAAGACAAGATTGGATCAATGCTCGGCAAAAAGCCAGTCATGGTGCCTCTTGCAGCGCCATCAGGACATACAGCCTTAATGAATGCACCTGACGCTTATTCAGGCTATCTCGCACTTATGCCTTCTGGATCAAATATTCCAAACTATGTCGCTGCACGTTTTGTACTCGACATCATACGCTATTACCCGGGCCGTAAGACATCACGTATTCAAGCGCCCGTGTTGTTTTGTGTCTGTGATACCGACTCGGTGGCGCCCTCAAAAACAACATTGCGTCATGCAAGCCATACACCCAATCATGAAATTAAGCACTACGCCGATGGTCATTTTGAAATTTACGTTGGAGAGGCTTTTGAGCGTGTTGTTCGTGATCAGATTGACTTTCTTAAACGCATCGTTCCAATCAACTAACAGTAAATTTAAAACATTTGGAGAAAGACCATGAAATATGACCTTAACAAAAAAGTTGTTTTAATTACAGGAGCCGCTGGAGGAATTGGTGCAGCAACAGCCCGTGAATTTTATGCATTAGGTGCAAACTTGGTACTCACCGATATGCAACAAGAAGCTGTAGATAAACTTGCATCTGAATTTGAGGCATCTCGGGTTTTACCATTAGCGCTAGACGTTACTGATGCAGTAGCCACAAAAGAGGTAGTCCAGAAAACAATAAAACACTTTGGACACCTAGATATAGCTTTCGCCAATGCAGGTATCTCATGGCGTGATGGTGCTTCGACAATTGCTAGCTGTGATGAAGCTGAGTTCGATAAGATTGTTGAGGTTGATTTACTTGGAGTCTGGCGCACAGTCCGTGCTGCCTTACCAGAGGTGACTCGCAACAAAGGACAAATCCTCATAACCTCTTCTGTTTATTGCTTTGTCAATGGAATGGCAAACGCTCCATATGCAGCTTCAAAGGCGGCAGTAGAAATGCTTGGACGCTGTCTCCGTACAGAGATTGCATATACCGGTGCAACAGCTAGTGTTGTCTATCCGGGCTGGACAGCAACACCGATCGCCAAGGTTGCCTTTGGGGGTAACCCTACTGTAACGAAGATGATTGAAGCAGCATTTCCGGCATGGTTACGCAAGCCTATTTCTCCGGAATATATGGCGCAAACAATTGTAAAAGGTGTGCAGCGTCGCCAGCCACGCATTTTTGCTCCAGTGCGCTGGGTTCCGTTCTCGATATTACGCGGACTGTTTAATGCAGCTAGTGATGCAATGGTTGTACGCCATAAGAAATTGCAGGGATTACTTCAACAACTTGAAAGTGAATCTAAACCTATCCAGAAATAATCCATTGTCTTAAAGCCCATTTATAAAAATGTCTGGAAATCTGATATGTCTAAATACAAATTAAAAGATAAAGTTGTGGTCATCACAGGTTCAACAGGTGGTCTTGGTCTTGCGATTGCTCAGGCATTACAAGCCAAAGGTGCAAAACTAGCACTCCTAGATTTAGACCTTAACAAAGTTGAAAGTCAGGCAAAACAGCTAGGTGGGCAAAGCATTGCCGCAGGTTGGGTAGCCAATGTCCGCTCTTTGGAAAGCCTAGAAACGGCTATGACAAATGCAGCTCAACACTTCGGTAAAATTGATGTGGTAATTGCAAATGCTGGCATAGCTTCAACCGAAGCACTAGAACATATGGCCCCTGAAACCTTTGAGCGAACCATCGATATTAATCTTACAGGGGTATTTCGTACTTTCCGCGCAGCTATACCCTATGTAAAACAAACTCAGGGATATTTACTTGCAGTGTCTTCAATGGCGGCTTTCGTCCACTCCCCGTTAAACACGCACTACACTTCGAGTAAAGCAGGCGTCTGGGCTTTATGCGATAGCCTTCGCTTAGAATTAAAATATTTAAATATAGATGTTGGTAGCCTTCATCCGACCTTCTTTAAAACACCATTAATGGACACTATTCAAAATGACCCAGCAGGTAAAGCTGTATGGAAAGGTAACTCGGGTATTTGGAAATATATCTCTATTGAAGAAGTTGTCTCGGGTGTAGTTGAAAGCATAGAACGGCGTAAAGATATGACCGTCGTACCTAAAATAAATACTCCGATTGCCAAAGCACCCGCATTGTTTAGAAATGTGATTGAGTTTCTAGGTTTTAACCGTAAACAGCTTAAACAGACCATGCTATTGGCAGAGAAAAACCATAATTCATTTTAGGTCTTTTCGGACACGGATGTTTTGAGATATCCGTGTTTATTTAAGTAGTAGCAAAATTCTAATCATTGACTCAGACCATAATCTTATGCGCAGCTATTTTTATTAAAATTTTCTTTTTCAGATGCAAAAAATGTTCACCAACAACTTCTAATAATTCAGCAACAGCAGTCATAGCTTCTTTTTGAAGACATAATTCTTTCTTGTTAGGTCATTCTGAAGTCGAATAACTTCATTGTATGTTAAACACAATATCTATCTATTGTGATATATCTCTACAACAATAATTGCTCACCTGTAGATCCATTGAATGAAAGAACTCATAACTCTTTTGCTAAAATATGATGAAAAGTGTTGTGCTCTTAATACCTAATTTCTAATAGAGAAAGCGTTTTATGAATGTTTCGCCAATCATTGTACTTGATTTCGAGACCACAGGAGTCAGCCCTGAGGCTGGCGATCGCATTACAGAGGTCGCGGCTTTACGTATTGTAGAAGGTGAAATCACAGAGCGTTTTGTTTCATTAATAAACTGTGGTGTAAAGGTTCCATACTACATCACAAAGTTGACAGGTATTACTCAAGATATGGTTAATCATGCTCCTTTAGTGGAAGAAGTCATTCCTTCTCTATTGGACTTTATTGGAACAGATCCTTTACTTGCTCATAATGCAGGATTTGATGAGAAATTCCTAAAAGCAGAAAGTATTCGACAGGAGTTAAATCCATTACACAATGGACTCATTTGTTCTTTAAAACTTGCTCGCCGTATTTTACCTCATCAACCCAGTTATCGACTTGGCGCAATGGCAGACTTATTTAATATTAAGTTTAATGGCACAGCTCATCGCGCAGAAGCAGATGCTGAAGTTACGGCTCAATTATTCCACTATCTTTGTACGAATATTTGTCACACATATGGCTTCAATAGCATTGATCAAGATTTATTGTTAGCCATTAATAAACATTGATTTTAAATTTCAATAGTTAGAGAATCACGCATACTTATAAATAACTACAATAGAGTTTTATATGCTTCCGAAGAAGAAAAAGAATATAGCCCTTTCCTACATTCTTCCTTTAATTTTAGTTATTGGCTTCTATGCCCTTTTTCGTGTATCGATTCTTCCTTATATTTATATCAAACAAGCACAGCATCAACTTTTAACAGCAAATAATCAAACAACTGAGATTTATTGGAAAGATCCAGACCTCTTAGCCGATAAAAAGTATCCAGCAATTATCTTCTTACATGGTATTCAGAAAGACAAACAAGGTGCTAAAGCCTTTGTACGGTCAGGCTTGTTAAATGAATATAGTAAAAAGAACTTTTTCAGTTTTGCTGTATCTATGAGTGGATATGGTGAGTCCTCTGGAAAATCAGATTTTTGTGGTAAAGCTTCACAAAATAATCTTGTTCAAGCCATTAATTTTGCTCGATCACAACCTCATATTGATCCAAACAAAGTTGCAGTAGTTGGTATTAGTTGTGGTGCTTCCATAGCAAATGTTGTGGCAAATTCTGGAAAGATAAACGCTTTGATTTTGGTATCTGGATTTTATGACTTTAAAGGTATGTATGCCGAGTGGAGTTCTCACACTAGAACACTACCGTTAAATGTTATGAATGAGATAAATGAATCGATTGCTGCTGAAAAGAATATGGAAAAGGCGTCTGCTGCTAGATCATCGCTACCGATTTCGTCTCAATATCCACCTACTCTTATATTGGTTAGCGCCAAAGACCCTATTGTTGACCCAAAGCAAAGTAGTCAGCTACATCAATTACTTGATAGTAAAGGTATTCCAAACACCTTAGAACTTATACAAGATGCCAAACATCCTGTGCCTGCTAATGTGTGGAAAACTAAAAGTGATTCATTTTTGGAAAAGACTTTGAATATGAAAATTAAGCAATAAATGAGATACATTTTTTAATCTACTCATCTAATGCATCTTAAACATTTAATTAATGAGAATTTGTATATATCATAATCCCTTCAATAATTTGGTCCGAATATTCTTCTGAATAAGCGGTCCTATAATTTGTTGATATTTCTGCAGGAATAATTTCACCAAACATATCACTATCTTGTTTATATTCTAAATAGTGCGCATCACATGAAAAATAGAAATTAAAATTATCTTTAACTAAATCTAACCGATCACCTATCCCTAAAAGACCTAATAGTTTTCCGTTATATCCTTTACCAAGAAAAATTCGTATTAATTTCTTTGAATTTCCATCAAATGTTAACGTAACGATACTTTCCCATGAACAATAAATTTCGTTAATCCACTCCTGCCACGGCAATAATTCATATCTATGAAGAACTAACCAAATATTTTTCTCTTGAGCAGATTCGTATTCCTCCATTCTCACATCTCGAAATAGTGCCAAATTTCGGAACTCATCAAAATCCATTCCTAAAGAAATTCCTGCTGCTTCTTTTGACGGAAATATATCTTTATTCAAATCAGGCACTAATTGATTCATTCTTTTCTCAATTTATAATGAACTTATATTTTATATCTACATTATTATCTATTAAAACAAGTTTGATTTAAGAAATAATATTTCTTTAAAATTTCTACTGATCTTTATACAGCTATCCTTAAACTAATAAATTCACTAAAATATAATTAACTCAAATATTTATCTAAAACAATGAACGAAAAAGCAATTAGCCAATATTTAAGCTTTATCCTTAGACACAAACCAGAAGAAATTGGTCTGACATTAGATCTCGAAGGTTGGGCAAATATTGAAGAGTTAATTTCAAAATCACAACCAGTCAAGAATGTAGCTTTAGATGAAGAGATCATTAAAACCATCGTAAGCAATAGCGATAAAAAACGCTTCCAAATTTCTGATGATGGAAAACTTATTCGTGCTGTACAGGGTCATTCAACTACAAGTGTAGATATCACTCTTAACAAACTTAAACCGCCAACTTATCTTTATCATGGTACGGCTCAAAGGTTTATAGATTCCATAAAAGAGCAAGGTTTAATTTCGAAAGATCGTCAATATGTCCATCTAACTGAAAATAGAGATACGGCTCTAACCGTTGGTGCTCGCTACGGTAAGCCTGAAATTCTTGTTATTGATGCCTTAAAAATGCACGATAGTGGATTCGAATTTTTCCAAGCTGAAAATGGTGTTTGGTTGAGTAAACATGTACCAATAGAATTTATTGCTTTTCAATAGTAAGAAAACTCACTTATTTTCTATTCAATCTTTTGCCAAGTGCATATGCGGGGCAAAAATAAAGTGTCTAGGTTCTTGGTATTGCATAATTAATGAACGCAATTCGGTAATGAATGCCTCTGCTTCTTCTTTGTTAAGATTAATACCAAATGAACAACCATCTTCATATCCAATTAAGTGAATAGTACCTTGGCTACAATCTGGTAAAAACGGCGGATTTGAGTTACCACCCCAAGGTCTGTAGACAATTTCAATAATCTTTTGAGTATTAATATCCTTTGTTAACAATGTTTCCCCAAGACATTCTTTGGAAATGTGAAGATTGTTTTTAGAAATAAAAAATATTTCCTCTGCATTTTTAGCCCATCGTTTATTTTTTCTATATTCATAATGTAAGTAGAAAATAAATGGTAATACTAGAAATATTAAAACAAGTGTTAGGACACCATCATTTTCTGCATACACTTCATAAACACCATATACAAATACAATGTCAAACAAAGTTATCGCTATACAGTCCAAAGCTATTAGATTTTCTATAAGCTCACCATTCATTTTTAAATGAATAGTAGTTCCCGAATCTGAAGTATGCGTTTCAAGTTGATTTGGCATCCAATACTCAATTTTCTATGTTTATTATTTAATAAAACCACTGTACTTATTGAATCTTACTTATTAGTACGGCGCTTAAAATTCGTTATTGCTGTGTATTATAAAATTACCTAACTAAATTTTATAGCGGTTTAAGACGACATATCTGCATATTAAGAACTTTCCTATCTTTCACCCCATCCCCCCAAAAAAACCTCCAACACTCTCTCATCAACCTCACCCAAACTTAAACGCTGAATAATTGTGCCTTCGATCATATATAAAAAGAGTTTGGCATCGGTAAAAGAAACATCGGCGTTAAGCGCTCTAAGCAGGCTATATATTTCGTTGGTGAGCCATGTTCTATATCGCACGGCAGTTATGTAAGCTTTTGGATGGGTCAGTTTTGTTTCAAAAATGGCTTTAAATAATAAGTAATACAGTCCGTCTAGATCTGCATGTAAAAGATAGAGCTTTTTGAGTTTATCTATTGCGTTTGTGTCGCGGTCATATTCAACCATTGAAACCACTTTCTCTTTTAAACGCTCTTTTTGCACAATCAGGCAGATTTCTATCAACCGTTCTTTAGAGTGAAAGTAGTTATAAAAAGTCGCTTTGGTCACTTCACACTCTTTCACAAGTCTGTCGATGCCGACCAGATGAAACCCGTTGTAGTGAAATAACTCAATTGATTTATTTACGACTTGTACTGCACGTGTTGGGAGAACTATTTTTGGCATATTTTTACCGTTATAAAATTATAGTTGTATATAAATGAGATATAAAAACCGCTGCCTTTTGGGAGAAAAAAGGCATAGCAAAGCCGTAAAGACTGTGCGCAGCACATCTCAAGGTTTAATTGTCTAAGTAAGTTTTAAGTAGTAACGAGCTAAAGCCTGAAAAAGCCTTATGGCGATCAAGCTGCTTTAATGATTTTAAGCTGTGTCGTTATAGCTTTTGGCAATGGCTGCCAAGAAATAATGGATGTGCAAAGCCAACTCCTTATATATGGAGTTCTGCCAAGACATTAGAATTATGGTGGCAGAACGAAAGAGGGTTCGCAGACTGGTTTGGACTCCAGCACACCCGAGGGTGTCCCTCTCCCGTCCTACCGCTACGGGAGGGAACGAGATTTACATGCAAAACTATTCCTCAGAAGAAATAGCTCTGATGTAGTCCAAAAAAACGGTCTGCGAGAACCGACTGGCAATGTAGGCCAGCCCGCAAATGGTAATCTCCAATATTTGAAGTGTCAATGTAAAATTGGCTAGAAAATATTTAATTAGTTATTGTTTTTCATTTAATTACATAATTAAGGAAACTCTTAAGTAATATTTACAATCAAGTTTTATATCATTAAGTTAAAGTTTAAAATTTCAAAAACTTAAGGGCTGGATTGGTCGATATCAACTAAGAATGAATAAATAAAATGAGTAATTACTCTTATGCCTAATTTGAATATTCAGTATAAACTTGTTATTTAAGCGACCCATCTCACAAATTAGGCCGTGTCATATACTTAAAGTGATAAGAGCAAAAAATGACTCAAAATGAAGTTGAATTAGCAGAGAAATTGTCAAAAGAATCTCATCAAGGTCAAAAGTATGGTCCTCATGATTACTTTGAGTACCATATTAAAGGTGTGGTCAATTCATTAATTGAGCATCGATTTTCAGAAGTCTATATTATTACAGCCCTTCTCCACGATAGTGTTGAAGACACACCTCTTACCCTAGCCAAAATCGAAAGTTTATTTGGAAAAAAAGTCCGTGATGCCGTTGATGCATTAACTAAACGGGAAAGTGAAACACGCGAAGAATATTTAATTCGTTGTAGTTCGAATCCGATCGCTCGAGTTGTGAAACTTCATGATGCAGCCTTTAATGCACATAACTCACATAAGGACAATAATCACTCACGTGTAGATTATTACCTTCAAACCATGTTAATTGTTTCAACGGCGCAAGATAGGTTGGAATGAAAAGACAACGAAATGCATCCGTTGCCTTTTATTTTTAAGATTGTGCAAATGCCCAAATATCTTTTGAGGCAACTGTGTCAGATACGAGTCTAAAACTCATAGGTTCTAAATCTTCATCTACCACAACATAGCCTTTCGAGTTATTTTTTAGCGCATTACACTTGTTATCGGTCAGTTGATAGCTTGCTGTATTGGCTAATGCACTTTCAGTAATAACACCTGTAAACACACAATTTAGATCTTTCGAGACAATCTTACCTTGTGCATTCACCTCGGCATTGACCGTTGTTCCATCTGGAAAAGATAAATCGTAGGTACCGACCAATTGATTCAGCGTAATTTTCTGATCATCAATTTTTTCATAATGCGCCAATTCAACGGTCATCGCTTGATTAGACTGGTTGCTCTGCCAAGCTTTGGTTTTTGCGTCATAGCTCATCACAATTTTGGCACGGTTTTCGTCATCATCTAAAACCAATAATTTAGAACCATCTGCGCCAGAATAGTATTTACCCGCCATTGGTAACTCTTCATTAGTTTCAGTACTAATAATATAAGTACCGACGTCTAAGCTCGGAGCTAAGGCAGGTTTTTCAGTCGAGACTTGGTCATCATGATCATTGTCATTACAAGCCGCCAAGCCAAGCCCAAGGAGTAAAACCAACAAACAACGTTTCATGGTCTTTCTCCTTACTTGTTAAATAGGCTTTTTAAACGAATTTTGAGCCATTCTTGAGCTGCTGGTCGTTGGTCATAAGCAACTTGCATGGCAGTCACAGCAATTTTGCTTTGCATGACGGCGCTTTCATCCGACATTTGCGCAGCGGTTGGAGCCGATGGTGCCGCATCAATTCCTAAGCCAAACTGGTTATTGCCTTTATTGTCTTTGGTCACTTGGAACTTCAATTTATATAAGTCATACGTCCCAATTTTTGAAAAAGCAAAAGGTGTGCTGGTTGTTAAATTTTTAGGAAAATTAACATTAAGCGTGATGCCTTTTGGCAACAATTGGCCCTTACCTGCCTTAGCTTGTAATTCTTTTAATAAAACTACGGTTTGTTTTGCCACAATCGCAGAGTTAGGGTTGTTTAAAGTCTTATCATCTACCGTGTTGGTATCGGCGCTTAAGGCAATAGACGGAATCCCGCGTCCTGCCGAAAACTGTACATTGCCAATCGTGCCAGAGTGTACAACGACTTTTCCGACATTTTGTCCTTCATTCGGGCCAGATAAAACTAAGTCTGGCGCTTTACCCCAGCGTTTTGGTGCAACCACGTCTAGTCCATAAATTGTTGCCATGACTGGTGTGCCATGTGTGTAGTTCCAGTCGCCATTGGTATAACCCGCTTTGGTAAAGGTTCCAGCAGCAGGTGCGCCAATGGGTGCTGCACCATTGTGACAACCGTTTTCAGCCGCAATTTGCTTATCATTATCTGCGGTAATCGTCGTTGAGCTGTACATCACGATTGCGCCACCACGACCACTTTGTGGTGAGCAAGGCACAGACACAAGCACATTATGACCATTTGCTTTTAATTCATCATAGAGTGCTTTGACATTGCTGGTTAGACCGTCATCGTTAACCAATAAAATATTTAATGCAAAAGCTGGAGTTGTACACAAAGACAGAATAAGGCCGCCCAATAAACTTTTTTTCATCACTTAACTACCATGTTCTTAAATTTCGATTTGTATAGTAGTTGCGCTATATGTACGTTTAGTGACTACGCATCAATAAAAATTAAAATACTTTTCCATTAAAAATTAAATAATTATATTATAAATTCTTGCTAAGTTTTCTTTTATAAACTGATCTTCAACTTACACATTCAAATTCAAAATGACAAAACCCACATTCGTGGGCTTGATTCAAAGGATCACTTCAACCTTTAAATTAAATACGCCCAACTTCTAAATATGGAATCAAGTTTTTATCAAAATGTGGGCGTGGGTCGCCTTCATAACTAATAAAACCATGCATTCCAGTTAAGCGTTCACCTTTATAAAACTGGTTTAACTGATAGCGCGGGTCTTTATGTGAAAGCGTAAAGCTCACCACCCCCACGCCCTGCTGTTTTGATTTGTTATAGGCATCTTCGAGCATTTTATGATGCAAAGCCAAATCTTCTGGATGGCACATAAGCGTATGTAGCACATGGTACTTGATAGAGTCGCCAAGTTTAGGCAAACGCATACCTTTGGTAATTGGAGTCAGCAAGTTATAAACGGGTCTAAAAATTCCAATGACTGAACTGTAATGCAAAATTTTGGTTTGTTTAATACTGTGCTGATCCCACAAGCCAAACATGCCCACCAGCTTTTCACCCTTAAAATAAAGTGAAAAGTCCGAGAGTTTTATCCCTGAAAAATACTGATGACCTTGGGCAAGTTCTTCAAAGTTATAGGCTGGAATAAAGTTATAAAACTCTGCCATGTTGGCAATAAATTGGTTCATGGCTTCCACGTGCTTAGCTTCGGCGACACAACTACGGATCTCTTGAATGTCACTCTGCGGAGAAGTCTGCTTTAAAAAAGACGTGATTTTTCGTTTTGCGCCAGTATCGGTCAGACTTAATGTCTCAATAAGCCCTTCATCATAATAATCAGGCATTCCTGTTTTGCCCGTTTGGATGGCAGCGCGTGCGGCATGGTTATCATCAAAAATAATCATTTGGCTATAGTTCGGTTCATGCATGGTTTGTTTTACATGCTTTGCCAAAACCTTCACCAGTGATTTACCCCGATAGTTATGATCTACCCGTAAATCACCCGCGTACCGTAAGTTTTGAATGTTACGATCAACATAACATGGGCGGTAACCGTTGCTATAACAAGCGACATTCTTTTGGCTTTCGGTATCTTCAATCACAACATGCAGTTTATGACGATAGACAATGTCAGAAGCCCTAAAATAACTCGGTTCACGCTGAAAGCTAATTTGTATTCCTTTGGTGGTCATGGGTACGGCGATTAAGTCTCGTAAAGCTTCGTCATCTGCCAAAGTTGCTTCACGGGTAATAAGAGTACTGTCAGCAAGTGGTGGATTTGTTTTATTCATTATTCACCTTTTGTGCGGTCTGTGCAGGAACCAAACTGTTTAAACGTCCCATTTGGTCGAGTAGCTGATAGACAAACACCACTTCGTCTTGGTCATTCACGGTTTTTTGGGTTTCTGCATCGAGTAACTTTTGCTCAGTATTGAGCAAATCAAATGTGGTTTTGGTTCCGACATCAAACTCTTTACGTGTGTAGACAAAGGCGATAGACGCTGCCTCTATGGCATTTGCCAGGGCTTCTTTATTTTGTCGAATAGTTTGAAGCTGTGCATAGGTGGTACGGGTGCGCTTGTTCAAGTCCAGTTCAATACTTCGCGTTTTTTGGTTAGCCAAATCGATATCGGCCTGTGCTTTTTTAACGTTGGCACGATTTAAGCCATCGTCATAGAGCGGTACATTAAGCTGCACCCCAACCATATAGTTATTACTTTCCGAACCAATATAGCTTGCCTCATCTTGCTTTCCGGCACGGCTGGTGAGCATGACCGTTGGCCATAGTTCCCGTTTGGTTAGAGCATATTGTTTCTCTGCGGCTTGCTTTTCGTATTTACTACGCATTAAAGCTGGATGGTTTTTGGTTTGCGCCAAAATTTCATCTAAGTTAGCCGGAATAACTGGCAGTTGTTTAATGGCGACAAGGTTTTCAGGCGTTACACCTGTCACTTGGTAAAACTGTGCTTCGCTTACGGTTAGGTTAGATTGGGCCTGTGTAATATCGGCTTGGCCTTGTGCAACTTGTGCCAAAACCTGAGCCAAGTCTGCACGGGTAATCATACCCACATCAAAACGGCGCTTTGACTCATATAAAGACCGTTGCAGATTTGCCATGGTCTTTTGTCTAAGCTCTAAAATGGCTTTCTTCTTTAATACATCGGTATAGACCATCACGGTATTTAAAATGGTTTCCGATCTTTGATCTGACAAACCTTGGTTTTGGGCAGAAAGCTGACTTTCAGCAACATCAATTCCTAAACGATGTCGACCAGAGGTATAAATCGGATAATCTGCCTGCAATTGCAAACTTCGGCCTTTACGGTTTCCTTCGGTTGGAAACAGTACGTGTGAAGGCGTATCTATTCTTTCATAGTCCAGTTGTCCAACTAAATTGACTTTGAGTCCATCACGCTGTTTGGCTTGCTCGAGCATAGCGGTGGACTGGTTCACGCTTAAACGGCTGACCTCAAGCTGACTTTCATGTCTTAAACTGGCTGACAAAGCGTCATCTAAAGTCATGGCTTGTACATTCGACACAACCAACACGCCTAGATACAAGGCGTGTCGAAGTGTTAAAAACCGAGTATTAAATGGCTTCATCCCTTTCATAGTTGTTCCAAACTATTCAGGGTGACTTTTTTGAGTGGCTCAGGCTTGATATTGCCTTCGATAATGCCATCAAACATGACCAATTTTTTGTAGGCATTCCAGCCATTATTGGCTTGGCGAATTTGAGGCTGGTCGAGCTGTCCTAAGTTTCGAGCAAGTTCGTAATGGAAATTTTGACGCAAAATACTGTCGATATATTCATTGCTAATGCTGTGATGGATGTCACCCTCAAAAAGCACGCAATAAAATGGTTTAACCTGTTGCTGGGTATCAATCGCCAGTAAAGAAATCGCTTTCGATTCGGTTTCATTTAACTGCGACAATAACTGATGAGCTGTTTCAGGCGCGAGTTTTTCACCGACCAGATCTACCCCAAAACGACGACCTTGGAACTCAAAACACGGAATTTGCTCTATAAAGCCTGTTACCCGTAAGCAATCATCCAGACAATAACGAAGTAAACCATTACCCGAGGTAATCAGCGGACTCACCACATCACCTTGTTTAAGTTGCCACGACGGAATGATTTGTCCTTGTTTATCGCCTTCTAAATATTCAAATTCGTAGAAGTGACTTTGGTAGGCCAATGGGTATTGGTCGTTGTAGGGAATAGTCACTACACCTTCCGTCGCCCATAAACCTTTTCCTTCAAACTGAACACTGGGTAATTTCTCTTGTAATTTTTCAGCCCAAGCTTTTGAACCTGCGGTATCCCAACTCGACACTAAACTTAACTTTGGCCAGAGCTTTTTAAAGTCAATCTGTTTGCCGTTTGAACTTGCAATTAAGGCTTCAGCACTTTCAGGGCTATGCGGTGCAGTGACTTCTTTTAATGAAGCCTGACGGTTGCCCCATGAACCACTTTGTAAAACCTCAATCACATCTTGTTGCAGCAACTCCAAACGTTCAAGCAATTGCAGCGCAAAAGTTGGACTCCACACCGAGATCATCGCTAAGTTACGGTTTGCCACCAAATAGCAAATCGTGGCAAACAGTGCATCATCGGCATTGGCGGCAAAGGCAACATTGCTTGGAACCGCTTGAGTAAACTTCGACAAAATTCGCTTACCTACACCAAGTAGCGCACTATCATCATTTAGATTTTTATCTTTTAAAACTTCACGCTGGCTTTCAGGCAACCACGACACTGACCAATAATGTGTACCCGAACTAAGCTGTGGACATTTGCGATATAAACTCGCCATCCACGGCGCAATCGCATGGTCAAGTTCATCTAAAAAAAGTTTGGTATATGGAATAAACTTGATTTGCTCACTCGAACCACTGGTTGGCTGAAAACGAACTAGCTTACTGCTCGACAGTGAAAGCTTTTGTTCACGGTAACGTTGAATGTCTTCTCGCCATGCGCCATAACGTGTCGCAGGAAATGCTTTTACAAACTGCTCATAGTTTTGAACTTTTTTATCTTTCGCAAATGTAGAGGTCTGTAAAATCGAATGCAAGATTTGACGTTGTGTCGCTTCTAAAGCTTTAAACTGTTTTTGGAAATTACGGTCAGAAGCATCACACCATTTTTTTAAAACTAGATGCGAACCCAAAGTTAGCCATTCATTAGATTTCATTGGATGGCCTCTCTACGTTTTGTTTTAGACGTTACACAAGCTTCAAATTTTCCCTTGCTTGTAGGCTTAGTGATGAGCTTCACTGGGAACCGAGCAATATCTTTCCAGCCTAATCGACCAATACATGGTAGTTCTGTGCCTGCTTTCCATGTCGGATTCAACTGCTCAAAGAAATGAATATTTGGGTTCTTTTCTCTCATTTCGGCAGTAATTGGTGCGACCTCACCTTTTAATGGTTGATAGTCATCTCCAAAATTTAACAGGCCTGCATCTTTGTCATAATATTCGCCAAAGAATTTTTCACAGTAGTGCTCAACCACTTCCGAGAGATGCTGGTTTTCATCTTTAATATTTGGGTAATACACATAGTAGTTATTGGCAAGTAGCAGGTAAGTTTTATAGCCTTTAGAAATGAGTAACCAATAGAGTTCGTTAAATGGATATTTGATTCGAAGCTTGATCATGAGTTTAAGCATGGTACTTTGTAGACTACGCGTACCCCAAAACTTCCTCAAAATGACCGTATCACCACTAAATAATACGGTGTAGTCCTTACCATTTAAGTAGAAATGCTGCACCACAACGGTAGAGAAGCCCACAATCTCATCTGTTCCCGAGTCAAAAATTAAGATCGCACCACTTTTATTTTGGAAATCATCTACGAAAATAGAAAATCTCGTATTTTCATAATACTGTTCGTAAATGGAATACATCACTTTTAATCGCTCAGTATCGATTTGCTCTTTTTCAAAATATTGACCATAAGTCGTGTTTTTCAGGTTCAATTTTGAAATTAGTTTATACGTTGTATTAATCATAATCCTTTAACCTTCCACCTCTAATTTGCGAGTTCCCCGATCTCATCAACCGATTTTAGAAAACTCAGATCAATGTTCTTTTTCTATGAAGGGATACGTTTTGATATGCCCTATTGTTTTTCATTCTTTGAAAGCTGCCTTTATTTTTTAATATCTACATATTCATTTTCTTCCCCCGATCCATAAAGATGGTTAAAAATGCGGTCACAAACATAATGATTGCGAGCATGCGTAATAAATCGTTAAAGCTAGAGGTCAGTGCTTGAAAATGAATGTCGCGATAAATCACACTGAGTGCGATTTGCTGAGCATTTGCACCGACTTCTTGATATTGCGCCGTGAGTTGATCGAGTCTTTCTGTGAAAATCCAGTTTTGCGGTGTCATCGACTGATTAATCTGGGTGACATGAAGCGTAGTTAACCAATCTAAGGATGAGTTAATCAGTGCCAGTCCAACCGCGCCGCCAATATTACGCATCAGGTTATAAATACCGCTGGCATCGGCCACTTTACTCAGCGGCAAAGTGCTCATGGCTAAATGCGACACCACAATCAGGCAGATCATGAGACCAATACCACGGTAAATTTGCGGCCAAAACATAAAGTCGTAATCACTATGAATGCTGAGGTGCGAATTGAGCCAAACACCAAAGCCAGCCAAAATCATTCCGACAAATACAGTTTTTCGGGTATCAAAATTGGGAATAAGCCACGCAAGAAATGGCGCAAAGCAGAACATGACAATGCCTGTCACCATCATGACGTGACCAATTTGGCTACTGTTCATTTCACGGACTTGCCCAAGAAACACAGGAATCATGTAACCCAAGCCATAGAGCGCCATGCCAATCACAAAAGTCGTGATGGCACTTAAGGTAAAGTTTTTGTTTTTAAATACGGACAAATCGAGCAAAGGCTTAGGCTGGGTAAAACTTCTAGAGAAGAAAATCATGCCGCCCACAATGCAGATCATAAACGCAATACGAACGCCTGTGTCTGCAAGCCAGTCATGTCGGGCGCCTTCATCAAGGAAATATTCAAGGCCACCCAAAAACATCGCCATACCAACGAGGCTGAACCAGTCCATACTTTTGATGAGTGAATAGTTCGCACGGTCGATATTTGGACTCGAGTAAATGACCGTAGCAATGATAATGCCCGGAATAATATTAATCAGGAACATCCAGTGCCATGAGAAGTTATTGGTTAACCAGCCGCCAATGGTTGGGCCAATGGCTGGACCTAAAGTACTGATCATTCCAAACATGACTAACGGCAATGAGCGTTTTGCTTCAGGGAAAAGTAAGTACAATGCGGTCATGGAGGTCGGAATCATGCCGCCGCCCATAAAACCTTGAATACCACGAAAAACCAATAAACTTTCTAAGTTCCATGCCAAGGCACAAAGTAACGAACTGATCGTAAAACCAATTGCACAGATGGTGTAATACACTCGTGTTGAAAGCACCCGCGACACAATACTCGACATTGGAATTGCAATAATCTCGGCAATTAAATAAACCGTTTGCACCCAAGTGACTTCGTAACGACTTGCACTCATTCCAGCTTGAACTTCGTTTAAAGAACTCGCCACAATCTGAATATCAAGAATCGCCATAAAGTTGCCAAAAATCATGGCAGCAAAAATTGCCCATGCCGTCTTTGCGGGAAACATCCTCTCGGCGTCAACGTGCTTATTCATGTCTTATTACCTAAAATTTTATTATTAAGTTCTTAGGTCAACGGTGGCACTGACCGACATACCAGGTTTTATCAAATCGATATGCGGGCTTGAATCTATGGCAATACGTACAGGAATACGCTGAACAACTTTGTTAAAGTTTCCTGTGGCATTGTCTGGTGGCATGAGTGAGAAAGTTGCGCCTGAAGCTGGTGAAAAACTCTCAATTTTCCCGCTATAGGTTAGGCTTGGATAGGCATCAAGTTTGAGTTCAACTTTCTGACCAATATGCATTTTTTCAATTTGGGTTTCTTTGAAATTCGCTTGTACATACAAACTGTTTTCAGGAATGATCGCCATTAAGCGAGTTTGCGGAGAAACACGTGAGCCTTTTTGAATTGCAAGACTACCGATTTTGCCGTCTACTGGACTGACCACTTTTGATGAAGCCAGATCGACCTGATATAAATTTAAGTTTGCATGAGCACTTTGAATATCTGCTAAAAGCTGCGCTCGACTGGCTTGTAAACTCCCCAACTGAGCTTCTGCTGCATTTACTGCTGCTTGAGCCTTGCTGAGTTGCGCTTGGGCTGTTAAATATTGAGACTGAACCCCTTCAAAGTTTTGACGAGTAATCACGCCATCTTTTAGTAAATCTTGATAACGTTCAAAATCTTTTCTTAAACGAGTTAAGTCTGCTTGCGCTGCCACTACACCACTATTTGCTTCGGTAATTGACGACTTAGCAGACTTTTCATTTTGTTGTTGTACACCAAGCGCAGCTTCTTTTAAGCTGACGACAGAACTCGCCTGATCATAACGAGCTTGGTAATCGCGGTGGTCTAATACCGCCAAAGTTTCCCCTTTCTTTACAAACTGATTATCGTTAATTAATAACTCAATCACTTCGCCTGAAATCTTTGGCATGACCCAAGTAACATCTGCCTGAACATAAGCATTATCAGTAGATTGATAAAATCGGTATACAAAAAAATAATATATAATGCCTGCGACTAAAAATAACAGCAGGACACTAAAAACACCCCAAGTTATTTTCTTTCGACTTTGGAAATTAGTGTCAGTTTCTAGCTGAGCTACGTTATCCATATTCATTCCGTTTATTTGTAATATTCGATTTTTTATTTACACCAATAAACTATTAGCGTCTTTTTTACGTAACTTTTCACTTGGTTTATTCAATGAATCGTGACAGCGTAAAATTTGGTGCAAATTATGGTTCTTAAATCGATTAAATATCATTGACCGTTTTGACATATATTTTTTCTATTTACGCCAATACACGGCATGCTATAAAAAATATGTTTAAAAATTATGTAATTTTATATTTTTTAAAAAATGCAATTATAAAACCTTTCTTTGAAAATTAATTTAAACAAATAAAATCAGCAACTTGTAAATATAATTATTTATGTAAAAGTGATTAATTGGTAGAAAAATTTATTGCATTAATATTAAAAATTAGCTTTTACTTTGTATAACTTATGTTGATTTACTTAGGGCAATATGTAATTTAAATAAATTCTTCGAGAATTTTTATAATATTTATAGAAGCATAGTAAAGCACAGCTTATTAAAGATGTATTTATGATTAACAATATTAAATAAAATAATATAAAAACTTTCCGACCAAATCCAACTTATTTTTAAGAAGCCGAGCATTATTCAAAAACAAAATTAATCTAAAAAAGAGTTACTTTTAACTCTTTTTTATTTAAAAAATAGAGAATTATCGGTTTATTTTTTTACTTATTTAAAACCTTAAATATTTCTTCTAAAGTCATCCCAATCGCAAGTATTTCACTATCCTGATGAGGTAAACCATCAATTTCTAATCCAACGGGTAGTTTCGATTTCACTCCCTTTCCAATGGGTAAACTCAGCCCTGGTAATCCGATATTACTGCCGGGGTCCGTATTTCGAATGAGTGTCTGGAAATTTTCAATTGAATTGGATTGTTCATTTGCGAGTGGTGCAACAATCGGTGAGGTCGGCAATAATAAAGCATGTAAGTTATGCGCTTTAAATGTGTTTTGGTAGAGTTCAAGCAATTGAGGACGCGCTTCACTAATAGCCTTTTCATAGAAAGGTAAAACAGGAACAAGTTGCCCCGTGTGATCTTGAATTAATTGGGGAAGAATATTCTGTTTAAAAATTGCCTGTACATCTGGGCTTGAGATTTGATCAATTACATCCTCTAAAGTCAGATTTACATGATGATGTTTTAGATATTGAATAAGGTCATATTTGCCTTCATAGACGACTATAGGAAAAGAAATAGCGTGATTAAGTTGTTCTAAATTCGGCATATCGACATTAATAATTTCGACTCCTGCCTCTTTTAAAAGCCCAAGTGCAATATGCGCCTGCTCATGAACATCTTCATCTAAATGATTCCAAAAGTATGAATTGATACCGAGCCTAATTTGATGAGGTTGTAATGGTTCTTTTTTTGGCTCTTGGGTAATAAGCTGATCAATTAAAATAATGTCAGATACTGTGTGTGCAATCGGGCCAGCGGTATCTCGAGTATGTGAAATTGGGGTAATACTGTCTTGTGAGTATCTTCCTACCGTTGGACGAAAGCCGACACAACCATTTAATGCACTTGGCAAACGAATCGAAGCACCCGTATCTGTACCAATCGCAATTGGAACCATGCCCGCTGCAACAGCCACAGCACTACCAGAAGAAGACCCACCAGCGATATGCAATGGGTTTACAGCATTTCGTGTACCCACGACACCTTCAATGTGCATGGCAGTATTATAGCCTGTGACTCCAAAGGCCAATTCATGCATATTGGTTTTACCAACAATGATCGCGCCTTGATCAATAAGTTTTTGAATAATCGGTGCAGAGCTTTGAGGTTTAAAATCAGCTAAAGCTGGTGTGCCTGCACTATTAGGGAAACCTACAACATGAATATTATCTTTAACCGCAATTAAAATACCCATTAAAGCTGGACATGGTTTTCCACTCAGTAAGTATTTATCCCAATATTGAGCTTGTTGAATTGCTGAAGCTTTATCTGTGCTAATAAAAGCATTTAAAGACTGTTGTTTTTCAATAGCGGCAAAGTAGTGATGCACGAGTTCTTCACAAGATACTTTTCTCTCATGAATGAGTTTAGTAATGATATCTACTGAAGCGTTTGATAAACCCTGTGATTCAATCCAATTATTTTTTTTAACTGCATTTGACATGATGACTTAAAATCCATTTAAGTTGTGATCTTAAGAACTTAGTACAACTTGCTCATTCATTCGCATCCTCAAAATTGAGGATTGTTTTTGTTTTAATGTTGAATGAGTAAAACCATTTCAGTGCGATTATTACAGCCTATTTTTCTCATAGAGTTATTCAGATGGGTTCTTAAAGTGGTAAAACCAATACCAAGTAAACTTGCCACTTCTTTATCACTTAAACCTTTAGAGACTAAATGAACCACTTCTTGTTCTCTTGGAGTCAGACCATATTGTGTTGACAAATCTAGTGGTAAGGCTTGAGTAAAATAAGGTTCAAGTAGATTTAATATTCTTTTTTCACGTTCACCAAACATGTCAGCATCTTTCGCACGCCAAATACGTAAATCACCAATATCCATACCATTTCGGACAAAATAAATATTTATGCCGTGATACAAACCATAGGTTCTCAAAAACTCATTGTAATAGCTGGTTTTTTTAAGATCTGCGAGAGGCATGACTTCATTTACAAATGTTGGTTTTTGACATTTACGAAGCTGTGCCGTAATGGGATCATTAAATTGCCAAATGCTTTCATAGTCCTCCATCGCTTTGGGATCGATTTTCCATATCACACCTTCTTTCGATAAGTTATGCGTTGAATCCCAAATATAAGACTCGGCAAAATCAGCCCGCAACAAGATGGCAATATCTGCAATGATATTTTCACGTAAGTTGTATTGCCCTTTCCCTGAACCAAGTTTCCATAATATTTCAGAAAACAATCTAAACTCAGAGGGGCTGAAATCCCTTTCTAAAAGTGCGGTCATCTTCTACCTATATAACGAAATCTATCGAATTTTGAGAGGATCGGCTAAGTGCTTCCTTTGAACTTAATACCCATCCTTTTCTATAACATATCTATTTTTTGATTTGGTAAGTATGAGATAATGACGCTTGTTTAAGGTCGTTATCAGCCTTGTAGATCATATTTAAATTAGAAGCGCTCAGAGTTATCCTAGCTTTTAATATGTTTTTATCTAATGACTTTACTTATAAAGTCATACCATTTTTGACATAAATAGTATTATTGAAATACTTAATTCTGTTCAATAACACATGGCCACCAGTATCTTCGCAGAATATTCCAGAACCATCTCTATCAAGTTTTATTGTTGATAATCCAAGACCGAATGAGGGCTTTAATAACCTGAGCAAGCTAAATAGTGTTTAGCAGTGAATTCATTCACCTGATCTTTTTTAATTGATGGAGCAGTATAAGTTGGCTGGGCATAAGCATCTCTTACTATATCTTTTATTAGGTCTTTATCCTCTTTTTCTTTAAATGCTTTATCAACAATTTCCAGTGCTTCAAGAATTGGGGCTCCATTTTGTCTCGTTGTCATGAAAAGCTGAGCCAATTGGGCAATTTGGATGCATTTTTTTTCATGCTCTTCCTCAGTTATTCTTGGAACTGTTCCAGCAAATACGGATTTTGTCATTCCAATTATTAATAGAAATATAGTTACTTTATTCATTTAATTGCCCATCATTATTAATGAGTAAAATTTACCAGTTCAGAAGGTTAAAAACCACCTTAGAAGTAGTAATTTTTATTAATAAAGACTATTAGTTAACTCATTTGAAAGCATGAAATGTACTATTTGCATTTTTCATTATTCAATAAAATAAGCTTTTCTTTTTGCCCAAGTTTATTTATATAAAATAGTTCATATTGATGATTATTCACTTTCATATATTTAGGATAAAATACTTTATCGCACCAAATCTGAATACCTTCATCAGTTTTAATAAAAATAAAGAATGTAAATAAAAATGAAACCCACTCATTGAGTGGGCTTTTTTATTACTAACCGTTTTGCCTGAGGTGATCTTGGAACTCTTGGTCGTGTATTTTGTTGTAATTAACAGGGTCGTAAACGCATCCAGTTAAAACAACAATTACAGTAAGTACAGCAACCAACTTTTTCATTGAGACAGCCTTTCCTTTAACGCAAAAGATTTGCTTTAAGTATACTCCTCGATAGCCATTTTGATTGGACATAATTAAGGCAAACAATTGTTATTTTTAAATTATCGCCGTGCCTTAGCATATCATTTGATTTTTTTAGCAAGACAAATCAACGGTTAATATAAAACTTAAGCCTCAGTCGCTAAATACCAATTTTTCCAAGAACTGGTTCCTCTCGTTTCAAGTGGTACCGTTGGAATCAGTTTTTCTTTTAATATTTCGGTTTGTTCAACAGCTTTAGCAAGTCTTGCTTTGACTGAGTGAATGCATTCACGGTCACCAAATTCACAGCGGTCTAAAGTTGTACCGCCACAAGGCCCGTTGGCTAAACCTTTTGGACACGTTTCAGGGCAAATATATAAAGTATCGCTTAGGCGACACTGACCACAGCTTTCACAGCCCACTAAGCTATGTTTACTGAGCACTTCGGTTTTAATTAATACCTTAGCGACTAAAGCATTTTCCCAAAAAGATGCTTTAAAAATAAAGCGTCCAAGCCCCTTGGCAATTTTTGATCCAAACATTGCTTCATGCATAACATGTAGCTGACGATATTTAATTAATTGTTTAGATGTTGGCTGACGTGAAAAATGTGTAATTTCAGGTGAAAACTCTTTGCCTGACGTGACTTGCCAAAGTGAATTCCAAAGCTCTTCTAAAACTTTAAGCTCCAGATGTCTGTATTGCTCAATGTAGCTTTCAAGCAGCATTTGCTCTTCTGGCTTATGGCAAGCAGATAAATGAATTCCTGCAAATCCTAAGTGTTTACACATCAAAATCTGTAAAGCACAGCGTAAATAAACGCGGTCTGTATGTCCTGCCTGTTTTTCCTCTGCCAAAACTTTTAGCATATGCGGAGTAATTACAATACCAGCGACTTTATGCTTCACCATAAAATTGGCACGGCCCAAAGTCAGTGGCATGACACAAGCCAGTATTTGCTGCGAATAATTGTTCTTAGTTAAAAATGATTTGGCTTGTTTTAAGGCTTCAATGTCATAACCCAATTGGGTAATGATAAAGTCAGCACCTGCTTTAATCTTCTTATGCAGTTTTAAATACTGTGCATCACGCTCAGCTTCGACATATTTAAACGGATTAAAAGCAACGCCAATACAAAAACCACCATGTTGCTTAGCTGCCATTACGGCGTTTACCGACTCTAGGTATCGGCTACGAGGCTGTCCATCTCGACCATTATGGTGTTCTTTGAGTTTATCGCCTGTAAGCAATAACAAGTTTTGAATATTGGCTGCTTGAGCTTGTTCTAAAAAGTGCTCAAAGTCTTGTATGTCTCGGGCCTTACCTGAAAAGTGTAAGACTTTATCAATTGAGTCAGGATAACTTTTGCTGGCTTCAAGTGGCGCAATATCATGATCTGAATGTACGCGATCTGCCAATGTCATTGCAGCCGGATACCCTGCAAACTCATGTCTTACAGGATAAATTTCATGCAGTGAAGTGAGATATTCCACCAACACAAAAAACTGGTTTTGCTGGAAGCAGGGAGAAACGTGTGACATAGGCAAAGTGCTTATCAAAACATGACATCAATCATAAGCGCGGCATTATAAATCAAAAGCGCATAAATATGCGCTAGTCAGAAAGCTCATTGTTTTGCTTATCTTCACCCTCTTTATTTCTGGGTAATTCGAGTGAGCGAGGAAATATAAAATCGAAGGAATCGAGTGCATAACGGTAAAGCTGAGCTGGTCGTTTACCCACAATTTTACTGTGGTTGGTTTCTTCAACTGCGCCTGCTTCTATCATACGGCGCCTGAATGCTTTTTTATCTAAGGATTGCCCAAGAATAATTTCATAAATAGTCTGCAGCTCGGTCAGTGTAAATAACTCGGGCATTAGACTAGCTGGCAATGCGGTATAGCGAGTTTTACTAGTTAAACGCTCTAAAGCCAAGCTGAGCAATTCATTATGATCAAACGCCAATGCTAAATCTTTTGCTTTTGCTACAGGCACCCATTCACTGTATTCAGCCAATGCTTGGTGTTGATAGGCATTAAAATCGATTAATGCAAAATACAAAATCGTCACAGCCCAGCCACGCGGGTCACGTTTGGCATTGCCGACAGAGGCAACTTGTTCCAAATAAGGTGAAGCAATTCCTGTTTTTTCGACTAGCTTACGATAAGCCGTTGCCATCAAGTCTTGATCATGGGTTAAATCGGCGAAACCGCCGGGTAAAGCCCATTGGTTTTTAGCTGGAAAGTTGGGTCGCTTAATGAGTAGTACCTGCAACTGACCATTAAATACCGAGAAAATAGCCATATCGACCGTGAGTAAAGGTGCGTCATAATCTCGGCGATCATAACTGGCAAGGAATTCTTGTTCAGTTTGAATAGTCACGTTCAGCCTCTCAATAAAAATGATGAGCCGATACTCATGCAACGGCTCATCTAAACTCAGTTATGCGATGGATAAACGCTCACGAATTTGATCCAAAGTACACTCATATTGAAGTTTACCATTTTCAAAGACGGTTTTTAGTGCTCCGCCTTGTTCTTGCTCGGCTGTTTGCTCATCAAACAAGGTAAAGCCATTTTCACTTTCTTCGATGCGTAATAGACCTTTCGCAGATTTTTTCACACCTGAGTCTGTAATTGGGTCTTTAAACAACTCACGGCCTACACCATTCACTTGTCCCCAAGTCGCTTTCACAGCAAATCCAAAAGTATCGCGAGTTAAGTAGTTATAGGTAAAGCTGCCGATCCCAAACACCAAGTTGTTTGAAGCAAAGCCTTTAGCTTCAAGGCCTTCTAAAATACGCTGTGCACGGTCTAGGGTAATCGAGTCACCGTAAATTAAACCGACACGTTCATTGAGTACTTTATAGCCTTGGTCAGTTGTTGTACCGCCAAACACGTCCCATAAACATTCAACTGCACCTTTGTAAGCTGGGTTGCCGACTTCGGCATCTGGGTCACCACAAATAATTTTAACTGGGTCACCAGAGTCTGGTCGGAAAACCAATTTAGCCAAGCCTAAAGCATTGGGTTGTCTTGCCAAAATTTCAGGTTTTAAAGCCACCGTAAATTCTGTAATGACTCGCCAAAAATCCCATGTATCAGACACAATACTGACAACACCCGACGGATAAAGTTCGCAAATTAAACGCTTAAATGTTTCTAGCTCACTGTTTTCCGTACCCATACACATCACACTGTGTTCGGTCGCTGGTACAGATACCCCAATCACCCCTGTAGCATTGTAATATTCTTCTGCGTAGTCAATTGAAGCAACCGAGTCTGTTCCAATAAAACTAGTTAAGTGTCCCACACCAGACTGAGCAGCATCATAAACTCCACTCATGCCACGGCTACTAAAATCGTGTCCTTGCACAGGCACAAAATCGAGTGGTGCACCAGTTTTTACGGCGTATTGAGTTAATAAACGTTTGTACTCATAAGCAATAGTGGCGGTTGTACAGCTTTTCCAAAGCTCAGCACTTAACACGGTTTCAATATAGTTAGTTAACCAAAAGAAACGCGGGTCAGTGTTAATCACGGTGAGCACAGGTACACGCATATTGACGCGGCTACCTTCTGGCAATGCTTTAATGCGTAATGGTAAATAGCCCAAGTCGTGTAACGCTTCAATGTGATCAACTGGCACAGCACCTTCACCTAATGAACTATCCATACGGCGTTTATAAGCAGCCACTACTTTTTGTTTAGGTTGTTTAAAAAAGCCTTCATTCCATGTATCGATTAAAAAGTGTTTGATAAAACCCTGAAGTCCAAAGAACACAACTTTATCGTCGAAGTCAGGTAACATCTTGGCGAGTCGAGATGAACGCGGTGTAAAGTTTGCGTACACGTACTCTGTACATGCTGGATACTGACGTCTGTGATCCGCTTTATAAAAATCGATAGCGTTTAATGGATTAAGTTTAATCGTCATCTTTGTTCTCTTTATTTTGCTGCAAAAGCAATTACTGAAATTTTGTCTGATGGTTGTTGTGGAAAGCTGTCTGAGGTGAATAGTTGATCTAACAGTCCATCAAAAACCTCTATTCCTTTACTGAAAATACCGTGGGTCACATATAGAACGACCTTATGGCAATTGAGGCGACGCAGTTCTTTGGCAATACCAATAAAGGTTGCACCGCCGTCGCAAATGTCATCGGTAATGACCGCTGTGAGGCCTGATAAATCAGTTGCATGTACATGTGTACCCAAAATTTTGCCAGACACTGGGTCACGTTTTTTATCACACTGAACAATAGTGATTGGCTGTTTGCGCTCGCCATTAAAAGCACTTGCAACCATTTGTGTACGTGCTTTTGCCCCTTTGTCTGGGCAAATCAGTACTGTTTTTTCATCTTTTAACAATGTGCTTAGCGCTTCACTCTTTTCGATGATGTCGACTGAACTCACATTCACAACTTCACTAAAAGAAGTATTGGCAGCAAGCAAGGCTGTTGTTACTTCACTATGACAGTCCCAAACAGTGATTTTGCCTTGTTTGCCCGCTTTTTTGTCGGCATTGATGTTAAGTAACTTGGTCATCACATCAAGTGAAAATGCTTGGCCTACTGCACAAATACGATCCTGACGTGCATATGGAAAATACGGAATTTCTAGGTCAACGGTTAAGCCTTGAGTCAGCAATATATTTTCAAGTAGTAAATAGTCCATCACATCGTGACTTGAGGCCATCTTTGCACGGACCAATACCTTGCCAGATAGTGAACCTAAGGTTGTCTCATCAATTTGAACATGACGCTCGCCACCAGAAAACTGCGTAAATTTCACTGGAATTTCATTTCTTGCCGCATCTAAAAGCTGGATAGCCATATCATCCTCTTTTTGTCTGATGACCTTCGATGAATATATAGTGGCATAAAGCCACTATATATTTCAAGTCTATTTTTCAAACTTTTTTTAAAGCCATTTAAGACATAAAATTTACAGTTTTAGAGCATTTAGAGATTTGTTATTTAAGAAAAATTATTCTTCAAACAATTGAAATAAAAAATTAATTTACTAAAAGCATGACAAGTAGAACTATTATTAAAAGTAGCGGATACAACTTTGCCCGCCATAAATCAGGTAGTTTTGAAATAAATTTTTCTGAAAAATATAGCCCAATCCATGTTCCAGCAACCAAGAATAAAGTAGCTTCAAACCAGATTAGACCGATAAATCCGTTGGGTGTAGATTGCCAAATTGACAATACACAATAGGTCAGCGTTGCAGTTAAAGACAAAGGCAGCGTGAGAATGTTTGCAATAGCCGCGGCCTCTGCCATAGAACTACCCCGACGCCGTAATAAAGGAACTGTCATTACGCTTCCTCCAACCCCTAAAAGTGCTGCAACCCAGCCAATAACTCCGCCTTTAATAAGTTCGCTGTTTTGACCATCATGTTGCCTTTGCACTGATGTCACCATAAACCCTGGTCGGTAATAACAATCAATAATGGTTATGAACACATAACCCATAAATATCCAGCGAAGCCAATTTCCATTAAACAATGAGGCCATTAACGCACCGACAATTCCACCAAGTGCGATACCACCGCCTAAAAAGCGGATCTTTTGCCAATCTATATGTCCAGACCGATGGTGCCGAAAGGTTGCAAAACTTGCCGAGCAGAGCATGACAAAAGCTGATGTAGCTACGGCAATTTGCATGGCATGTATGCTGACACTGCTTTCATTGCCCCACTTTTGAAGAATGACTGTATAAAGCAAAGGCACAGCAACAAAACCGCCCCCAAAGCCAAATAACCAAGTGGTTATGCCTGAAAGTAGTCCAAATAAAAATAGCTCATATAGCATGATTATCTTCCTCATATTTATAGAGGCATGATATAAAATAGCCTTATGGCAAACTAACGTAGAAAAGCCATATTTTTATTTATTTCAGCCAAAAATATATGCGTAATATTCCAATTAATGATGTAGACCATCTACCGCAAGCGGTTCTAGCGTTAGGGTCAGATTATCCTGCTGATACTTTGTTACATACGCATAGCCATCGCCGTGCTCAGTTCTTATATGCACCCGAAGGACTCATGAAAGTTGAAACTGAAGATGGACAATGGCTTGTGTTGCCTTATAGCGGTGTATGGATACCCGCAGGCAAACCACATCAGGTATGGCTATCTAAGGTCAGTACTTATAGTTTGTATATAGAAGCAGACCATGCACCAAGACAGGCATCATATTGCGAGGTTATACAAGTCTCACCTTTGCTACATCAGCTACTCATTCAGGCAAATCAGCTACCTGTTGACTACCAACGTGCAGGCCGTGACGGCGCTCTTATCGATTTGTTGTTATATGAGTTAGAAGCTGCACCAGCCCTACCTCTGTTTATTCCTCTGCCTCACAACACATTATTATCTAAACAGTGTGCTGAGTTTATGCAGCATCCCGATATTCATAGCAGCCCTAAGGATTGGGCACATGACCACAATAAAAGTGAGCGGACTTTTTACCGCTGGTTTAAGTCAGAAACGGGCATGTCCTTTCAGACTTGGCGTAATCGGGTCTGCATCATCTATGCTTTAAATGCCTTAAAAGCGAATATCTCAATTACTGAAATTGCTTTTAGCTTGGGCTATGAACACTCGGCAGCTTTTACTGCAATGTTCAGTAAAATTATGGGTTATCCGCCTACCCATTTTCAAAAAAGATTTCATGCGCATGATAAAGCGCTATAAAGATTTACTCATGTGAATGGTGTCATACGTATCAATCCATTCTCGTTTAATAACGTCAAAGCCTTGGAGCCGCCAAAACTTTTCAGCCGCTGGCAAAAATGGATGAGTATGCAAATAGAAACTAGTAATAGCATGGTTTTTGGCATGGCTAAACAACATTTTACATAGCATGGTTGCGATACCCTTACGGCGGTATTCAGGCAATACAAACAACTTAACGACTTCTACCGTATTAGACGGCAAATTTAAATCAAAACGATGGTCATAAGCTCGATATGCAATGGTGCCAATAATGCGGTTTTGATCTTTTACCGTAATAAAGCAGCCCAATGGATCATGAACATAATATTGCTCAAAATTTTGTAAATCTTTGGGAACTTGCCCATGATAAATTTCTGGGAATAAAAGCTGTCTAGTATAAAGCACAAACTCTACCGCTGACTCATAATCAGTTTTTCCCACTAGCTGATAATTCAACATATTCATAGCCAAGAATGATCAGGTATCACAATCGTTTTGTCTTGAATCATGGCTTCATGGAACTCAACATCGTAGACACTTTTTAAAAACTTCGGATCGGTGATTCGTGTTTTAGACTCAGGCTTAACGACTTCGTGTTGGCGCATAAAAAACAAATGATCGGCAAATAAAAAAGCTAAATTGGGATCATGCATAATCGCAATCACCGTAAAATTTTGCCGCGACAACTGACGCAATTTTTTCATTAAATAAGACTGATAATAAACATCGAGATGGTTGGTTGGTTCATCAAGCAAAATGACTTTCGGGGCTTGCACTAAAATACGGGCAATCATGACCAATTGTCTTTCGCCACCCGATAGCTCGGTATAAGGTCGGTCACGTAAATGCTCAATGTCTAAATCAAGCAAAGCTTGGTCTACACGTTCCCAGTCTGATTTTGAAGGACGATATCGGCTAAAAGCAGCACGTCCGGTAATCACTACATCTTTAACCAAAAATGGGAATACAGTTTTATGAAACTGCGGTAAAAAGCCGAGCAATGCAGCCCGATCTTTCCCTTTAAAGTCCGATAGTAGTTTTCCAGAGTAACGAATCAAGCCATCTTTTACAGGTTCTAGGCCAGCCATCAATTTAAAAAGTGTCGATTTTCCGCAACCATTACGCCCTAAAATGACGGAAAACTGATTTTCAGGAAACTCCAGATGAATGTTTTTGAGAACCTGTTTGTGCCCATAGGCATAATTTAACTGATCAATTTGAATCATGCCCAATGAGTCCTCTGTGTTTTCATTAATAATAAGAAAAATGGTGCGCCAAGTAGCATGGTAAAAATACCAATCGGTATTTCAAACGTCAGTAAAACCCGAGAAAAGTTATCAATCATGAGTAGGAAACTACCGCCCAACACCATATTGGCAGGAATGCTGTAGCGATGATCTGGCCCAACCAACATTCTCACAATATGCGGCATAAACAGCCCATATAGACTAATAATACCTGCCGCAGCCACAGAAGTTGAGGTACATACAGTCACTAGCGCAATTAAAAGAAGTTGTTCCCACCTTGGGTTAACACCCACGGCCTGCGCTTCTTCAGCACCGAGTGCCATTAGGTTTAGGCGCCAACGCATCGCAAATAATCCAGCAAGACCAATACAAATAGGCAGCACGGCATATTGAACCTTTTGCCAAGAAGCTTGATGTAAATTGCCCATGGTCCATTGCACAATCGCTTGTAATTTAAATGGATCACTTAAATATTGAATAATCGTGAGACCTGCTAAAAACAGCCCCGAAACAATCATGCCCGATAAAATTACCATGACTAAAGACGTCTGGCTTTCATGTTTTTGATGTGCAAATAAATATGTTAAGGCAACAGCACACACACCAAAAATAAAGGCTGATAGATTTGGCGAAAGCCAACTTAAAGAAAGTGCTAAAGCTGCACCAAACGCCGCACCAGATGAAATACCGAGTACATATGAGTCAACTAAAGGATTACGAAACAATGCCTGTAAACCATTTCCCGCAGTTGCTAACGCAGCTCCCACCATAAAGGTCAGTAAAATTCTGGGTAATCTCACATTTACGAGAATGTTTTGCATCAGTCTAAATTGCTCAGCATCAAAATATGGCGTACCAAAAACCGCTTGCACACCCCACCGCAAATAATCCCATGCACTCAATGTTTGAGTTGGCCCAATAAGCAGCGAGATAAAAATCATGAGGAAAGGTAAAGGGTAAAACCAATAATATTTCATTTTTTCCATTTTTATTGCACCAACGCTTTGGCAAGGTGCTCACCATACAACTTGGTTAAAATACGCTGTTGTAAAGCACTTACAGGTAAATCGGACTGTTCGGGATAAATACTGTGATTCAAATAAATCGCCGTAATAATAATTTTGATGGTGTGTGGGTTATATATAAATGCAGGACTCAAATTAAATACCTTTCGGTTTTGCACAGCACTTAAACCCTGTAATTCTTTTCGTTCATAAATCAATTTTGGGTTGGTATTCCAAAGCACAATATTGTCAGGGTTCCATTCAATGAGGGTTTCGGGGTTTACGTTGGGTTGGTTAGCAGCGGTCTGAACAATATTGCAAGCACCTGCGAGTTCAATAAAGTCATTGGTAATCGACTGACGTCCCGAGGTAGAAAAAATTCGGCCACCAGACCAAGCATAGTAAATCGATTGTTTATTTGGCTGACGAGCCGTTTTGGCTGCGACTTCTGCCACAATTTCATCAGAGAAATTTAAAATTTCCTGAGCTCGCTTTTGGGCTCCGCTCAGAATAGCAATTCCAGAAAGTTCTTCTTTCACTTGTTTGTAGGTGCCTGACTCCATGACATATACGGCAATGCCAAACTGCCGTAACAGTTCAATTGTTTGGGTCTGCCCGCTTCCTACAATTACCAGGTCAGGTTTTAACAGCACCAGACTTTCAATATTGGTTGCATTTGCCCCTTGTGAAGGCGTAGCAAGCTGTTTATTGGCAATACGTTGATCTATTTTTGAGTAGGCATTAAATAATAAAGGTTGGATGTATACTTCGGCTGGTATGCCAATCACTTTATGACCTTGCCCTAGCATATATAAGCCATCTAAACCTGACTCAAACAGAGAAACAATTCTTTGAGCGGGTTTGGCTACACAGACTTTTGTATTTGTACTATCAAAGACACATATCGAATGGGCCGCTAACTTTTCTTGCGCTTTACCACTTTGTTCAGATGAAGAACATCCATATAAGATGAATAAAGTGAGTAATGAAGCTAATAACTTCATTACGGCATGCCTTGCACAAATACAGTGCAAAATAAAAAGACGTGCCTATTTGGTGCATTTTTCATATGAAAAAAACACCATAAGTGAGCAAGACGGTTTGAATCATCATTTATAAGTTAGTAAATCAAATGTTGTACTAAAGATAAGAGTAATTAAGCAATAAAAATGCCAAAATTACAAAATAAACTTAATAATCATGTAATTGTAATTTTTATTTTAAAACTCAAAATATAGATAGCCCTATACAAAACCTTTAGAGCATGCATGCTAACCATTCAAATAAAATAATTTTTAATATTTAACTTGAATCAAAAAGTTTCATATCTAACATTTCATTTAACAATGAGGCTTCAAACCCATAAATTTAAAAAAAACAAAATACATTAAGAAAAAATATAATTATTTTTATTTTAAAAATCTTTTAATTATTAATAAAAGCACATTAAAAACAATATACTAAATAATTAAGTTTTTCTAAAAAATTACAGGATTTAAAATTAAATTTTTTCATTATTAATATTAAATATAAACCTTTAATAAAAACTTCTTTATATGCTAGATTAGATTAAGAATTACCCAAACCAAGGGTAAATTCATACATTACTAATAATCACATATAAGAATATTAAACATGACAAGGATTTAAAATCATGAAGAGAAATTATTATATTTTAGGAACTCTATTGTGTGGTATGAGCTTAACGACTCATGCTGACTCACTACGAATAAGTGCCACGGAGTTTGCAAAAGATCCAGCCAAAGTAAGCTCATTACAAAAGGGTCTGGAAAAAATGCGAGCAAATAATAATGCTCCCCCTTTATCACCGGAGTTTCGTACAAGCTTTAATTACTGGGCCAATACACATGGCTATTTTGGTACAGGTAAACATGCAACAGACAAAGATTATTATGTTAATCAATACCGTATGCCACAGTGTTTAGAGATATATAGTAAAGCAGTATGTGACAGTTACTATAAGCATATTCAAAATTCACCAGTCCCAAATGATGGTTTTACCGATGACGTTTGGGGTACATGCCAACATGGCAATCTAAATTTCTTACCTTGGCACCGTATGATGCTTTATTTTTATGAGCGAACAGTACGTAAATATGTTGGGCAAGATTACTCTCTTCCTTATTGGGATTATTACCAAGAAAAAGCTGCTAATGGTAAAGGCTTAGCACTCCCTCAATTGGTCCGAGGTAAACAAGCAGGTACCTTATATGATCAGTTCCGTACACCGGGTTTAAATGCAAATATCAGCGCCATAGATCCAGATAATGCCAGCGCTGCTCAAGCATTTAAATGGGATAACTTCACAGACTTCTCTAACCAATTACAGTCTCAACCCCATGGTGTAATGCACTGTGCAGTCGGTAAAAACTGTGTGCTACCAGATATGGGATTTGTACCTATTGCAGGCTTAGACCCTGTATTTTATATGCACCATGCAAATATCGACCGCTTATGGCAATGCTGGTTAAATAAAAAAGCAAATGGGCAACCAATTACGCTTGAATGGGCCAAGAAAAATTTAGGTATGCCAGATAGTTGGTATGACACCCGATATACCTTTGCAGATGAAAACGGCAACAAAGTCACCATGACCATTGCTGATGTATTCACCCCCGGTAAAATCCCAGTGCGATATACCAATGAAAATGCTTGTAAAGTTGAAGCTACTGTCATGAGTAGTAAAGGTGCTGAAAAAGCAAACCTATTTAAAATGAATCATAAACCAGTTAGCAGTAATAAAAGCATTAAGCTTATGGGGGTAACTCAAAAAGTAGCTTTAGCCCCTCAAACTGCAAGTTTCCTAGAGAACTCAAGTCAACTTACTCAAACAAAGCTCTCATCAGGACAAACCTATTTAATATTAGATAATGTCCAAATGATTGGTAATCCAAATCTGACCTATAAGATCTATCTATCTCCCAAAAACAAACCTGACCAAAAAATTTACGTTGCCACAATTAACTACTTCGGTGTGTTAGATCATGACCACGGCGGACATCCGGGTCATATTGGTCAATTGGTGTATCAAGTCAGTGATCAAGTTAAGCAATTAGGCCTGGCGGCTGAAGACTTAGAAGTTCAGTTTGTTGCTACTGATTTAACGCTTGATCAAGTGAAGGAAAAAGTAAGCTCTCAAGGCTTGAGTATTTCTCAGGTTCGCTTAGAAACTACAAAATAATAATTAAGGGAGAGGCCTGATTTTTTCAGGCCTATATTCATTATGAAAATAGCCCATTTAATATTATGCACGCCTCTAACTTTAGTAAGTTGGTGTGTATCAGCAAATGATTCTTCTGAACGTGTATTAGAAGACCCACCCGATATGACTGTTGCACGTAAACATGTTGCATTACTTGCTGCACCCAACCCGACAGTGTCATCAACAAATACGCCGCAAATGCAATCTTCAAATGAAGCATTATTTACATGGGAGGTTAAAAAAACGAGGAACAAACTATGGAACCCAGCGACAAATCGTTATGACGAAGTTGTTTTACGTAGTTATCAAGGTACAGATACACAGCCCAATACACCTTATATTGCTCCGACGATTGAAGTATTTCCGGGAGAAACTGTACGAGCAAACTTAGATAATCAACTTGATATAGACCCGATTACTCACAAAAAATTTCCTAAAGACCCAAGTTGTACTGGCGATCATTTTGATGTGAATAAACCCCATTGTTTTGATGGCACTAACATGCACACTCACGGTTTATGGATTAACCCAGCAGGAAATAGTGATAACGTTTTAATTTCGATTAATCCAGGTGTTAATTTCCAATATGAATACAACATTCCACCCGATCATCCAGCAGGAACATTTTGGTATCACCCACATCGACATGGTTCAACCGCTATTCAAGTTGCAAGTGGTATGGCGGGAGCTTTAATTATTCGTGGATATCGTCAGCCTACCCCAAATAAGACAGGTGATTTAGATTTACTCACTTATGGTTTCAAAGAAAGAACGTTAGTTTTTCAGCAAATCCAATATGCTTGCTATGATGCTAACGGAAATATCGAAACCGATAGTAATGGCAACTATATTTGCCAAAACAATCAAATTGGTGAAATTAGAGATTATCAGGGGTTTGGCCCTGGTGATTGGGGGAAATCAGGCCGATATACGAGTATTAATGGCGAAATACAACCTTTCATTACTCAAGCGGTTGCAGGACAAGTTGAGCGTTGGCGAATGGTACATGCAGGTGTCCGCGACAGTATCAACTTAAGCGTTCGTCAAATGCAAAATATTCCTTCCAAACTCGATTTGACCCCAATGGGTGAAAAGAAATTATTAAGTGAGAGCTGTACAGGGCCTATTGTAAACCAACACCTGATTGCAGCAGATGGTCTAACCTTTAAACAGGTTATGGATAAAACAGTTACCGTTTTTCAACCGGGTTACCGTTATGATGCATTAATGCAATTTCCTGAAGAAGGCCGTTATTGTTTAGTTAATGAAGCGGCGTCAGCTTCGGCTAACGTAGACCGTACATTTTCACAAAGACGCTTGCTGGGTATCATTCAAGTTAATAAAGCCACTTCAACACCTCAGTCTTTAACAACGGCGTTAAGCAATAATGCAGTACGCAATATTGCCCCAGATATGCGTCCTGCTGTGCTTCAAGATTTACAACAAAATCTAAAGCTTAGTCATTTTGTTCCTCATCAGGACTTACCAGCAACAGCAAATAAACAATTTTTAGAATTTAATATTGATACAAATGCTGATCCAGTTCAGTTTCAGGTGAATGGAAAACCGTATCAACCAGATCGAATTGACCGTACGCTCGAGTTAGGCAAAACCGATGAATGGATACTCACCTCTAAATTAGCCAGCCACCCTTTTCATATTCATGTAAACCCATTTCAAGTCGTGGCAGTGTATGACCCTAACGGTAAAGATGTCAGTGATATAAATGCCGTGGATGACTATGACAAAACGGCTGCCCCTGATCCACAATATCGCGGTCTAAAAGGGACATGGAAAGATACAATCTGGGTTAAAAACGTACAAGGAGCCAGTTATAAAGTCATTGTTAGAACCAAGTACGAACGCTACATCGGTGACTTTGTATTGCACTGCCATATTTTAGATCATGAAGATCAAGGCATGATGCAAAATATTCGAATTAGTCTTTCAGATGGAAATGGTGGTATTTCCCAAGGCCATCATTAATTTGGGACTGTATACAATTTTATTCTAATAAAACCGCTTATCCTAAAATAAGCGGTTTTTAACATTTTAATTCTGATATTTATGTCATCTGTTCTTATAGCGAAAGGTATGCTAAAGAATCAAGATTATTTTAAATAATAAGTTGTTTCATTATTAAATATGTCATGTAAATAAGATGTTAAGGCGTAAGTAAAAAATATATAATTTACCAAGTAATAAAAACCATTTAATTATCAAACCAGACAATATGCCTAAGAGCTACTCAAATAATTTAATACTGGTTACAGCTCAATCAGCATCAAGATAAATAAGTCGTTATAATCCGTCCAACACCTGACAAACATTCTCTTCTGATGCTGACCCAATCATCCTTCTGGCATAGTCTTTACCGTTTAATTCATATTTATGCTGGTATTTTTATTGCGCCATTTATCTTGTTCGCAGCAATCACTGGTTTACTCTATGCAATTACGCCTCAAATAGAGCAAGCGATTTATAAAGATGTTCTATATGTTGAGCCACTGAAGCAACCGCCACATATGCTGAGCCAGCAAATTGAAGCCGCAAAGCAAGTAATGCCTAAGTCTGCACAGGTGATTGAAGTTAGACCAGCCCCAAGTGCTGACCAAACAACTCGTGTAATTTTCTCAGATCCTATACATGATTTTACGAGTGAAGCCGTTTTTATTGATCCTTTTACGCTTCAAGCCAAAGGCCATCTAGCGGTTTATGGTACCAGTGGGGTTCTGCCGTTTCGGACTACACTCGACCAACTACATAGCAATTTATTACTAGGAAAATGGGGTCGCTTTTATAGTGAACTGGCAGCAAGCTGGTTAGCTATTTTGACTTTAACTGGACTATATAATTGGTTGAAACGTCGTCAAAATCTTAAAATTAGACAAACAGAAAAAAATAGATTACTGAAATGGCATAGCACGTTGGGTTTAGCGTTATTCCCTCTCTTATTAATAATCGCCATTACGGGTCTTACATGGTCCGAGTGGGCTGGAGATAATATTCGAGTTGCTCGTCAATGGCTCAGCTGGCAAACCCCAACATTGGCAACTTCGCTTCAAGAAGATAATTTACCTACAGTGATGCACCCTGAGCATCACGACATGCCGCACAGTGAAAACCTTAACCTAAATATTATTCCAAGTGAATATGATGCTGCTCTTGAAATCGCCAGAGTACATGGCATTGACGCAGCACAAATACAAATCAAACCACCTACCAGTGGTAATCAAGCTTGGGAAGTCGCCGAAATTCAGCGTAAATGGCCAACTCAAGCAGACAGTATCGCAATTGATATGGAACACCATAAAGTCATCGATCAACTTGCTTTTAAAGACTATTCACTGGTGGCAAAGCTCACTCGTTGGGGAGTTGATGCGCATATTGGGGTTTTATTTGGCTGGATAAATCAATTGGTACTGGCAATTTATGCTTTCGCACTCTGTATTATGATTATTTACGGATATAAAGCTGCGTTTAAAAACTCAAATCTAAAACTCATGACAACTCACTTTGTTGGTCAAAGCTTATCAGTTTGGAACCGTGCAACTGGCTCACAAAAAACAGGGTTAATCTTGGTGGGACTGGTGTTAGGGCTAAGCTTACCTATTTTTGGTTTTAGTATTTTATTTACGCTGTTTATCTTTACTATGCGTAAATATATTCCGTCTAAATCGTAAATCTTGCTAAAAAGGAGTTCGTTTTCAATTCAACTCCTTTTTTAACTAAAAATTTCAAAGCAACGATTTTACTAAGCTTTAAATCACTCGAGAATAAAATAATTTTAAAGTATTCATTTTTAAATCATTTAATAAAGAAACTAACTCTGACAATACTTAATATTTTTTAAAAATAAATCAATAGCGTATTCAACCCAAGTACTAATTTCATTCTCTGATATTAAATAATCAGGATGTGTCAAACATTTTAGATGAGCATCACTTCTTAATAACGATAAAAATATATTCGCAGCAACTTCTGAAGAAGAGCTTAATTCAATTTCGCCCTGTCTAACGGATTTTTCTAGATATCCTGCAATGATATTTGCCAGACGCTTTGGACCCAATTCAAAGAATTTTTCAGATAACTCAGGGAATCTTACAGCTTCTGCAATACAAACCCTAAAAAAAGCCAAACCTGAATGCGATAATATAAAACACAGATAGGTCTTCCCAATTTCAGTTAGAGCTGAGCGTAAATTGTCAGCTTTTGTCTCAACTAAAATAATTTGTTTTTGCATGTTGGTACATTGACGTTCAATCACCGCTGCAAACATCGCTTCTTTATTCTTATAGCAACCATACATTGTTGCTTTTGAAACCCCCGCTTCCTTTTGAATCATGTCTGTCGTTGTGCCACTAAAGCCGTGGATCAAAAAAAACTTTGTTGCTGCATCCAGAATTTTTTGATCTTTTTCATTGGTTTTAGTTGTAACAGACATATTAACCTTATAAAAATTTTAGCGATTTCATTCTAAGTGTAACTCATCGAAAACGTCAAAATCGAGAATTGACGGAAATTTAATTAAAGAGTAGAGTACCGATCGGTACAGTTCAGTAAATATCTGCTCCGTGCAATGAATGGATGTTTAAGATTTAAGGTAAAAAATGAATACAAAACCACTCATCGGTTTAGCAGGTGCAATATTTGCTGCAATGACTGTTGAATTTAATAACCGAATTACCAGCATTACTTTAGTCGACATTCGAGGTGCTATGGGCATTAGTGTCGACTCGGGTTATTGGGTTAACAGTATTTACGCAAGTGCGATGATTATTGGCATGATCCTGTCTACGAGTTGGGCAGTCATTTTTTCTATGCGCAGAGTTCTTCTTTTTGCTATAGGACTTTGCCTTTTTTCTAGCGTTTTAATTCCTTTTAGTCCAAATATCGAAATCTTTTATCTATTACGTGGTTTACAAGGGCTCGCCAATGGTTTAACGATTCCTTTGCTCATGGCCTGTGCGCTTAGATTTTTAGGACCTGATATTCGACTATGGGGATTAGCCTGCTATGCATTAACTGCGACATTCTTTCCCAACTTAAGTGCTGCACTCTCAGCTTTTTATTTAGATGTAATTGGATGGAAAATGATATTTTTCCAAACCATTCCTTTTTGTGCGCTAAGCGCTGCGCTGGTGTATTTTGGTATTCCCCAAGATCCTCTTAATTATTCAAGAATAAAAAATTACGATTGGATGGGTGCCATTTTAGCGATTATTAGCTTAGCGAGCCTGAGCACAATGTTGTTGCATGGCAATCATTTAGATTGGTTCCATTCCCAATTAATTTGTGTATTAGCCTTAATTAGTGCGATTACTTTACCTTGGTTTTTCATACATGAGTGGCGTTATCCGTCACCACTCATTAAACCGCAAATGCTCGAAATCAGAAATTTTGCTTATGCTGTTTTCGCACTCTTTTGCTTTGTCATTATTGGTATGTCCACCAGCACATTACCACTCAATTACTTAAGTGCAGTGCATGGCTATAAACCCACTCAGACCATGTGGATTGGCTTACAAATTGCGGCATTGCAATTTATCTATATTCCTATTGTTGTGAAGCTTTTAAATCAAGCTTGGGTGGATAGCCGATATGTACACGGGTTTGGTTTACTTCTGGTCATTGCGGGTTGCCTAGGTGCAAGTCAACTTGATACCACATGGAATCAAGACCAATTTTATTTTTGGCATGCAATCTCATGTCTGGGGCAAACCTGTGTCGTGCTCTCGCTCTTAATGATGGGGACAAACAGTGTTCACCCAACTATGGCAATTTATGCATCCCCTATGATTAATACCCCGCGTGCGATTAGCGGTGTACTGGGTGTCTGTATTTTGGATTGGATCAATAGAGTGCGCGGTGAATACCATTCAACACGGCTGATTGAAAATACCGCCCAACATGTTTTCCAAAATATTCAAGGCCCTCTCATTAATCCACTTACTCCCCCTGTACTCACTGCAAATGGTGCAGATCGTGTTTCAGGTGGTTTATCTGCTCTCAACTCTGCGATTCAAGCGCAACAATCAGTTTTAGTTATTAGCGATCAATATCTCATCTTAGCTGGCCTTACCGCTATTTTGTTCATCGTGATGTTGATTTTGCCAGTTCGAACTTATCCGCCACGTATTGCTCTCATTAAGTTAATGAATAGTCATAACTCAGGAAAATCTTTATGAGTACTCTCGAAGCCCAAGACCCCCCCCATACCGAACCGCCCAAGTTAACCAAGGTGCAATTTCTCAAAAAGCATTGGGTTATGGCTATTGCGTTTATTATTGTCTTAGCATCTATTCTGTGGGTTTTAAAAGTTATATTTTTACCTTCTTCCGTTGTTAAAACTGACGATGCACGGGTAGATGTAGAGTACTCAACGATTGCCCCTAAGGTATCTGGCAATATTGAGGAAATTTACATTAAAGATCACCAGACCGTAAAAAAAGGCCAACTTTTAGCAAGAATTGATGCACGTGACTATCAAGCTGCTTTAGCTGAAGCTGAATCTAATTATGCAAAAGCACAAGCTGACGTGAGTGAAGCGATGCTGGCTGTTGAGAGACAACCGACTGTTATTCGAGAAACAGAAGCACAGCTAAGAAAAGTAGAAGCTGGAATTAAACTCACAAAAGACAATACGGCGCGTTATGAGCAACTACAGGCACTTGGGGCCGAGTCTAGATTAATTACACAGCAATCTAAAACTACTTTGACTGAACAATATGCTGACTTAGACAGTAGTAAAGAAAAAGTGATTGATGCACAGTATCAGCTCAACCAATACAAGATTCAGGTACAAGCCAAACAAGCTGCTCTTAAACAAGCACAAGCCGCACTTGATAAAGCAAAACTGAATTTGAGCTATACAGAGGTTCGTGCGCCTATTGATGGCATGATTGGTCAAAAGTCAGCTAACGTAGGTAACTTTGTGAGTGCTGGTAATCCATTAATGGTCGTTGTGCCTTTAGACCAAGTCTATGTAGAAGCAAACTTCCGTGAAATTGAGTTAAAAAAAATCAAGATCGGACAACCTGTTAATGTCTATGTAGATGCTTATAACGTTGAGCTAAAAGGTGTGGTAGACAGCTTCTCTCCTTCTACTGGCGCATTTTTCTCTCCGATCTCTGCAACCAATGCGACTGGTAACTTTACCAAGATCGTTCAACGCCTTCCTGTACGCATCAAGCTCATTGAAAATCAAAAAGATGTTAAATTATTACGTCCTGGTTTATCTGTTTTAGTATCAATAGATACGACTAAATAGTTAGTCTAAATCTTGGAACATGAGAGAAAAAAGAGACCTTTTATGGTCTCTTTTTTAATTAATCTAAATTCATGGCAACCGCTCTGGTTGCTTTACGCTTTCGCGTGACGAACAACCCACAACCCACCACAAGCGAAGTTACCCCTAAAGATAAAGTGGTTTCATAACTATATGCTGGCGATAAGAACATATAAGCCAACACACTTAAAATAATGATGATGACAAACCAAGTCAGCCATGGGAATAACCACATTTTAAATGGTATTTCCGCTCCAGCTGCTTCTAACTTATGTCTTAAACGCAATTGGGAGAAAGCAATAACCAAGTACACCAGTAAAGCAATTGACCCTGTGCTTGAAAGCAATAAGCCAAATACTTTTCCAGGGAATACATAGTTAATGACACAACACACTAAACCAATAAAAGTTGAAGAAAACACAGCTATTGCAGGTACACCCGCATAATTGATTTTAGTTACGGCTTGTGGCGCTTCACTACGAGTGCCCAAACGGAATAACATACGAGAAGACGTATAAATTGCCGCATTCATACAGCTCGCTACGGCAATAAACACGACCGTATCAATGATGAGTTTAGTGCCCGGTACGTTTAAGCTCATTAAAACGTATTGGAATGTCCCGTACTTTTGTAAGTCCGGTGAACGCCAATCGACAAGTGAAACAGCAATAAACATTGAGACCACAAAGAAAAGAATAATACGGTACAGCACCAAATTGGTGGCACGTCTAATTTTCTGTTTAGGGTTAGATGACTCGGCTGCGGCAATCGAGACAATTTCTACTCCAAAGAATGAAAATGCCGTAATTAAAATAGCAGATAAAATTCCGCCCATACCGTGCGGCATAAACCCAGCGTTGTTATATAAATTGGCAACTCCACTAACATTTTTAGCTAAAGGCCAAATACCTGAAATTGCCAAAATACCAATAATAATGAAACCAATAATGGCCACTACTTTGACTAGAGAAAACCAGAACTCAAACTCACCAAAACTTTTAGTACTAAAAAAGTTGGCCAAGCTTAAAAACACAATAAAACAGAACGCATAGATAGAAACTGAAACGTTCGGAAACCACGAATGTAAAATTTCAGCGCCTGCAATGGCTTCAACCGGAATCGCAAGCACCCAAAACCACCAATATAACCAACCAATGGTAAAGCCTGCCCAAGGACCAATCGCTTTACGGGCATATGTAGAAAATGAACCAGTGTCCGGCTCTAAAACGGCCATTTCACCTAACATTCGCATCACCAGAAATACCATAATGCTGGTAATGAGGTATGCAAGAATTACTGCTGGGCCCGCCTTGGCAATTGCAGAGGATGAACCGACAAATAAACCTGCACCAATAACACCGCCAATACTAATCATTGTGATATGGCGATTTGAAAGTCCTTCGCCTAATTTTTTTGTTGTATCATTATTCATATTTCAATCCTTAAAAATATATTTATAAAAACAATCTATTACATGTTTAAAATCCTACGATAATGAAAAAGGGAAAACTTATTGTTTTCCCCTTGTTGCAATAATTAATTTAAAGTTGGCATTGAAAATTGTTTTGCTTCACGGACCTGAGCAGATGGCCAACGTTGCGTAATGGTTTTACGGCGTGTGTAAAAACGGACACCATCTGGACCATAAGCATGTAAATCACCGAATAATGAACGCTTCCAACCACCAAAGCTATGGTAAGCAACAGGTACCGGTAAAGGCACATTAATACCAACCATACCAACTTGAATATGACTGCTAAAATAACGTGCTGCTTCCCCATCACGGGTATAGATACAAGTACCGTTGCCATATTCATGGTCGTTAATGAGTTGCATGGCTTCTTGCATAGTATTCACACGCATAACTTGCAACACAGGACCAAAAATTTCTTGTTGGTAGCTGGTCATGTTCGGCGTGACTTGATCAATTAAAGTTGGTCCAACAAAGAAACCTTTTTCGTAACCTGTCGGTTTTGCATCACGACCATCTACCACAATTTTTGCGCCTTGTTGTTCTGCACTTTGAATATAGGCTTGTACCTTGTCTTTATGTGCTTGGGTAATAAGTGGCCCAAAGTCGTTGCTTGTATCTGCATAGTTGCCGAACTTCAATTTTTTCATTTCTTGAGTCAGCTTATCAATGACTACATCGGCAACTTCATCACCAATGGCTACTGCTACCGAGAGTGCCATACAACGTTCACCTGAAGAACCAAAAGCTGCGCCTAACAATGAAGTTACTACGTTATCAATATCGGCATCAGGCATGATAATCGCGTGGTTTTTTGCCCCACCTAATGCTTGGCAACGTTTGCCCGTGGATGTTGCAGTACGGTAAATATATTCGGCAATTGGTGTTGAACCCACAAAGCTAACCGCCTGAATACGAGGATGATGCAATAAGGCATCTACCGCTTCTTTGTCACCATTCACCACATTAAACACGCCGTCAGGTAAACCCGCCTGCTTTAATAATTCTGCAAGGTATAAAACCACAGAAGGCGCTTTTTCCGAAGGTTTTAAAATAAAACAATTACCGCAAACCAGCGCCATTGGGAACATCCACAAAGCCACCATAGCTGGGAAGTTAAACGGTGTGATCCCAGCGACAACACCTAACGGTTGGAACTCGCTCCATGAGTCGATATCTGGACCGACATTTTTTGAATATTCCCCTTTTAAAAGCTCTGGTGCGCCGCAAGCATATTCAACATTTTCAATACCACGTTGTAATTCGCCTTGAGCATCATGGGAAATTTTACCGTGCTCTTGCCCAATCAAAGCACAAATCTTTTCGGCATTTTGCTCTAATAATTGTTTGAACTTAAACATGACACGTGCACGTTTAATGACTGGTGTATCTCGCCATGCAGGAAATGCTTGTTCGGCTACCTGAACTGCTTCATTTACCGTTTGAGCATCTGCAATTTCGACTTCTTTACTAATTTCACCCGTCGCAGGATTGTAAACTGGCTGTTTTCTTGCCGTTTTAGATACAATTCTTCCTTGAATGAAATGCCCTAGCACTTTTTTGGCTTGTTCACTATGCGTACTATTTTCAGTTGAAACTTCTTCATAGCTAAAATTTTCTAGGCCATTTGTCATTATTGTTACTCCTTACTACAATTAGTTTTCAGATCAAACTGTATTTTTCATTTAGTTTTTAAAGAGCATCTATAGACTTTACCGATGCTCTTAAAATGTTTATAAGCCTTAATTCACTTGATAAAGTGCATCGCCAACAGCATTCAATAAGCGGTCAATATCTGCTTCTGTACTGTTAAACATTGGACCGAACTGAAGCGTGTCTCCTCCAAAGCGGACATAGAACCCTTCTTTCCAGAGTTTCATACCAAGCTCGAAGCCTCGGATTGTGGCATCGCCATCACGTGGTGCTAACTGCAAAGCACCAATCAAACCACAATTACGAATATCTAAAATGTGCGGTGCGCCTTTTAAGCCATGCAACTTTTTTTCAAAGGTTGGTGCTAACGCCGCAGATTGAGCTAACAAGTTTTTCTTCTCTAAAACTTCAAGCGCAGCTAAAGCAGCCGCACAAGCAACCGGATGTGCCGAATAGGTATAGCCATGGGTAAATTCAATGGCATGCTCTGGTAAGTCTTGTTGCATAAAGGCTGAGTAAATTTCATGGCTTGCCACCACACCACCTAAAGGAATGGCACCATTGGTCACTTGTTTCGCAAAATTCAAAATATCTGGTGTAACCCCAAAATATTCTGCTCCCGTCCATGTTCCTAAGCGGCCAAAACCTGTAATCACCTCATCAAAAATTAACAAGATGTCATGCTGATCACAGATCTCTCTTAAACGTTGTAAATAACCCGTTGGCGGTACAATACAACCCGCCGAACCGGAAATAGGTTCAACAATTACGGCTGCAATATTTGAAGCGTCATGTAATTCAATTAACTTAAGCATTTCATTGGCAAGTTCTATCCCACCTGTTTCTGCACAGCCTTTGGTAAAAGTTAAATTCGGCTGCAAGGTATGCGGTAAATGGTCTACATCCATAAGCTGACCAAACATTTTACGGTTGCCACCAATACCGCCTAAGCTTGTTCCAGCAACGTTTACACCATGATAGCCACGGGCACGACCAATCAATTTTGTTTTGCTCGGTTTACCTTTAATACGCCAATATGCACGCGCCATTTTAATAGCGGTATCTGCCGACTCTGAACCTGAGTTGGTAAAGAAAACATGTTGTAATTTTTCAGGCATATGCTGAACAATTTTATCTGCCAACTTAAAAGACAACGGATGACCAAACTGAAAAGCTGGCGAGTAGTCGAGCTGACCTAATTGAGCACTCACCGCTTGTTGAATTTCAGGAAGCGTATGACCAGCACCACAAGTCCATAAGCCTGAAAGTGAGTCATAAATTTCACGGCCCGAATCATCAATTAAGTACGACCCTTTTGCACCCACAATCATACGCGGATCTTTAGCAAAGTTTCGATTTGCAGAGAAAGGCATCCAGTGTGCTTGATAATTTATATGCATATTGTTATTAGTTTGAACCGCATCCAAAGTATGCTCTGAGTCGCTGAATTTATCCGTATCAAACATAACCATTCCTGTTTATTTTCAAATTATGGTTTGAGTGTACATAGCGTGATAAGTTTGATAAATTCAAATTATCTTGAGTTTAGATTTAAAAAAACAAAACTAAATGAAACCTAAAAAATTAAATCAAGTCACTGATTTTGATATTAAATTACTTAAAATATTTAAAACGGTTTGCGACTGTCACAGCTTTACATCTGCCGAAAGTATTTTAGGTATTAGTCGTTCTGCAATTAGTTTGCATATGAGTGATTTAGAAAATCGTTTAGGCATTCGACTATGTCAGCGAGGCCGTGCTGGGTTTGCCTTGACCGATGAAGGACGGGAAATTTTAGAATATATCGAAGTACTCACAGCGGCGATTGAAGACTTTCGTTCTAAAGTCAATCAAATGCATAACCGCCTTAAGGGTGAGTTTAATATCGGGATTATTAACAATCTTGTGACTATGCCTAGAGGCTATATCACCAATACGTTGACCCAACTTGCAGAGGAACATGCCGAGGTTATTATTAACATTAGTATGAGTACTTTGTCAGATATTGAATGCCGTGTACTCGATAACCGTTTGCACGCAGGCGTTATTCCACTTGTTACACCTTTGTCTGGTCTAGACTATTTCGACTTATATAGTGAAAGTTCATTTTTGTACTGTGGCAAAAACCATCCGTTGTTTAGCCAGTGCAGCAATATGAATCTAGATGAGTTAAAAACATGGCAAGCGGTCCTTCCTAATTATGCGATCACACCAGAAGCAGCAAGGTTGCATCAGCTTTTAGACTGTAAGGCGACAGCAAGTGACCGTGAAGGCATCGCATTTCTGATTTTAACTGGAAAATTCTTGGGTTTTTTACCCGACCACTATGCAAAAAAATGGGTTGAAGATGGTTTTATGCAAGCTGTTTCAAAGGAGAAAATGCATTACAGCACACCCATTTGTTTAATTACTCACAAGGGCAAAAACCACAATATTATTTTAAAAACTTTTATGGAGATGCTTGAGAAGCGGATCGTTGGGAGTTAAAAAAAAGAGACCATTAACTGGTCTCTTTTTTAGTCTATTATTAAACAACTTAGTGAATAAAGGTATTTGAAGCTATTAAGTTCTCTAAAGTATCATGCTTACCAGTAAGCAAAATTAGTTCTTGCGAATGATACGTAGATTGACTAGACCCATCTCTATCAACTGAAATAATTAGCCCCACCTCAGTATCTTTTACAGAAATATAATCTTGAAGATTTCCATTTTCATTTATAAGCAATTGAGACAAATCAATTTTATCATTCTCTACGAGATTAAAATCCGTCCACTCACTCTTAGCATTTCCGCCTAAATTATCTGTATTATCAAGAACATTAAAAATTAACGTGTCTGTGCCCGCATTTAAAGTATATGAATAAGTTTGATCTGCTGTAATTGCCTCAAATACATCATTACCAGTTGTACCCAGTACAGTTTTGGCAATATGTTGCTCAATTTGTGCCTTATCCCAGACTGTTCCATCATCAAATACAATAGATGATAATTGTCCCTCACCAAAATGAATGGTGGCAGTTGAATCATTGAACGTAATAACTCTATCCGCGCTAGCCTGTTTTAAAATAATTTCATCAGCTGAAACTGATTTT
>NZ_LRDR01000059.1:0-237 GCF_001541635.1 Acinetobacter sp. LMB-5 | reverse complement strand
CCCATTAAAGCTATTAGGTTGGAAACCGTTTTTTCAACAACAACTGACGCTAGACGATTACGAGAACACGCTATTCGCGCGAGTGATTGCTCACCATCGTAGTGGTTACGTTGTGGTTAGCGAACAAGGTGAAACTCACTTACCTATCCATACCTCGTTACCCAGCATGACCGTTGGTGACTGGGTGATACTCAACCACCAGCAGCAGTTTTCTCGTTTACTTGAACGCCGCAGCTT
>NZ_LRDR01000058.1:0-251 GCF_001541635.1 Acinetobacter sp. LMB-5 | reverse complement strand
GCGCTACTTGGCACTCATCAATGAAGCCGATGTAGAACCTGTAATTGTACTGACCAAAGCAGACTTATGTGACGACGCTGACGAGCTCAAAGCTCAGGTACAAAAGCTCGATCCATTGCTTATGGTAGAAAGCGTTAACGGTCTGGACGAGTCAGACGTCGCCAAGTTGATGGGTTGGTGTGGCGAAGGTCAAACCGTCGCCTTTATCGGTTCTTCTGGGGTAGGAAAATCGACCTTAGTCAACACTCTAC
>NZ_LRDR01000057.1:0-526 GCF_001541635.1 Acinetobacter sp. LMB-5 | reverse complement strand
ATAGCGCAAATCAGGGTCTAGCAGGGCGAAGGGCAATTTTCATACCGGAACCACTGTGAACCCAAAAAAGCTTCTGAGCGTACGGATAGGACGCTTCTTACTCACTACGTGAGCGCGTTCTGGTATTCGTCGCGCAGCTCCTCATAAAATCATTGGTTACGCCGTCACCTTATGCAAATAAAAAAATGGCGAAATGTCATTAACACTTCGCCATTATGTTTGGAACTATTGTACTTTAACCATCACAGCTCATTTCTGGCTGCGATAGCTAAGAAATGACTTCGATCTCGATAGAGATCACTATTCTCTACTTTACGGTCGATCACAGCTAGTAGTGATTCTGGTAGAGAAATATTGACTCTTTGGCTTTTACCACTGTATTTGCTTACGTCAATTTCTATTTGTAACCAAACATCACAAAAACTGTAGCTTTGATCTTCTTTATAAATCAATGCTCCCTGGTCTTCTAGTCCTAACACATCAAAACCATCGGCAAGCATTTCTTCTAAAATGCTTTCTATCGCTT
>NZ_LRDR01000056.1:0-540 GCF_001541635.1 Acinetobacter sp. LMB-5 | reverse complement strand
AAGTTTGAACGTAATAAGCCACACGTAAACGTGGGCACAATCGGTCACGTTGACCATGGTAAAACAACTTTAACTGCTGCGATTGCAACAATTTGTGCAAAAACTTACGGCGGTGAAGCGAAAGATTACTCACAAATCGACTCAGCACCTGAAGAAAAAGCACGTGGTATTACAATTAATACTTCACACGTAGAATACGATTCTCCAATTCGTCACTACGCACACGTTGACTGCCCGGGCCACGCCGATTACGTTAAAAACATGATTACTGGTGCTGCTCAGATGGACGGCGCGATCCTTGTGTGTGCTGCGACTGACGGTCCAATGCCACAAACTCGTGAACACATCCTTCTTTCTCGTCAGGTTGGTGTACCTTACATCATCGTATTCTTGAACAAGTGTGACCTTGTTGATGATGAAGAATTACTTGAATTAGTAGAAATGGAAGTTCGTGAACTTCTTTCTACTTATGACTTCCCTGGTGATGACACTCCAGTTATCCGTGGTTCTGCGCTTAAAGCGTTGGAAGGCGATGCTGGT
>NZ_LRDR01000055.1:0-230 GCF_001541635.1 Acinetobacter sp. LMB-5 | reverse complement strand
ATAATGGGTCAGCGACTTATATTCAGTGGCAAGGTTAACCATCTAGGGGAGCCGTAGCGAAAGCGAGTGTTAACTGCGCGACTCAGTCGCTGGATATAGACCCGAAACCAGGTGATCTAGCCATGGGCAGGTTGAAGATTGAGTAACATCAATTGGAGGACCGAACCGACTAATGTTGAAAAATTAGCGGATGACTTGTGGCTAGGGGTGAAAGGCCAATCAAACCTGGA
>NZ_LRDR01000054.1:0-309 GCF_001541635.1 Acinetobacter sp. LMB-5 | reverse complement strand
GTGGATAGGGGTGAAAGGCTAATCAAGCCTGGTGATAGCTGGTTCTCCCCGAAAGCTATTTAGGTAGCGCCTCGGACGAATACCATAGGGGGTAGAGCACTGTTTCGGCTAGGGGGTCATCCCGACTTACCAACCCTTTGCAAACTCCGAATACCAGTAAGTACTATCCGGGAGACACACGGCGGGTGCTAACGTCCGTCGTGGAGAGGGAAACAACCCAGACCGCCAGCTAAGGTCCCAAATTACTACTAAGTGGGAAACGATGTGGGAAGGCTCAGACAGCCAGGATGTTGGCTTAGAAGCAGCCAT
>NZ_LRDR01000053.1:0-543 GCF_001541635.1 Acinetobacter sp. LMB-5 | reverse complement strand
GCCGATGAACCTGGTAGCGGCGGCATCACGATTTCGCTGTAAGGAGTCAGTCATGCCTCGTATTCGCAAATTAGAGCTCGTTGGTGAAGGTATCCAGCGCAATGGCCAACCTGTTGACAAGTCTGTGCTGGAGTCTGTGGTTCGTAACTCGGGCGGTTCACGTCCTCCGGTTACGCTAGGACACCCTGGTAAAGGTGACGACAAGATTAAAGCATTAGGCCGCGTTGATGTTCGTGGCATTGGCACTAACGACAAAGGTGAAGCGGTACTGCTGTGCGAGCAGCACTACACACCTGAACTCGAAGAGCTAGAAGACCAAGGGTATTTCGAAGGTCAAAGCGCCGGCATTTATCCGCTTCCTGGCAAACCTGGCGAATTCTACCTTCACCACGTAGCTCAGCTTGGCTCTTTGCCGCCTGCTGCAAACATCAAAACGCTGGATGTCGTCGAGCTCAGCGATGACGGTGAAAGCGACGCTATTTTTCTGTTCTCCAATGCTGGAGTGCAAACTAAACAACCGAATGAGAATGCCATTATGAAATT
>NZ_LRDR01000052.1:0-556 GCF_001541635.1 Acinetobacter sp. LMB-5 | reverse complement strand
CAGAACCAGAACGTGCTATCGATAAAGCATTCTTAATGCCAATCGAAGACGTATTCTCAATTTCTGGTCGTGGTACTGTAGTAACAGGCCGTGTAGAAGCTGGTATCGTTAAAGTTGGTGAAGAAGTAGAGATCGTTGGTATTAAAGATACAGTTAAAACAACTGTAACTGGCGTAGAAATGTTCCGTAAACTTCTTGACGAAGGCCGTGCAGGTGAGAACTGTGGTATCTTACTTCGTGGTACTAAGCGTGAAGACGTACAACGTGGTCAAGTACTTGCTAAACCAGGTACAATCAAGCCGCACACTAAATTCGACGCAGAAGTATACGTACTTTCTAAAGAAGAAGGTGGTCGTCACACTCCATTCTTAAATGGTTACCGTCCACAGTTCTACTTCCGTACAACTGACGTAACTGGTGCAATCCAATTACAAGACGGCGTTGAAATGGTTATGCCAGGCGACAACGTTGAAATGTCAGTAGAATTAATCCACCCAATCGCAATGGACCCAGGTCTGCGTTTTGCGATCCGTGAAGGTGGTCGTACTGTAGGTGC
>NZ_LRDR01000051.1:0-571 GCF_001541635.1 Acinetobacter sp. LMB-5 | reverse complement strand
TGCTGAGCTACTCATATGAACAAAGCAAATCCGTTATCCAAGAGCAAATCAATCAAGCCGCAAAAAGCAGAGTGTCCACTGCCGTTCTCGACAAGGCAATCAAAGAAACGCCAGAGCTCAATCCGTTCAAAGAAAAATTAGCCGGCACAAATCTCGATGATGTTGATGGCATCCTGTTTGGCTTTGATGAACTTGATGGTGGTGAGTGGCTGCCGACGCTGCAGTACCATGTTGCATTAGATAATCAACGCGTGGCAGTAATGTTGGTTTCTGCGTTTGAAGAATCGAGCGTTTATAACGTGAAGTATTTCACCAAAGACGAACTGGCCAAGCTGCAAGCTGAGTTTGTTAAACTGGATACGAAGTAATGAAAGACAAAATTTATACCTCGCGCGTGCCGCTCTATCACGTGAAGTTCGCTTGGTCTAACTCCATAGAGGCGCTTGAAAAGGAGTTCGACATCAAGCCTAACGATAATGATGTCTATGACGATTACAGCGCTTTTGTAACGCGCCGTGATAACACGATCATCATGTGGCTACCTCACGATGAAAATTACACCGTCGCCATT
>NZ_LRDR01000050.1:0-349 GCF_001541635.1 Acinetobacter sp. LMB-5 | reverse complement strand
GTATACATCGACAGCGTGCCTATGTTTTATTTAAAAAATCCAGTTTGGACACAAAGCGACTCATAGTGACTCATTAGGGCGCAAAAGGGCGTATTTTGACATGACTTTATAGGTCGACGTCGTTCAAAAACCCTAAAAAAGACTCATTAGGACTCGTCGAGGCGCATTTGGACGCATTCAGTTGAAAATAAGGTGATTCAGTGTCACCAAAATGTCACCAAGGTGTCATCACAATGCCATCAACATGCACAGAACTGTCACCATGTTGCACCAAAGTGTCATCACAATGTCATCACTTTGCACAAAAGTGTATCTATTGAAGAAGTATTTAATTTTAGAGAGAAATAAC